>JAZORB010000111.1:0-5359 GCA_045656385.1 Eubacteriales bacterium | reverse complement strand
CGCAGAGGTGCTGACCTTCGGCGATTTTTCGGGCGGTGCCTCGAACGACATCGAGCGCGCAACAAACATCGCACGCAAGATGGTCACTCAGCTCGGTATGTCGGATGAGCTCGGTCCCATTCGCTACGGTCAGGGCGGCGGCGACGTCTTCCTTGGCAGAGATTTCTCCGCGCGACAGGATTACTCCGGTCAGACCGCGGCAAAGATCGATGCCGAGATCCACAAGATCGTCACCGAGGCTTATGAGGTAGCAAAGAAGCTGCTTACCGACAACGCATCGAAGCTCGAATTCGTTGCCGAATACCTCTTCACACACGAAGTAATGGACGGCGACCAGTTCAAGTGCGCTATGGAATCGGATGAACCCACCGTCGAGGCTCTCGAGGAGATCGCTGCTGAAAAGAAGCGCAAGAGCGCAGAAGCCAACGCCCGTCGCCGCGAGGAAGAGGAAAAAGCGCGCGCCGAAAAGGAGCGCCTCGACCGCGAAGCCTTCGAACGCATCAAAGCCGACCTCCGAGGAGAGGACATCGACAAGATGGACTTTTCCGAGAAGAAGGACGATGCCGAAAAGAAGGACGACGAAACAAACGATAAATAATCATAAAAAACAAGGATATTGCGAATTGCAATATCCTTGTTTTTTATTCATTCTTACTCAACAACTCTGATGCTCTCAATAACAACGCTCTCGCGGGGAACGTCTGCCATATAGAAGCCGATGGTGCCGGTTCTTACCGAGGCGATCTTGTCGACGATCTCGAGACCCTCGATGACCTTGCCGAAGCCCGCGTACTGCGCGTCGAGGTGGGGGGAATCCTTGTGCATGATGAAGAACTGCGAGGATGCCGAGTCGGGATCGGAGGTGCGAGCCATCGAGAGAACGCCCGCGGTGTGCTTGAGATCGTTCTGAACCCAGCCGTTAGCCGCGAACTCGCCCTTGATGGGGGATGCTTCCTTGTGCTCGAACTGCGCGTTGTATCCGCCGCCCTGGATCATAAAGCCCTTGATAACGCGGTGGAAGATGAGCCCGTCGAAGAATTTTTCTTCGATCAGCTTTAGGAAGTTCTCAACAGTCTTGGGCGCAAGCTTGGGATAAAGCTCCGCCTTCATGGTGCCGAAGTTGGTTACTTTGATTTCGATGATAGGATTTGGCATTGTTTTAGTTCCTTTCTTACCAAGAATGATATGTTTGTACAAACAACGCAGGGGTGCAGGGGGCGCAGCCCAACGAACCGCACTTGCCCGTCGACTCTGACGGTTTTCCTTGGAAAACGGCGGTGTTCAGCCGCCGAGACAGAGCCGACTGTTGAGCTTTGCTCAACTATGTCATCCTGAGGCGGCGCCTGCAGGCATATACGCCCGGTAGGTCTGTCGGTTTTCCGAAGGAAAATGGAGGCGTAAGCCGAGAAGACAGACCTACAGTTTGCCGAAGGCAAACATTGGATCTCGTGCCGACCGAGTTGTTCCTCGGGCGGCGCGGTGCCATTACGAAGTGGTCTGTTCTGCATCCGCCGGTGTGCGAAATTCCCGCGCAAAGGCTTCACTCAGATCATCATACTTCGGATTGACGGCACGAATGAGATCGCGTTTCTTTTGCCTATTGATCCCTTTGAGGGATTTTTCTCTTGCTATTGCTTTGTTTACGTCGTGGTATCTTTCATAGTACACCAATTTGTTGACGTTATACCTTGCGGTATATCCGAATTCGTGCACTTTGTTTTCGTGTTCCTTATCGCGGCGAATAATATTATTTGTAATGCCTACGTAAAAAACACGATTTCTTTGATTTGCTTCAATGTAAACGTAATATGTTTTTGTATCCATAGTGATTACATTAGGCTATATAATTTTGTTTTTTGGTTCACAACAGACTTCTTCGTTATGGCACCGCGCCGCGCTTGTAAATGGGCGCGGCACGAGATCCTTCGGGCGTATATGCCTGCGGGCACGCCCTCAGGATGACATCGTTTCAGCTGAAGGGGGCTGCGCCCCCTTCACCCCTGCATTGCGAGTGCGAACATAGACGATAGTGATGCCGTTTTACGGTTTATTAGTTTTTATAATTCTAATCGAAAATTTCTGATCCCCGCAAGGAAATTATCCTTCAACTAGCAACTAATCTCCCCCAGCTCGGGATACCCAATATCCAAGAGCTCGTTCATTCTCTGCGTGTTGCCATCAAGATACAACTGCCCAAACAAGGTCTCAAGTCCCGTTGCGCGGCGGTATTCGCTGACGGATGCGCTTTTCGGCGTATTTTTGCCGTGGCCGAGATTTCTGCCGCGTTTGTAGGTCGCTTCCTCCGCTTCGGTCAGGTGCGGGAGCATGCGCTCGAGTGCCTCGCTCTGCGCTGTCGCCTTGACATAGGCAAGAGATGCATCGTTCAGTCTTTTCGACGAGCAAAGCCCCGATTTTACAAGCCTCTCGCGGATCAGAACCTCCATTGCCGCGTCACCGAGGTAGGCAAGTGCTTCGACGGCAATCACGCCGCCCGACTCACTCAAGGGAGCCTCCCATGCGCTCGATCGCCTGAACGATCGTGTTTCCGATGCCCTCTGCCATCAAATAGTAGCCCACGTCGTTCGGGTGAACGCCGTCGATTACAAAATCACTCTCGCCCTCCATTCCAAGGAAGAAGGATTCGCCGTCGATGTAGTAAACGTTCTTGTCGCCTGCGTCAAGCGCCGCGCGGTAGGTATCGATGATGATCTTCTTGCGCTCCTCCGCCTTCGAGGGGTTGGTTGCCACGTTCGGGCGGGTGATGAGGATGATCGGGATATCGGGGTGCGCCGCACGGATGATGTCGAATCCGCGCTTGTGGGTCTCGGCAAGGTATTCGGGGTTGGGCGCGTGGAGTCGTAGTCGTAAACAAAGAGGCTCATTTCAGGCGACGCGAGATAATTCATTATCGGAAGCTCCGCCTTTGCGTTGCCCGAAAAGCCGAGGTTGACAACGTCCATATCGAGCTTGCGGCTGATGATATTTGAATAAGCAAGTCCGGGGCGGGATGCGCCGGTGCCGTGAACGATCGAGGAGCCGTAGATAATGATCGGCTTTTTATTCTTATAGGGCTTGCCCGCGCCGATCTGCGAGTCCTCCTGAAGACCAACGTAAAACTCGGAAACTACCGAATGGAGGGGGAAGTTGATGGTGAAATATCTCATCTTGCGGCTGCCGAAGCGGATGATCTGCTCGTAGCCGTCCTCCATCTTATAGGGGGGCATGAATGCCTTGACGAATCTGCTGCCCGCGGGAGTGTCCTCGTAAAGGTCGAATCCGCCCGACATAAGCAGGGTCATGTGCGAGTTTCTTGCGATGACGGGCATTTTTGTCTTGATGAGGATGTAGCCCGAGTCGGTCGAGAAGCGCACGCGAACACCCGCGGTCTCCTTTGCGAGCTTATTTACGCCCGCGCTTGTTTCCTCGGCAACAGCCTTGGGCAAACGGCGGTATATTTCGTCCTGCTCGCCATAGAGATTATAAAGCTCGAATGGCTCGTTTCTTACATTATGGAATTTAACGTCCTCTGTGTCGGGGAAAACCGTTTCGACGATCAGATTTTTATCTACTTCAACATAAGCTTCTTTTTTGATGTCACTCATGATTATCTCCTTTTAGTTACCTATTACCTTTTTTGGATATGCCTCGGGATAGAAGGTGTCCATATCGACAGTCTTTGCCTCGATTCCGAGCTCGCGCGAGATGCACTCGATTACCTTGCCGCCGACACGCTCGATGCCTGCGGGAGTGGAATAGTGCGTCATGTCGCTGTGACATTCCTCGGGAGCGGTCGATGTGACGGCGTAAAGGTCGTCAATGACGGTATCGGTACCCTCGAGTGCCTTGAGAGCGGCGGCGTTGAACGCCTCGATAGTGCAGTTGCGGCGCTTGAAAACGGGACCATATTTTTCCTCCTGAACGGCGGTGCTGGTCGCGAAAACTATCTTTGCATTGGGAAAAAGCAGACGCAGACGCTTGTCGATGCGCGCGATCTGGACGGCATACTGGTCGATGAGGGTCACGGGCTCGTCGCCGAGGATCTCGGGAACGTCCCAAAGTCCCGCATTCCAATGCACAAGGTCAACGTCGTCGGGCCATTCGCCCTTCTTTTTCCATTCGTGCACGCAGCGGATTATGTAGGTTGCAAAACGGCAGTTATCAGCAGGATAATATACCTCTGCCACTTCGGAAAAAGCCTCTTTTACGTATTTGTCGTATCCCATACGGATCGAATCGCCGATAAGAACTATCTTTTTCATTGACCTCTCCTCCTTAAATGCGGTTGCGCAGAACGCGGGTGAGAAGCTGACCGATCGATTCCGCCATCTTCATCATACCGATATCGTTGGGGTGTGAGCCGTCTGTCGAGCATTCTTCCTTGTGATAGCCGCGGTAAAGTCCCTGACCGTCGATGTAGAAGACGTGCTTGTCGCCTTCCTCGCGTGCGCGGTAGAAGGTGTCCTCAATTACGCGGCGGCGTGCAACGCTTGCCTCAAATCCGTTGTCAAAGTCGGGCTTCGAAACGAAGATGATGGGGAGTTTGGGGTGCGCCTCGCGGATGGTTTTATAGAAATTATAGTGAGTTGCCTCAAGATGCTCGGCTGTCGGCGCATTATGGTCGTAGTCGCAAACAAAGGCGGTCATTTCACGGGAAGCAATGTAGTTCGCCATCGACTGCTCGCCCTTTGCGCTGCCCGAAAAGCCGAGATTGACGAAGTCGATCTCATTGCGGCGGGAGATTATCGACTGATAAGCGATTCCGGGTCGGCTCGCGCAGGCGCCCTGAGTGATCGAGGAGCCGTAATATATAATGGGAGGAAGATCGCGGTATTTTGCGCCCTCGCCAAGTGCACAGCCCTCGTCGATACCGATCTCGAGAGCCGAAACAGGGCTGTAAAGCGGGAAATTGATGGTATAGTAACGCATCTGACCGCCGAGGACGCTTCTCTTCGAGGTATATCCGTCGGTGTCGGTCATCTGGCAGCGGAAGGTGCAAACGTAGTGATGGGAATTCTCGAAATCCTCATACATATCGAACGCCGCCGCGCCGGTCATGGGCATGTGGTCGTACTTGGTCATATAGGGCATCTTGACGCGGATGGCAATGCGCTTCGAATCTGTCGAGAAGCGGAGTCTGCCGCCGCAGGTGTGCGAGGCGTTTCTTGCGGTGCCGGGGTTGGTAGCTTCAGCTACTTCCTTGGGCAGACGGCGGTAGGTGTCGCCCTCAACACCCGCAAAGCCGTAAAGATCAAGATTTGCGGCATCATACCAAACAAATCCCTCCGCATCAGCGGAAACGATCATATTCTGGTCAAGTTCTTTCGGAATGTTACTCATTTTGACATACCTTTCTATGTAA
>JAZORB010000110.1:0-8309 GCA_045656385.1 Eubacteriales bacterium | reverse complement strand
GTTTCGGTTTGCGCTAACCTGCCTTATTATATCACGACCCCTATACTTCTCGAGCTGCTTGATTCGCGTCTGCCCTTCGACAGCATCACCGTCATGATCCAGTCCGAGGTTGCGGACAGGCTTTGCGCCCTTCCGGGAACGCCGAATTACGGCTCGGTAACCGCTTATCTCAATTATTTCGGCACCTGCAAGAAGCTTATGAAGGTCCCTGCGGGCAAGTTCCTGCCTCCTCCGAAGGTTGATTCGGCTGTCGTGCGCATCGATCTTTACCGCGACCGCCCCTGTAAGCCGAAGGATGAAAAGATCTTCTTCCGCACCATGCGCGCGGCTTTCGAGCAGAGAAGAAAGACCCTGCCGAACGCGCTTTCCGCAGGATTTGGCGAGATCTCGAAGGCCGAGATCACCGATGCGATCCTGGCGTGCGGATTTGATGCAAACATTCGCGGCGAGCGTCTTTCGGTTGCCGAGTTCTGCGCCCTTTCTGATAAGCTTTGCGAGCTTATCAACAATAAATAATTGCGGTTTGGTGTATTATGAATATTAATGAATTTCAGACGAGGATAGATGAGCCCTTCGATGGCAATGGCGCGGCGCAGAGAAGAAAGCCTTCTGAAAAGAAGTGCCCGAAGGATGTCATCATTTTTCGCTCCCTGATATCGTTTTTGCTTGCTTTGCTTCTGGTTGCATCTCTCGGCTGGACTTGGCTTTTCTCAGTCGTTCACGGCCCGAGCGAAACCTACCGCGATGAGATCGTCAGCAGGGCAATGAGCAAATCGGGCACAAAGTGGATCCCCTATCTTGTGCTTCCCGCAAGCGAGATCGATTCGATAATGCAGGAAGGGGAGGTACAGGACTGATGAAAAAGGGACTTACACGCGGCGGATTGATATTTGCCACGGTCTGGCTTGGAATTTTCGCGGTGGCGTATCTTGCCTGGGCGATCTATCTCGGAGTCATCAACGAAAGACTTGCCGAATACGAGAGTATTCAGCCGAAGCATGAGGCGGAAAGAGTTTTCAATGAGTATTTCCTCTATGCGGATACCGCCGATATGATCGGGTATGAGGAAGGATTCTATTCCGAATACGACAAAAAGGGCGCTCCCGAAAAGGCACTCTCTTCCGTGCTTGACGGCAAAAAACTCAGTTATAAAGCCGAGAACAATGCTCTTTACAGCGTTTATGCCGACGGCGAAATGATAGCGCAGTTCACTCTCAAGCCCGGAAAGGAGACAACCCCTCATCTCGGCGCTCATGAGCCCGTTCTCGACAAGGTCGACTTCCTCGTGAATCCGACTGTCAGCATTACCGTTATCGCGCCCAAGGGGGCAACCGTAAAGGTGAACGGCAAGACCGTCGCATCGGATATGATCGCAGGAGATCCGGTATACCTCGACAACGCCGAGTTCTTCCCGAATGACGAGGCGAGAATGATGGTCAGCTACCGTATTGAAGGCCTTTTTGCAGAGCCTGCGGTAAGCGTTGAAAGCGCGGACGGATCTGTCAGATACGGCGTCGATGTTAAAGGCGAGCCTCACGTTTACAGCGCGGAGTATTCCTATACCTCATATCTCCGCGATATTTATTACGGAAAAGCACAATAAACATACAGTTGAAAGCAGAGCCTTCGAGCTCTGCTTTTTTATTGAAAATAATTCGCTGCTATTTGTTGCTTTTTGTCGAAATATGTGGTATAATTTTAAATTGATAAATTATGCAAAGGAGGATGGCATGACTTTCTACAGTCCGGGATTTATATTCATATTTCTTCCGTCCATGGTGGCACTTTATGCTTTGGCGGGCAATAAGCTGCGCGATGCCCTTCTCTTTTTCGGAAGCATAGTATTTTATTGGCTTGCATCGCGAGATCCTATGGCGATGGCGATACTTGCCAGCAGCCTGCTTTTTAATTACGCGGCGGGTCTTTTCATTGGTATTGCTGATGGAAAACTCAAAAAGCTGCTTTTTGGCTTTTGTACTTTTGTAAACGCCGGCGCTTTGCTTTCGCCGAAGATCATTTCGATCATCACCGAGGCTTTTTCCTCAACCTTGCCCGAGGTGATTTCTATTGCCGCACCCGTTGGCTTCAGCTTTTATATGTTCAAAAATATGTCCTACCTGCGGCAGGTATATGATGGCAAAATAAAAGCCGAGCAATCCTTTTTTGCAATCGGCGCATATCTTGTCAACTTTGCTCAGATTCTCAGCGGACCAATACAGACCTATGCTGATTGGAAAAAGAGTTGCGAGGAGGGGAAGGTATCCCTTTATTCTGTTAACAGCGGTATTTATGAATTTATAATCGGCCTTGCGCTTAAAATCCTTCTTGCCGACAGAATAATCAGAGTGTGGGTCTCGGGGCTTTACGGCATTAACAGCATTGGTATTGATTCGATATCGACAACGCTCGCCTGGCTTGGATTCTTCGCATTTCCGCTTTATCTTTATTTTGAATTTTACGGTTATTCGCTCATGTCGAGAGGTATCGGAAGAATGCTCGGTTATGAAACGCCGGATAACTTTCTCCATCCCTATATGTCGCGCTCGGTCAGCGAGTTTTGGCGACGTTGGCATATGACCCTCGGCGAATGGTTCAAGGAAAACGTATATTTCCCTCTCGGCGGAAGCAGATGCCCGAAGGGGCGCACTCTTTTGAATCTTTGCGTCGTCTGGCTTTGCACGGGCGTGTGGCATGCCCTCTGCTTTGGCGGAAACGGCATAAACTTTATGATCTGGGCGGCGTTCCTTTTGTTCTTCATTCTTCTTGAAAAGCTCGGAGCGCTTGATTGGATCGTAAAAAATAAAGTCCTTTCGCATATTTATCTGCCCGTGGTCATTTTATTTTCTTGGGCGATCTTTAATACAAATATTATCACTCTCGCCGATCTCGGCGTATATTTCACCCGCCTTTTCCCCTTCTTCTCGGAAAATCCCGAATACGTTGATCCCACGGACTGGGTAAGACACCTGAAGGACGTTGGCGCTTATATGGCGGTCGGAGTTGTATTCCTGACTCCCCTTCCGAGAAGAGCGTATGAAAAATTCAAAAATATCAAGCCTCTTGCCATTGCAGTTATGCTTGCGCTTTTCTGGCTCTCGGTGTATCTGATCTTCTGCGAGGGCGCAAATCCGATGGTCTATTGATCTGAAAGGAATCTCATTTTGAAAAACAATAATCCCGATGGCGGACTTTTGCTTATATCCCTGATCGTGACGATCCTGATTGCGGTCGTGGGTGGGCTGATCGTTTCCGCTGACAGCACAAATCCGATAGAAACGCTGATGTTCTTTGTCCGCGACGGAGTTACCTCTGCGTCCGAAACAGAGGCTGAGGTGCTAGATGGCGAAGACACCGAGCCTATATTCATTCCGCCCACCGTCACACTTCCCGTGGAAACAGAGGAGGAAATAACGGTTCCCGAAACCACCTCCGCCCCGGAGGTGACAAAAGAGCCCGAAACGGCAACCGAAGCGCCCGTTACAACGCAAAGACCCACCGAAACTACGAAAAAGCCCGAAACCACAAGGGCTCCGGAGACTACGAAAGCTCCTGAAACCACAGCTCCCATCACAACAAAGACTCCCGATACCACAAAGTCTCCGCAGAGCGACGAGGAGTATTTCTCGGATACCCTTTTCCTCGGTGACTCAAGAACCGTCGGATTCTATCTTTATGCCCGCATCAAGGGTGCTACATATTTCGCGCGCACCTCAATGAACGTTTATAACGTTTTCGACGATAAAGTATCCGAAACCAAGGATACCTCGTCGTATAATCTCGCCGAGCTTCTCTCCGAAAGAAAATTCGGAAAGATCTATATTCTTCTCGGTATCAATGAGATAGGATATTCCCACACCTCGGTGGTCAAGAATTATTCTTCCGTGATAGAATATATCAAGCAGTATCAGCCCGATGCGAAGATAATCATTCAGTCTAACATGCATGTTACCAAGAAGAAGTCGGATTCCAACCCCAACACCTTTTCGAACACGCGCATCGACGAGCTCAACCGCCGCCTTGCTGCGCTTGCAGACAATAAAAGGGTCTTCTATCTTGGATTTGAGGAGGTCTTCGACGACGAAAGCGGGGCTATGAGCTCCGAGTATTCGGGCGACGGAGTGCATCTCTATGCCAAGTGCTACAAGCTGTGGCGCGATTGGATACTCGAGAACGGAAAAATATATTAAAAAATAACAATTTGTTCTTGACTTGCAATATGATAAGTGATATAATATCGCTTGTGTTTCGCTCACCCTGAATAGGGTGAGCGAAAAATTTGCCTTTAAACGGAGAAGAATAATGACTTCAACTAATACAAAGCGCGAGCATCATATGCATTTTGATCTGATTTCGTTTGTAAAAAAGAATGCAGTGGTTCTGATAGCTTTATGCGCGGCAGTGATAACTTCGATTATCGTTCCGCCCGATGCCGAATACGCGGGGTATCTTGATTTTAAGACTCTCACCTGCCTTTTCTGCGTTCTCGCCGTTGTTTGTGCGCTGAAGAATATCAATTTCTTCTATATGCTCGCGCGCAAGATCGTGCAGTGCTTCAAAACGGCAAAGATCAGCATCCTTGCGCTCGTTTACATAACCTTTATCGGCTCGATGCTGATAGCAAACGACATGGCTCTTCTGACCTTCCTCCCGCTCGGATATTTCGTTCTGACCTCCACGGGCAAGGAAAAGTATATGGCATTCACGTTTATCATGCAGAATATCGCCGCAAATCTCGGAGGAATGCTGACACCCTTTGGAAATCCGCAGAATCTTTATCTCTATTCCTTCTTCAATATTCCCACGGGCGAGTTTATGCAGATAATGTTCCTGCCTTTCGTCCTTGCAGTTGCGCTCATTACGCTTTGTTGTCTGATCTTTGTTAAGAACGAGCCGATGGAGATCGCAGATGAGAAAATTGAACTCAACCCCAAGAAAACCGTTCTTTATCTTGCGCTTTTTGCCCTCTCGATAGCAATCGTTTTCAGAGGTATTCCTTATTGGATCGGACTTATCGTTATTCCTCCCGTGCTGATCGTTGTTGACCGTAAAGCGCTCGGAATGGTTGATTACGGACTTCTTTTGACCTTCGTTTTCTTCTTCATTTTTGCGGGTAATATGGCGCGCATCGACATCGTGCGCAACTTCCTTTCCTGGCTTCTCGATAAGAACACTCTTCTCGTCAGCACTCTCTCTTGCCAGTTCATCAGTAACGTGCCCTCGGCTATCCTGCTTTCGCAGTTTACCGAAAACTATGCAGATCTCCTCGTTGGTGTAAATATCGGTGGAACGGGAACCCTCATCGCATCCCTCGCGAGCCTTATCACCTTCAAGGAATATACTAGCCATAACCCCGGAAAGACGTTGAAATATATTCTCACTTTCTCTGCTTTCAACTTCGGATTCCTTGCAATACTCACAGCGGTCATGATGATCGTAAAATAAAATTAACGGAGCGTCCGCGGACGCTCCGTTTTTGTATTAATCGATTTTAACAAGCAGTTTTCCAAATCTCGAAAGCTGAGGGTTCATAAATTCCTCGGCTGCTTCCTCCATTGTCAGCTCGCGATGGATGATCTTTGACGTATCAAGCATACCCGATGCGAGCAGACGTACTGCGCGAGAGGTAGTGCAGGGGTTGACGTATGAGGTCTTGATCGTGAGTTCCTTGATGAAGGCATCGTAAAGCGAGATCGGCGTGGTTTTTGCCGAGTCCGCAACGCCGAACATTACGACAGTTGCGCCGCGTCCCGCAATCGAGAGGGCAGAGAGCTGTGCGCCCGTGTTGCCTACGCATTCGATGACCTTGTCAACATTGTTCTTTTCAGCGTATTCAGCGATCTTATCTTCATCCTTTGAGCAGATGAAAACGTCTGCGCCCAGCTCTTTGGCGAGGGCTTCCTTGGTTTCGTCGTATTCGATAACGATGATCTCGCCTGCGCCTGCCGACTTGATAAGCTGGATCATTATCGTGCCGATCGCACCGAGACCGACGAGAGCAACGCGCTCGCCGTGCTTGACTCCGAGAAGATCCGCGCCGCGCAGACAGCAGGCAAGAGGCTCTGCAAGTGCAGCATCGCGAAGCGAGAGCTTTTCGGGAATATGGTATACGTTTTCTA
Source organism: Eubacteriales bacterium (assembly GCA_045656385.1). Lineage (GTDB taxonomy): Bacteria > Bacillota > Clostridia > Oscillospirales > CAG-272 > CAG-390. The sequence continues at coordinate 2,193 of JAZORB010000110.1, read as the reverse complement.
CGGGGGAATTTATGTATTCCGCCATACCTTTGACAACACCGCGGCTGTTCTTGCAGAAGGACTTTTTGCCGTCCTTGCAGAATTCGCACTTGCCGCAGCCCCAGTTTGGATCGACGGTTACGCGATCACCGGGTTTGAACTCTGTCACACCTTCTCCAACATCTGCAACGACACCCGAAATTTCGTGCCCGAGTGCAACGGGATAGGTGACTTTTCTGGTATTCTTTTTTCCTTCTACCTTGTGGTGGTCGCTTCCGCAGATGCCGCAATAAGCTATTTTCACGCGCACCTCACCCGCTTTGAGCTCGGCTAGAGGAAGATCCCCTACTGCAACGTTTTTCGGACCGTATAGTACAACTGCTTTCATTTTAGATCTCCCTTACTGAAGTGCTGCGCCGATTACTGTGCCGAACTGCGAGAGCTCGGGAACGATGAAATTCACGCCGAAGGTGGGGGCAAGGCTTGAGAAGGTGTCGCGAACGGTCTTTACGGTTGTAAGGTTGCCCGTCATAACTATATCCTTGAGGCCGAATGAACGCGCCGCGAATATCGACATCATAACTACAGTTTCTGCAACCATATTGAAGATGCCGAGTGCGATATCCTTCTTTCCCGCAAGATCGGAAAGATTGCCGAAGTTGGATGCCGTCAGGTTTTCGTTGACGCCTTTGAAGGTGCCTGACTTCGAAATATCCTTAATGCGAAGGTCGACCTGTCCGAGGTCGCCTCCCTCCGAGATCTGCTCGAGATGTTCGATTGATCCGATACCAAGCATCTTGCGCGAGAGGCCGAGAATGGTTCCTCCGCCAACGCCCGTACCGCCGAGATAATCGGTTATTGCGCCGTTTTCTGCGCGCTTTGCGTGAATGATCGCGGTGCCTGTACCGAGGCTGACAATGATTGCCTCGTCGAGTCCCGAAAGATAAAGCCCGCCGATGCCGGTGCTTGAAAATTCGGATACTGTTTTACATTCGCGGTTGAAGATCTGTGATTTTATCGCCGCGCTGCCCGCGCCCGTCATCATGATGCGGTCGATCTCATCAAGGGTCAGCCCGTTCTCAAGAGTGAATTTGCCGAACGCGCCGTAGATCGATGTCACGGGGTCTGTCGCCTGAACGAACATGGGGGAGAGAAGCTTGCCTCCCGGCGCAAAGCCGACGATCTTTGTTGTGCTTCCGCCAACGTCGATGCCGACAACTGTCTTTTTATTATCGGGTTTGATTATGTAATCTGCCATTAATTTTGTCCTCACGGGAAAAATTTCATATTTATTCATACTGATATTATATCAAACTCTTGCAAAAAAATCAAGTCTGTGATATAATATTTAAGAAAATACTTATAAAACGGAGAAGAAAAATGGCATTCAAGAATCCCGATACCGCAATTCTCAATGAAAAAGAGCTCTATATCTTTGATATGGACGGCACTATTTACCTTGGCTACAACGTATTCCCCTTCGCTATCCGCTTCATCAACAACCTTCGTGCAGCGGGCAAGCGCGTTCTTTTCTTCACTAACAACGCGTCTCACACTTCCGATTTCTACGTTCAGAAGCTCTCGAAGCTCGGCTTCTCTCCCACACGTGAAGAGATCATGACTTCGGGCGACGTAACCATCGAGTTCCTCCGCCGCCACCGCGATGGCAAGAGCGTATATCTCGTTGGTACCGATGAGCTTGTAGAAAGCTTCAAGGACGCCGGCATCAATATGCTCACCGGCGATGAGGAGAAGGCTGACATCGTTGTCACCAGCTTTGACACCACCATGACCTACAAGAAGATGGACGATGCATGCCGTCTTGTTCGCGGTGGTGCTGAGTATCTTTCCACTCACCCCGATTTCAACTGCCCCACCGAGACCGGCTTCATCCCCGACAGCGGTGCTATCGCAGCATTCGTAACTGCTTCGACCGGCAAGACCCCCACATACTTCGGCAAGCCCTACAAGGAGACCGTTGAGATGATCAGCGAGGCTACCGGTGTTTCTGTTGAAAAGATGTGCATCTTCGGCGACAGACTTTACACCGACATCGCACTCGGCAAGAAGCACGGCGTAACCGCAGTTCTTGTTTACTCCGGTGAGACCACTCCCGAGGACGTTGAGGCTGCAACCGTAGCAGAAAAGCCCGACTACGCATTCCCCTCGCTCGACGAAGTCGACCAGGTTATGTTCGGTAAATAATTAATTATC
>JAZORB010000109.1:0-15833 GCA_045656385.1 Eubacteriales bacterium | reverse complement strand
CTTCGACGGATTCGCTGTCCACTCGTAAAACTGCGTTTTACGAGTGAGAAGCGCGCGCTTATCGCCGCCTGGCAAAATCGAAGATTTTGCCAGCTCCCCTCGGCGCGCGGACTCGCTCTGCTCGTCTAAAAGGTGTTTTTTCGGAGGCAAAGCCACCGAAAAAACGGATTTTATTAGATTTGCAGAAAGCTGATTAACTGAAAATACGAAAGGAAAATACAATGAACAAGAACCTTGTTGAAGGCAAAGTTGCCGTTGTTACCGGTTCCGGTCAGGGAATCGGCGAGGCTATCGCGCGCAGACTTGCTGAGTTTGGCGCAAAGGTCATTATTACAGATATTAACTCCGAGAAGGGTCAGGCTACCGCAGACGCTCTTTGCGCTGAGGGATACGAGGCAGCCTTCAAGTATTTCAACGTCACCGATTTCGACAACCTCAAGAGCGAGATCGAGGCTATGCGTAACATTTACGGCAGAATCGACATCTGGGTAAATAACGCAGGTCTCACCGGTACTCTCCGCGTTGACGAGATCACCCTCGAGCACTGGGACAAGATGCAGACCATCGACATCAAGAGCGTATTCTTCTGCACTCAGGCTGTTTATGAGATCATGAAGGAGCAGAACTACGGTAAGCTCGTTCACATCTCCTCTATGGCAGGCGAGCGCGGCGGACGTTCCTCCTCCTGCGCTTACTCCTCCGCAAAGGCGGCAGTTCTCAATATGTCGAAGTGCTTCGCTCTTTCGGGCGGTGAATACAACATCACCTCCAACTGCGTATGCCCCGGCAGAACTCTCACCGCTATGGCACAGGGTCTTTCCTGGCTCACCGACCCCAAGGATGATCCCAAGCTGACCATTCCCATGGGCCGCTTCGGCACACCCGAGGACATTGCAAACGCAGTCCTCTTCCTCTCCTCCGATCTTTCGTCCTATATCACCGGCGATATCATCGACGTAAACGGCGGACTCTATATGAAATAAGTTGCTAGTCGCAAGTTGCTAGTTGCTAGTTAAAGGTAGATTTTTTCGCTTCGCTTAAAAATCTTTTATTAAAATGAAAATTTCCTCGCCTGAGGCGAGGAAATTCTCCTTCAACTAGCAACCGGCAACCGGAAACTAGCAACTATCTTTTAAGAATAACGCTGTTATTTTCAATCAGCACGGGCGGGAAGACCATTCGTTTTGGTGCACCCATGGGTGAGGCAATTCGCTCGAGGAGCAATTCCGCCGCTGTGGTGCCCATAAGTATCGGATCTTGCTCGAAGGTAGTAAAATCTATCGGGCAAGGCATATAATCGCGGCTGTAATCGTCGTTGCAGATGACGCTGATGTCGTCCGGCACGCGAATACCGTAGCCGCGCAAGGTATCGACCATTCCCGCAGCCATAAGTCCCGTTGTTGAAAAAACCGCGCTGAATCGCTTTTCGGACGGCATAGCAACGATCTGCGCGCCGAATTCGCACCCGCTCTTATATCTGCGGTCGCCGTAAAAGACGAAGGATTTGTCTATGCTGATACCGTGCTCGCGCATGGCGTCAAAATAGCCCTGCGTTCTGTCGCGGCAGGTAACCGAGGTCGAGGGGCCCGCGATATGCGCGATGCGCCTGTGTCCTCGCTGAATAAGATACTCTGTGGCAAGATAACCGCAACGGTAATTATCGACCGTCACAACATCGGTATCTGCAGAATGCAGAAAACGGTTGACGAATATCATCGGCGTTTTTATCTCGGGAATAAGAGAAACAAGCTTTTTGCTTTCGATCGCGTTAAGCAAAAATATGCCCGAAAAACCGTTTTTTGAGGCGTACTTCAGCGCATCACATTCAGTAGATGTGTCGTAATCACTCAGCGAGATAACAGTACGCATACCCTCTTTGGCAAGTCTTTGGCGGATACCGTCAATGAATCCGAGAATTATTGGGTTGTGAAGCTGACCCGCTATAACCAGGACGGTGCCGCTGCCCCGAAGCTCGGCTGATCGTCTGCGAGGGCGTTTTTCATATCCGCTTTCCTTGACGGCGCGAAGCACCTTATCCCTCGTTTCGGGCGAAACGCAATCCTCGCCCGTCAACACGCGCGAGATCGTGGCGGTCGAAACGCCTATCTCCTTGGATATTTCAAGCAGAGTTTTTCCCATTTTGCACCTCCTGTATATGTTTCACCTATATTTTACATTAATTACATAGAAAAATCAAGTGTAATTTCATAATTTTTTATGAGAAAGAGGCTTTTTATGAAAAAAAGATTATTGGTATTTTCGGTTGACGCAATGGTTTTTGAAGATCTTGCGTATCTCCGCACAAAGCCCAACTTCAAAAAGTACCTTGAGGGCGGAAGCTGCGTTGAGCGCATCCGTTCGATCTACCCGACCGTAACCTACCCGAACCACGTCAGCATGATGACGGGTTGCTACGCCGACAAGACGGGAGTTTATTCAAATTACTCCTTCACCACCGATTCAAAGGAAGATAAGTGGCTTTGGTTCCACGACAGCGTAAAGGTCAAGGATATCTTCACCGCGGCAAAGGAACAGGGCTATACCACCGCCTCGATCTTCTGGACCTGTACGGGTTGCCACCCCGACGTTGACTACCTTATCAACGAATACTGGATGCCGAATAAGGGCGATACTCTTGAATCCTCCTTCGCAGACGCGGGCTCGTCCCCCGAGGTCATCGAGATCATCAAGAGCCACGCAGATCTGCTCCACCCCGACTATGTCAAGGGCGGCAGAAAGAACTTTATGGTACACCCCTACGACGATGAATTCCTTATCGCTTGTGCTGCTGACATTATCAGAAAGTACGCGCCCGAGGTGACCTTCGTTCACAACGGTCAGATCGACGGCATCCGCCACACCCAGGGCGCATTCGGCCCCCACCTCTACCCCGAGCTCGACCGCGTTGACAAGCATCTCGGTCAGATTTGCGAGGCTCTCGAGGAAGCAGGCGTGCTTGAGGATACCGACATCTTCATGGTCAGCGACCACGGTCAGCTTGAGATCAAGCGCACCATCAAGCTCAACGCACTTCTTGCCGATCACGGCCTTGTTGACGTCAACGAAAAGGGCAAGTGCGTCGATTACAGAGCATACTGCCTCTCGAACGCGATGTCCTCGCTCGTTTATCTGAAGGACCCCTCCGACAAGGAGCTCCACGACCGCGTTTACAAGCTTCTCTGCGACCTCCGCGACGAGGGTATCTATGGCTTCTCGCAGGTGTTTACCCGCGAGGAAATTGCAGAAAAAGAGCATCTTGACGGCGTCTTCTCCTTCGTTCTCGAGTCGGACGGCTACACCTCCTTCTCGGACAGCTGCAAGCGTCCGCTCGTTGCAAAGCTCGACCTCACCGACTTCCGCTTCGGCAGAGCTACCCACGGCTACTATCCCGATCTTGGCCCGCAGCCGACTCTCGTTGCAAAGGGACCGAGCATCAAGGAGGGCGTGGTCATCGACCGCCGTCCCATCGTTGACGAGGCTCCCACCTACGCAAAGCTTCTCGGCGCCGATCTTCCCGATGCACAGGGCTCGCCCATTGAGGAGATCCTTAAATAAGTGATCAGAAAGATGCGAACGATAATTTAATTTTGAATCTCGGATATTTTGAAGCTTGCTTCACAGTATCCGAGATTTCTTATTGTTTACTTATTAAGTTATTTATCTTACGTAATCATAAACACACTACACAAAATTATATATGTCCCCGCGTCTTTCTGACCACTGTTCACTCGTTCCCATATTATCACTGTATTTCAACAATAATTGACCTTAACGTGAAAACCAGTTGACATTTTTCGTGTATAATATAGCTTGGTAAAAAATGAAAGCGAGAGGACAAATGGCAGCTAAATATTATATACTTTATAACCCCCATGCAGGCAACGGCATGAGCGAAACGACAGCTAAGAACCTTAAATATGAAGATGCAGAGATCGTTGCAATGACCGAGATAGCCTCCTATGCAGACTTCCTTGCAGACAAGCAGGAAGCTTCTCTCATCATTTGCGGCGGTGACGGCACGCTCAATCGATTCATAAACGAGATCGAAGGCATTCCTCACGGAGACGTTTACTATATGGCGTCGGGCTCGGGCAACGACTTCCTGCGCGACCTTGATATCTCCGAGCAGACCGAGCCCATTCTCATCAACAAGTACATAGAAAATATTCCGATTTGCGAAGTAAACGGCAAAAAATTCAAGGTTCTCAACGGCGTCGGCTACGGCATTGACGGTTATTGCTGTCTTGTCGGCGACGAGATGAAGGCGCAGAAGGTGGAAAAGATCAATTACACCGCCATCGCGATCAAGGGTCTTCTTGGCAAATACAAGACCTGCGGCGGATGCGTGACGGTTGACGGCGATGCACGCCGTTACAAGAGAATCTGGCTTGCATCGGGCATGAACGGACGCTACTACGGCGGCGGTATGATGCCCTGCCCCACACAGGACAGACTTGGCGGCAAGGGAATCGTTTCCACTTGCGTATTCCACGACACGGGCAAGCTGCAGACCTTGATCATCTTCCCCTCTCTCTTCAAGGGTGAGCACGTCAAGAACCAAAAGAAGGTCGACGTTCGCTCGGGCAAAAAGATCACGGTCGAGTTCGATTCTCCCCGTCCCCTGCAGATCGATGGCGAGGTCATCGACGGAGTAACCAAATACAGCATTTATTATCAATAAGCCAAAAGGCGCCAAAAGGCGCCTTTTTTCTTGTTGACAAATAGCATTTATTGTGCTATAATACACCCGAAATCACATCTGTTTTGAGAGGTCAAAAATGATAAAGCTGATTGAAAACTTCTTCACTCACAAGGACTTTCTCGGCGGGCTTGATTTGCCGGGAAGGCTGTTTTCCCCGCTTCATCTGATATTTTCTGCCTGTCTGCTGGCAGTTATCATCCATTCGGCTTTCCGCGTAGCAAAGAAGTCGGAAAGCGCGCAAAGAAAGCTCCTTTTGACGCTATGGGCGTTTTTTGTGATCTTCGAGATCGTCAAAACGCTATATGAAACCTTTCTCGGAAACGAGGTCAGTTTCGAGGTTGGCGGCGTTCTGCCCCTCTACCCCTGCAGCGTTTATCTCTATTCCATGCCCTTTTGCTTCTCGAAGAACCGAAAGGTCAAGCTCGCGGCTTGCGGTTATCTTTTCACTATGGGGCTTCTCGGCGCGGCAATCAATTTTGTTTATCCCGCAAACGTTCTTTCGAACTATTCCTGCATCTCCTTTATGGGCTTCCACACCCTTTCCTACCACGGAACGATGCTCTTTTCGATGCTCGTCCTTCTCATTTCGGGCTATCACCGATACAATGGCATTGAAAAACCGTGGGAACTCATTCTCCCCGCCCTGCCGATGCTGATAATGTCGATCCCCGCCAATATCGTCAATTTCTCCCCCATCGGATCGGATTATATGTTCTTCAAGTGTAATTCCTTCTTTCTGCCCGCGCTTTTCGGCGGACTTCCCGACGGAGTGACGACGGTGCTTGCATATCTGCTCTACGCGATACTGCCGGGACTTTTCTATCTGCCGCGCTATATCAAAAACAAGAGGTCTGTTAAATGAAAACGATACTTTTCCTCTCCGACTCGGTCAACCGCCGATTCCTATCGCTTTACAACGAAAGCGGACTGAAACTGCCGAATCTTGAGCGTCTTGCGGCGCGCTCGATTACCTTTGACAACCATTTCACCGCCTCGGCACCCTGCATGCCCGCTCGGCGCGACATTATGACGGGTCGCGTCAACTTCCTTGAACGAAATTGGGGTCCCATCGAGCCTATCGACGATACCATGCCCGCCGTACTTGGCAGACTCGGCGTTTTCAGCCATATGGAGACCGACCACTATCACTATCTTGAAACGGGCGGGGGCGAATACTGCCAGCGTTTTAATAGCTGGGTCTGCCACCGCGGTCAGGAGACCGACGTCAACCGCTCAAAGCTCGGTGCAGAGGAGCCGCCCGAGCATATCGGCACGATGAACGCGCAATATTGGCGCAACCGCAAGGATTTTTGCGGCGACGAGAGCCTCTATCCCTCCGCGGTGACGATCACGGAGGCGGCAAATTGGCTTGAGGAACATAAAGACTCTGACGATTTTCTGCTCTGGATCGAGCCCTTCGACCCGCACGAGCCCTTCGACGTGCCTCAAAAATACCTTGATATGATCGGCGACGATTACGACGGCGCGCTATATATGTGGCCCGAGTACCGTCAGGTCGATCTTGCGGGAGTCACGCCCGATCAGCTCGAGCACGTCAAAAAGCGCTACCTCGCGCTTCTTTTGATGGTGGACACCTACCTCGGCAAGCTGCTCGACGTGATGGACAAGCACGATCTCTGGCGCGACACAGCGTTCATTTACACCACCGACCACGGATATATGCTCGGCGAGCACAATTACCTCGCCAAGAACTACATGCCCGCCTACAACGAGGTCTTCCACATTCCCTTCGTCCTGCATCTGCCCGAAGATGCGCACGCGGGCGAGCGTATCTCGTCGCTGACGCAGAACATCGACATCCTCCCCACACTCGTTGAGCTTTACGGCTCGACGCCCGACGAGGTCTGCCGAAATCCTCTGCACGGCAAGTCGCTCATCCCTCTGGTAAACGGCGATGTTGAAAAGCTCCGCGAGGGCGCGATATTCGGTCTTTTCGGCAAGCAGATGAACGTCACCGACGGAAGATTTACATATATGCGCTCGCCGACCGAGGACAACCGCCCTCTCAACGTCTACACGACCTCGCTCGCGCACAACAAGCGCTTTTACGACGCCGACCGTCTCACCGACCCCGCGCTGATCGAGTGCGGACAGTTCCTGCCCTGGACTCGCTTCCCCGTCTACAAGATCCCCGCCGACATCGTCAAGGACAACGCGGGCAAGAATATGCGCTTCATCTACCTCTACGATTGGGAGATGGAGGATCGCCTCTTCGACCACGAGAGCGACTACGCGCAGGAGAACAACATAGTCGATTCCGAGCCCGAAACAGTTGACCGCCTCTGCCGTCTTATGTCAAGCATAATGCAAGAATACGGCGCACCCGAAGAGCAATTTGAGAGAATGCGTTTGGGTGATTATAGGTGAGTCGCGCTACGCGCGAATGATAGTTGCTTCGCAAATGATAATCGGCTTCGCCGAATGATAGTTGCGCTAAAGCGCAAATGAAGGAAGATTTTCGCCGAAGCGAAAATCGAAAATTTTATAAAAACAGTGGTTTAGCTTGCGATTAAATGAAGTTGCGCGGGCTCCTTCCACCACTTCCGTGGTCCCCCTCCCTCCCGGAGGGAGGCTAAGGGTTTGCGCTAATTCGATTGTTCGTACAGCGAATTACATTCAAATTAATAATTCCGCATAACAAAATAGGAATATTTTATTGAAAAAGTTTGTGAAAACTCCTTTGCGAGTGCAAATTGATTCAAATAAAATATTCCTATTTGCTATTTATATATTAAGCTAAAATGATGTTCGCTGAAAATCCGAAGGAGTTTGCGCTCACCATTAAGCCTCCCTCCGGGAGGGAGGGGGACCACGGAAGTGGTGGAAGGAGCCCGCGCAACTTCAATTAAGCGCAAACAATACCTCTGTTGGCATGCTTATTTATCAATAATAAAAGTCCATCTTTCCGCTATTTTTTCGGGCATCATGCTTTTAAGAGTTTCCGCGTCTCTTTTCAGTGCCGGTTGGCGCGCGTGGAAAAACTCAAATTCGCCTTTGCCATCGTGAAATCCGAATTGAAACTCAAGTCCGTTTTTCTTCTCATATGGAAAAACAGGATCAAGAACTGCGTAAATTGCATTCAGCACGTCCATTGAGCTGGTTTTCCAGTTAGCAATTATCCATTCTTCTTGTTCTTCAAACCAAACCCAAAAATATTTGGCTGCCTCGATATCGATTTTCTTTTTTGAAAACAAATCAAACATTAAAGTTTACCTCCATATCCTCAACAAGCCCGCTATCGACAAGCCCCTTGATAAGATCAAGCTCCTTTGCGATCCACTTTCCTTCCGATTCAGGCATTCCGGCTATGATCGCCTCGTGATTTGCGGGATAGGCGGAGACGGTTACCTTGCGGGGCAAAAACGCTTTTGCAAGCGCGATACTGCGCTTCATGTGCGAGCGCGAGGTGACGATGATCACATGATCGATCTTTTCAAATTTGATATTGCGGTTGATCTGCAGAGTGCCGAAGATCATGTTCTCCTTGGTGGTCGTTGCCTGATTTTCGAGGATGATCGCCTCCTCGGGCACGCCTTCCTCCATAAGGATGCGCTTCATATAGTGCGACTCGCTGATCTGCTCGCCGTCGACATCCCATTTTACGCCGCCGCTGGGCACGATAAAGGGCACTCTGCCCGAGTGATAAAGCTCTGCCGCCGCTTTGGCGCGGGGGAGGGCGTTGTTCGGATTGCCGCCGAGCAGGAGCGCGACCGGCGCGCTCATTCCGTCATCGACGATACTGCCGCAGACAAATTTGCACTTTTCGTCGAACGGCATTGATGCGATATAGTCCTTTGTTACTTCCGAAAGCTTCATTTTATCAATTCCTTTCAATCAAAGCATTTTTGCTCTAAGCTCTTCCGGGGAAAGCGGAGAAAGATCGGAGGGCGCGATGTCGAAGATCGTCTTGCAACCCGTCATTCCGCGCGAGTGCATGCGGTTGATCGCTCTTGCACAAGCGACAAGCACGCTGGAGGTGAATTCGGGATTCGAATCGAGCGCGAGCGAGAACTCAACTGTGTGGTTATGCTCGCCCGAAAGACCCGTTTTGCCGCTTCTGATGACCGAGCCGCCGTGCGGGAGAGCCGAATGATTCGCGCGAAGCTCCTCGAGGCTGATAAAGGTCACCGTGGTGTCGTAATCGGCGAAATAGTTGGGCATATTCTTGATCTCGGATTCGATGCGGGCAAGATCAGCGCCTTCCTCAGCCACAACGTAGCACTCGCGTGTGTGCTTCTGTCTTGTTGTCAGGTTAGGATTTTCGCCGTTTCTTACCGATTCGAGCGCCGCGGGCACGGGAACTGTATATTGTCTTGCATCGAGAACGCCGTCGATTCGGCGGATAGCATCCGAATGCCCTTGGCTGACGCCTCTGCCCCAGAAGGTGTAATCCTTACCCTCGGGGAGAACCGAAGATGCATAAAGTCTTGCAATCGAGAAAAGTCCGGGATCCCAGCCGCCCGAGATCATCGCTATATGTCCCGAAGCCTCCGCCGCCTCATTTACGCGGGCGAAATGGGCGGGAATGGTTGCGTGGGTGTCGTAGCTGTCGATGACGTTAAAATGCTCGGCAAGCTTATGCGTCATTTCGGGCAGATCTGTCGCGCTTCCGCCGCAGAGGATGAGAACGTCGATCTTATCCTTGAAATCAAGTATCGAATCGGCGGGGTAGACGGGAGTGCCCGCGGTTTTGACCGTGCTCGGATCGCGGCGCGTGAAGACCGCGACGAGCTCGCAGTCTGTGTGATATTTCATAGCCGCCTCGACACCTTTGCCGAGGTTACCGTAACCGTAAATTGCTATTTTCATCTTAAATCATACCTTTTGGGGGATTTTTGTGCCCTTGATGAGCGAATACATATCGTACATTCCCGAATCCTGACCGACGAGGAACGCCGCCGCGGCAAGTGCGCCCTCGGCGAAGAGTGCGCGGGAATGCGCCTCGTGCTTGAGGGTTATGGTCTGGTTCGGCGTGCCGATCATGACCTCGTGCTCACCGACGATGTTGCCCATTCGGATCGCATGGATGCCGATCTCCCCCTGAGTGCGCTTGCCCTGACCGCTTCTGCCGCAGTTGACGGTTGCCTCGGGGCGAACCTCGCAAAGCGCATCGGCGAGCATCAACGCCGTTCCGCTGGGGGCATCGACCTTGCGGTCGTGGTGCTTTTCGATAATTTCAATTTCCGCCTCGGGGAATGCCACAGCCGCCTGCTTTGCAAGCTCAACGAGGAGCGCGACGCCGAGCGACATATTTGCCGAGAAGAAGAGCGGAATCTTCTCTGCCGCCGCTGCGATCTTCACCTTTTCCTCGGGCGTGTGGCCCGTGGTGCAAAGGACTGTGGGGATCTTTCTCGCTATTGCAAAATCGAGAAGCGCGCCCGTGACGGTGTGGTGCGAGAAATCAACGATGCAGTCGATCTGTGCCTCGGGGACGTCGGCAAAATCCTTGTAGACCACGAAGGTCTCGGCGCCCGCCGCAAAGGAATCAACACCGCCTATGCACTCGGCGCCGCGGTAGCCCGCATCGCAAAGGTTGAGCACCTCGCGGCCCATGTGTCCGCAAATTCCGTTTATCAGTATTTTCATTTTCGTTTTCCTTTAAATAAGATTTTCGGCTCTCATAAGATCGAGCAGAACCGCCTCTTTGTCGGCGCTCATGGGGGTCAGGGGCAGGCGGAGATAGTTCTCGCCGAATCCCATAGCCGCGCAAGCCGCCTTTGCAGGGATCGGGTTGACCTCCGAGAAGAGTGCGTTTATGAGGGGAATGTAGTGCAGCTGCATCTCTCTTGCGCCGGCGACGTCGCCCGCGAGGAACTTTTTGCAGATTGCGGAAGTCTCTGCGGGGAGAATATTCGAAAGAACCGAGATTACGCCCTTGCCGCCGAGCGACATGATCGGCACGATCTGGTCGTCGTTGCCCGAGTAAATGTCCATCTTATCTCCGACGAGCGCGGCGAGCTCTGCGATCTGCGAGATATTGCCGCAGGCTTCCTTGATGGCAACGATATTTTCGTGCTCGGCAAGGCGCGCCGCGGTTGCGGGGAGAAGATTGCATCCAGTGCGCGAGGGCACGTTATAGAGTATGCAAGGTTTATCCGAAGCATCCGCGATCTTGAGGAAGGATTGCTCCATGCCCGCCTGGGTCGCCTTGTTATAATAGGGCGTGACGAGAAGCATGGCGTCCGCGCCGACCGCGCAGGCGTATTTTGTCAGCTCGATGGCGTAGTTTATGTCGTTCGAGCCCGTGCCCGCGATGACGGGAACTCTGCCCGCAACTCGCTCAACGCAATATTTGATCGCCTCCTTGTGTTCGGCGTCGTCGAGGGTCGAGCCCTCGCCCGTGGTTCCAACAGCAACGAGCGCGTCGATGCCCTTTTCTATCTGAAAGTCAATTAGTTTGCCAAAGTTTTCAAAGTCGATTCCCGATTCGGTGAGGGGTGTGACAAGGGCGGTAGCCGCGCCGGTGAAAACAGTCTTCTTCATTTTATTTTTACCTCTTAAAGAAAATTATTTGCGAATGAAAAAAGGCAGCCGCGAAAAGCATGCCACCGAAAATATCCCAAGGGGGACAATGGTATTGGATAGCTCTCCGCAAAAACGACAACAGGGCGGATGTTCTCCGAACTGCCAGCAAGACACGTGCCACGGTGTCCACTTCGGCACCCGCGCCTTTCCTGCGCCGTTCCGGCAACGGTTTTCCCGCAGTAATCTTCACAAGGTGCGCCTCTATCAAACATTTTTTACATTTTACCACACTTTTGCCCCTTTGTCAATAGTATCGCATAAAAAAAGCAAAAAGCCCTTGCATTTTTCTCAAAAATGTGTTATCATAATAATATAAAGCTGAAAAGGAGTTAACACCATGGGACTTGCGGAATCGGGCGAGATGTATCTCGAAACAATATATGTGCTGACGAGGCATTCAACATCTGTGCGTTCGATCGACGTTGCCGAGAGTATGGGCTACTCGAAGCCGAGCGTCAGCCGCGCCATTGGAATCCTCAAGGCGGGCGAATATATCGAGGTGGATAAATCCGGCTTCATCACCCTGACCGAAAAGGGCATCGAAACCGCCGAAAGCCTTTACGAGCGACACACGATACTGACCGACCTCCTCGTCTCACTCGGAGTCGGCCGCGAAACCGCCGCTATGGACGCCTGCAAGATCGAGCACGTCATCAGCGCGGAATCATTTGAGGCGATCAAGAATTATATAAGAAATAAATAAGACCAAGAGTGCGGCGAATATCGGAAAACCGATATTCGCCGCACTTTATTTACGGTCAGTTTATCGCAGGAATCTCTTTAAGCTCGCCGGTTTTGATGTTGAGGGCATAGGTGCCGCCGGGCATAATATCGCACGCGAGGGGAATGTCGCCGATAAGATAGTCGCCAACGATATCATAAGGTTTGAAGTCGAGTTCGGGGCGGTCAAGGACAAGCTCCCTGTTTTCACCTAACGGATCGCTGATATATACCTTTCCGTCTTCTTCAAAAACGAAGCACAGTTTGCTTGAAGTTGCCAAGAGATACCTGATTTCCGCGCCAAGGTCGATGGTGGTTACCGAATTGGTTTCAAAATCGTAGACCCTGAAGGTATTCAGTGTTTTCACGATCGACACAGCATCGTATGCATAAGTTCCGCTCAGAACCATTGAGCCAAAGTTGAGTACATCTTCTTTTTTGAGATTTCCGCCCGAATGATCGGTTGACCAGATCTCTGCGGGATCATTACTGAGAGATTTTCTTTCGGTATAGAATATGCGTTTGTTAGATATACCGATAGTAGTCAGATTCTCGGGCTCGTCGCACAAATACTCGATCGTGCCGGTCTTGGGATCATAGCAGGATATATATTCGCGCCTGCTTTTCGTGGTGCTTTTGTCCACTTCACATAGGATAAAATATACCTTTCCGTTCATCTCCACGCACCATATCGGATATGTGACAATATTCCCGTTTTCGACATCCTCCAAGATGGATCTCGATTCGCCGGTTTTCATATTATACATCCGAACCTCGACGTCATATTTGCTACCGCCTTCGAGCCGATACAGGCACCAATCATCCAAAACCTGGATATTAGTAAATTTCCAACCAATTATGCCTACGGGACACGTCTCTCCCGCAGAAGGACAATTCGGATCGACACAGATGCTCTTTGTCGTGCCGTCTGCAGGATCGTATGCTGCCAAAAACTTAATATTTGTCGCCAAAACTGTTGACGAATGTATCCATTTGCCCTCGTATTCGGCGCCAAAGCTTCTTGTCCCACCGCAAAACAAGGAACCGTCGTACGTAAAATATTCCTCCGGGAGATCCTCAACCACGGGCGGCTCGGTTTCGGTTTCTTCGAGAGTGTTTGATTCCCCGACAGTCCCCGCGGGATTTAAGATATCCGGAATCATTCCCACAAGTCTGCCCACAAGAGGCACCGCCGCGCCGAGGAGCACTGCGCAGGCAACAAGTACCGCCGCGGTACGGATCGAGCGGAGCACGACCACCTTCTTCGGCAAGGGCTTGCCGGGCTCGTTTTGCAGATTGAGATTATCTACGACCTCGGCAACGTAAGCCTCGTCGAGATAATCGAGCATCTCGAGCGGTCTTGAATCCTTAAAAATTTTATTCTTTTTCATACCGTTATCCCCTCCTTTTTCAGTTCATCAGCAAGTTTTGCGCGTGTGCGCGAGAGCGACATTTTGATCTTGCTCTCGCCAAAGCCCGTCTGCGTGCGTATCTGATCGTAGCTCATGCTCAGCCAATAGCGCATAACGAAGATCCTTCTGTCATCCTTTGAGAGCTTTCCGAGGCAGCGGTTCATTATCTCGCCCGCGCGGCGAGCCTCGAACTGCGATGCGAGATCGGTCTCATCGGAGATTATCGAAAGAAATTCATCGCTGACGATATGCACGTGCCCGCCTCGCTTCCAGGCGTTATTTGCGCGGCTCTTGCTTATCGCAATACGCCTGACCGTTGTTGACAGAAACGCCGAAAGGCTCTTCGGCTTCGCGGGCGGGATCGAGTTCCAGAGCGCAAGCATCGCATCGTTTATGCACTCTTCCCTATCCTCGCGCACCGTAAGATAGTTTTTTGCGACGTAGTGACAGAGCGTGGTGTACTTTTCCTCTGTTTCCTTGATCGCGTTTTCATCGCGTGCAAAAAAGAGTTCAATAATTTTTTCGTCGTTCATATCTGAAACCTCCTTTCACCCTGATAGTCGCAAAATACGCCGGAAATGTCACATAATTTTGGGGAATTTTGAAAAATTGTGGAATTGCACAAATCGTGAGGGGGATTTTTGTGCGTTTTAACAGTTCATTATAATATTATTTGAATTAATTCTTGAACAATCCAGCGATATATGCTATAATATCTTTGAAAATCAAAGCACAACTATACTTTACATCAGCAAACGGTTCGTGGAAAATCTGCGAAAAAGTGTTATAATATAGGTACAAAAGCGCTTTTGAATAATTTTTGGAGGACAAAACAATGTCTATCGGAACTACGATCAAACGCCTTCGCCGCGAGAAGGATATAACACAGGAACAGCTCGCCGAATACCTCGGCATCACCTCGCGCGCCGTTTCCCAATGGGAATGCGACCGCACCTCGCCCGATATTTCGCAGATTCCCGCGCTTTGTCATATTTTTGACATCACCTCGGACACTCTTCTTGGAATCGACATTGAAAAGACCAATGAACAGATCGCAAAATATCTGAACGATGCCAAAAATGCACTTTACGAAGGAAAATTCGAAGATAATCTTGAAATACTCCGAGAAGCAAACTGCAAATTTCCCAAGTCTTATGAAATCATGTATGAGCTCTCTGATGCGATAATCTGCGTACACTCGCGCAAAGGAATCAAGGACTATGAGGAAGTATTTTCACTCTGCAACCGCATTCTTGACGAATGCACCGACACACATCTGCGTTTCAAGGCAATCGACTCTCTCGCGCTTGCATACGACTACGCGGGCAAAAAGGACGAAATGATGAAGCTGACCGAACAGATGCCGAAAGTCAATCACACCTATGAGCGTTTTATGCTCTACAATTGGGAAGGTGACAAGGGATATGAGGAGATGCAGGAATATTTGGACTTTTCAGTATATCAGATACTCGTTCTGCTCCGTCGCCTTTCATACGCAAAGCACGACAACGGCAAGTTCATCTATTCGCTTGACGAACGAAAGAAGCTGTGGCAGATGGTCATAGATCTTCTTGATCTCATATATCCCGACGGCGACTATTGTTCCAGGGCACAAGACGGAAATCAGGCTTGCAGTTCATTTGTTGGTGCTTATTTGAAAGAAAAGGACTATGACAAATTCTTCTATTGGCTCGAGAAAGGAATAGATTTCGCCGTTCATACCGATACCTACGGTGGTGACGATGCAAAATATACCTCCTTACCTTTTCGAGGACGCCCTGCCGGCGGATTGATCCCCGAAGCCGATGGCAACTACTCGCAATGTATGCTTGAATGGATCACAACCGACAAGGATCTCGACGCTCTCCGTTCCGATCCCCGTTACGATGCGGCAGTTAACAGACTCAAGGAGTATGCATTTAAGCCTTAAAAGCTTTCTGAATCCCCTTTTCAGACTGCAAGTGCTAAAATTTCACGCAGCTATAGAGATCGGGACGATATCCTATAATTTTGCATAGTTCAAATAGGGACTTACCCCTCTCTCCCCTCTCGTGAACCGAGAGGGGAAGTTTTTTGTGCAGACTCTTTAATTCGGCGTTCTGAATAACGAAATAATAATGATGCGCCCTATTTATCAAACCGAACAATGAAGTCCGCGCACTCAAGCTCCCTTCCCGGTTTACGGGAAGGGGTGGGGATGGGTACCGATTTAGCTATTCAAAATTATGAGGATATCGGCAAAGACTCTGTCGCGGCGCAAAATTACCTGTAACAAGCCTGCAGGAGAATTAAATCTCTATAGAAAAACGCGCGTCGAATACGCGCGGGGGTGAAGGAGCGAAAACCTCCCGCAAGGGGAGGTTTTACTCCTTCCAAAATGGCGGCGGGGACGCCGCCATTTTGAAGCACAGGGGGAGTTTCGCGCGGCTCTGGCGGATTTCCGAAGGAGAATG
>JAZORB010000108.1:0-10830 GCA_045656385.1 Eubacteriales bacterium | reverse complement strand
ACAATTCGACGGCTGATAATCAAGTCCAAGGTCGATCATCGTCTTCAGGCTTTCTCTCGTGTCTGCCGCGCGGAGGCAGATGCGGAGGTCGCGCTCGTGGATGTCGCCGATGATGCCTTCGGGGAGGTCGGCGGGGTCGGCAATTTTGAGCGAAAGTCCCGCGTAGCCGAGGTCGCAGAGCTTATCATAATGCTTTTCTTTGGCAAAAATAAGATGTATAAATATCTCGGGAGAAAGTCTTCTCGCCTCGGCAATGTAATCGAATTTAACCGACGACGCAACCGCGTAATCAAGCATTCCTCGTCTGCGCAGGCTCTTTATTGCCGCCTCGACACCCTCGGGGGTCTTGAACTCGATGAAGGGCACGCAGCCATAGCGCATACAAACATCAAGATACTCCTCAAAAGTGGGCACACGGAGCTGATCTTCGGGAAGCTTGTCCGCGCCGACACCCTTGTTGATGCGAGCCTTACTTACCTCTTCAAAGGTCATTTCCTCGATGATTCCGTCATTATCCGTCATTGTGGCAAGGGTGCTGTCATGCATGCAGACCGCAACACCGTCGCGAGTCAGGTGAATATCGGTTTCTATCGCCCAGACGCCCATTTTTGCAACTACTTCGAATGCGGGAAGCGAGTTCTGCGGTGCGTAATTATTGCAGCCTCTGTGCGCTATGATAAGCGGGCGGCGGTATGAATTTCTCTCGTGAAAAATAGGTCCTGTCTGCATTTTTATCTGCTCCTTAAATAGGGAATATATTATCTCAATTATATTATATCACATATTTACGGATTTTTCCATACCTTCTGAATTTTTCTTTGAATTTTTTCGGATTTTTATTCGCTCAAACTCATTGACTTCTCTCTTTTAGTGTGCTATAATTAGCATATCATACTATGCCTATCGGAGGAAGATATGTCCACATCATCAGCCAAAACACTAAAGGCAAAGAAAGAGATCAACTTCACCTCGGGCCCTCTCTTTATGCCCATTCTTCTCTTTACGCTACCCATCCTCGCGACGGGCATTTTGCAGTTCCTTTATAATACAGCCGACACCCTCATCGTTTCGAATTTCGCCGCCGACGGGGAAGCCGCGCTTGCCGCAGTTACCTCCACGGGCGCACTTTCGAACCTGATCACGGGACTCTTTATCGGTCTTTCGGTAGGCGCGTCGGTCACTCTTTCGCACTCGCTGGGCGCGGGACGCGATGATGAGGCAAGCGACGTTGTTCACACCGCCATTACCATCGCCGCAATTCTCGGCGTTGTTGTCGGAATTATCGGATTTATCGCATGCAAGCCCCTTTTGGTGCTTATGGATTCGCCCCTCGACGTGCTTGACCACGCGGCACTTTATATGCGAATTATCTTCATCGGCATGCCGGCGCAGATGGTTTATAACTACGGCGCCGCACTTCTCCGCGCAAAGGGCGACACCAAACGCCCCCTCTACTTCCTTATGATTTCGGGCGCGGTCAACGTCATCTGCAATCTCATCTTCGTTATCGTATTCCACCTCGACGTTGCCGGCGTTGCACTTGCAACGATCATTTCGCAGTACCTCTCCGCAGCCCTCGTCATCACCCGTCTCTCGCGCCTTGACGACGAATGCAAGCTCAACCTGCGCCACCTTCACATCGCGCCCTATCTTATGGTGAAGATCATCAAGGTCGGCATTCCCGCGGGAATTCAGGGCTGTCTTTTCTCCTTCTCGAACGTAATCATCCAGTCCTCTGTCAACTCCTTTGACAAGATCGGCGTTGCGGGCAACGGTGCCGCAGGAACGATCGACGGACTGATCTATATCGCGCTCAACTCCTTCTATCACGCCGCGCTCACCTTCTCGGGACAAAACCTCGGCGCGAGAGAGCTCGGACGAGTCAAAAAGACCTGCTATTACTGTCTGCTTTCGGTTCTGATCGTCGGAATCCCTCTCTGCCTTGTCACATACGCATTCGGTGAGCCGTTGCTCAACATCTTCCTCCCCAATGACGGCGCAGCAAACAAGCAGGCAATCATCGAATTCGGAATGGAGCGAATGCTCTATACCACCCTTACATACTTCCTTTGCGGACTTATGGAGGTAATGTCGGGTATGCTTCGCGGACTCGGAGCCTCGACGACCTCGATGATCGTCAGCCTCATCGGCGCCTGCGCAATGCGCGTGGTTTGGGTGTACACCATATTCGCGGAGTTCAGAACTCCCGGCTCGCTCTATATCTCCTACCCGATCTCATGGCTTGCAACCGCAATAGTTCTTTATATCTGCTACGCGGTCATACTGCGTAAAATTCAAAAAAAGATGGAAAATCCCATCCCGCCACTGCATCATAAAGGCGCATAACCATAGATTATATTATAAAATATTATAAACAAGGAGAATCAAAATGAAAGCTAACAGACCAAGCAAGTACCTACGCCTCATCGTTGCCATCTGCCTTTGCATCTCGATGATCCTGCCCGTGTTATCCTGCGCGGAAACGGGAAGCCCGGAGGACAGCACCCAGCCGGCAGCGACCGCCCAAACTCTCCCGCCCGAGGATACCGTCCCCGAAGAGACGGAATATCAATACCCCTTCCTTGACGTTAACTACGGCGGCGAGGAGTTCGTCATCTTCAACAGCGAACAGAAGTACTATATGATAATGAACGTCCTTGCTGAGGACGTCACCGGCGAGCCCGTAAACGACGCGAAATACAACGCTATGCTCAAGGTCGAGGAAAAGTACGGCATCGACCTCGTCGAGTATTACTGCGGCTGGGACAATCAGCATACCGAGATTCAGAACGCCTGTGCCACCGGCGACGATCTCTATGACGTTGCGTATCTGCGCTCTACCCACGTAGGCTCGATGTTCACAAGCTCCTATCTCTATAACCTTTACGACATCCAGAACCTCAACATTGATATGCCCTGGTGGAATCAGCAGTTGAAGGATGATGCAACTCTTCTTGGCAATCACCTTTACTATCTTTCGAGCGATGCACATCTGATGGCATTTGAGGGAACCTGGGGCATCTACTTCAACAAGACCCTCGCCGCTGATATGGGCATTCCCTCTCCCTATGAGGACGTATACAACAACACCTGGACCCTGCCCAGACTTACCGAGCTTGCATCCCAGTGCGCTTCGCTTCGCGGCGACGCCTCCTGGGAATTCGATGCAAATGGCTCGAGCCTTTACGGTATGGCATCCTTCAAGAACCTCATCAACGCCCTGATGGTCGGCTGCAACGAGCATTACTGCCTCAAGGACACCGACGGCGTTCCCTACTTCTCTATGGCAAACAGCGCGACGGTATATGACGTTACCGAAACCATCGCCGCGCTTACCGGCTCCACCGCGGACGGAACCTACATCAGCGCAAACTCAACCGGAAAGCATTATATCACCGATATCTTCTCCCAGAACCGTTCGGTATTCATGGGCGGCGAGCTCAAGGCAGGTGCCGCAGAGCTTCAGGATATGACCAACCCCTACGGAATCCTTCCCATTCCCAAATACAACGCGGATCAGGAAAATTATCTCAGCAACATGCTTTGGTCCACCTTGCTTATGACGATCCCCACATCCTGCTCCGAACCTGAGCGCACCGCCGCAGTTATGGATGCCCTTTCCTACTATGCTTGGCGCGACGTTCTTCCCGTTTATTACGAAAGACTCTGCTATCGCGGAATGCGCGATGCGGAATCGGTTTCTATGCTTGAAACGATCAGCGAGACCAGATACCTCAACTGGCCGATTGCCTACGGTTGGATAAGCTCCATCGAACCTAACATCAACACCGAGCTTGACGCAGGCAGAGCGGGCGGAATTGCTTCTCTTGTAAAAATGGCATCAAAGACAATTCCGAGACTCATAAACAAGACCATAGCCGATCTCCAAAAAGTTGAATAATTTTTTCAAAAACCGCGGAACTTTTTCCGCGGTTTTTCGTCTATATAGGTGAAAGCAAAATTTTCGGAGGTAATTACTATGAAAAAACATCATTTGCGCCTCATCTGCGCGCTTTTTGCGCTTTGTCTGATCCTTCCCATACTTGCGGGATGCAGAGTCAACGGATCGGATAACAGTTGTACCTCAACCGACGCCGATTACACACCGATGCAGGGCGCGGGGATCGAATACCTCACCGCGCGCACATTTGCTCCCGACCGCACAGCAGGCGAGGTCGGCGAAGATTTCCGCGAGGCTTATGCCGATTTTTCGCTCAAGCTTCTCAACGAATGCCGCGGCGATTTTGAGGGCGACGCGCTTCTCGTTTCTCCCCTTTCCGCCATGATCGCGCTCGCAATGACGGCAAACGGAGCCGAGGGCGACACGCTTGCCGAAATGGAAAAGGTTCTCGGCGGGCTTTCGATTGAAGAGCTCAACGAACAGCTCTTCAACTACACCTCGTCGCTGAAATCGACCGACGATGCGAAGTTTAATCTTGCAAACGCGATCTGGGTGACCTCCGATCCCTCCTTCAGCGTCAACCGCAATTTCGTCAAAGCCGTTGAAAACACCTTTGATGCCGACATCGTCGCCGCCGATCTTCCGAAATCGATCGACGCCATCAATGATTGGGCAAAGGAAGAAACGTTTGGTATGATCGACGAGATATTAAGCAAGGATTCCTTTGATCCCGAGACCGTAATGGTCCTTCTCAACGCCCTCGCCCTCGACGCGCTCTGGGCAAATCAAGCCGACGACAGAGCCTGCTTTGAGGATACCTTCAAAGGCGTTGACGAAAGTGTTCAGAAAGCAACCTTCATGTGGACCGAATGCGACGGCTATATCAAGGGTAAGAACGAGGTCGGCATCGTCAAGAATTACCGGGGCGGCAACTATGCCTTCCTCGCGCTCCTCCCCGAGGGCGACGTTTACGATTACGCCGCCTCGCTCAACGCAGAGACTTTCTTAAAACTTTACGACAAGCGCAAAAAAGCGCAGTACAATGCCGTAGAGGTCAGCGCAAAAATGCCGCATTTCTCGTTTGAATGCACGGTAAAGCTTGTTGACGTTCTCGCAAGAATGGGCATGCCGAGCGCATTTTCAAGCGCAACCGCAGATTTCGGGGGGCTCGGCATATCCTCAAAGGGCAACATCTTCATCGACAACGCGATCCAGAAGACCTTCATCGAGCTTGACAACTCGGGCACACGCGCCGCAGCAGTCACGGCAATAACGATGGTCCCCGAATGCGCCCCCGCCGAAAAGATCGAGCGCTACCGCGTCGAGCTCGACCGCCCCTTCCTCTACGCCATCATCGACACCGAAAACGGACTGCCGATATTCATCGGGGTTTGTGAGAACATCAAATAAACCGCAATAAAGAAAAGATCCGCCGCTTGGCGGATCTTTTCTTTATTCCTCCGGATTCATCAAGCCGTCAAAGCAAGGATAAACCGGTCTTGTTCTCGCCCCCGCGATCATAATGGCGCGCTCGGAGGCATTGTTGTAGCTCGAAAGCGGGCGGTCGAGGGCGTCGTCCGAGTGGGCGCAGACGTAGATCTCGCCGCCTTCGACCATCGAAACGATCAGAGTGTGGTAAAAGTCACCCGCCTCGTCGGCAAGCTGAATGACGTCGCCCGGGCGCACGCGGTCGAGCGTAGTCGGGAAGCCGAAGGGCCCCGTTCCTCCGTTTGCGGCGGCAAATTCAGCCGCGCCCGTCATAAAATCGTAAAAATATTCCACACTCGTCCAGGAGGGCGCGCGCTGCTCGGGCGAGATGAAATACCACCCGTACTCTTGCGTGTAGTTCTGCACGCAGGTGCCCGCAAAGATCGCCTGCGAAACGAAATTCGTGCAGTCGCCGCCGATGCCCGTGTAATCCTCGAAGACGGGATTTCGCTCCAGCGCCCAACGCCGCGCGTACTCGACCGCACGCCCGCGGTCGTAGGGAATGTAGGTGAGGTTAGGATAGGGATTGTTATTCATTTGCTATACCTCCCGCACGTGCAATGGAGAGAACTCCGCAAAGTATCTCGGCGGCTTCGGCACGGCTGAGTATCCCGTTCGGAGAAGCATCTGCAAAGGCGTTTCCAAGCCCCGCCGAGCAGAGCGCCGCGATCTCGTAACGCGCGTAATTTGCGCCCCCGAGCGATACCTCGACAGCCCCCTCGTATTCAAGCCCGAGCAGGCGCGCCGTCATTTTTGCCGCCTCGCCGAGTGTGATCTCGCGGTTGGGCTCGAAAACCTGTTTGTCGCCCTTTATCCATCCGTTCGAAAGCCCAAGCTCGCTCGCCTTTGCGACAAATCCGCGCGCGGACGCGGGAATTTCGTCCTTATCGGCAAAATTGCACTCGATATCGGCATCGGGCGCGATACCTGCGGCGGTCAGCAGAGTCACGGTAAACTCGGCGCGGCTCATTCCCTTTTCGGGATAAAAATAGTCGGCGTTGCCGTATGCGGTGCCGCTCATCAGCCCCTCGGACTCACAAAGCCGCGCGAAGGTCTCGGCACTACCCGCCATATCGGCATAATCGGGCGCGGAAAAACGGCTGACCATCACCCGCACCTCCGCCTCGCCCGCGTAGTTGCCCCATTCGTCCCGAACGGTGTAGGAAAAGGAATCCCTGCCCGTATATCCCGCGCTCGGGCGGTAAAGGTAGCGTCCGCTCGCGCGATCGGAGAGGATCACGCTGCCGTGGCGCGGATATTCCGTGATCTCAAAAACAAGATCGTCGCCCTCGGGGTCGGATGCCGCGAGAGTGCCGCCGCAGATACCGCCCTCGGGCACGCGCGCAGAGAGCGACGCCGCCGTAGCGCATTCAAGCGTGGGCGCGGCATTCGTCTCGCCCGCACGGATGAGCCTTACAACGCAAATATATTCGTAGGCGGAGCCGTCTGCCGTGAAACCCCAAACGGAATCCTCCGCCGCGGGGAGTCCGCTCGGCATGAACGCCATTTTGTCAAGGCTCGCGCGAGAGAGCACCTGCCCCTCGGGCACGACCACGCTGCCCACAGTCAGCTGACCGACAGCGGAATCGGGGCGGCTCGTTATCGTGATGCTCTCGGGAACATGCCCCACCACACGCGCAAAATCATCGCGCGTGAAGATGACCTCCCCGCCCGGCACGCCCGAGACGACCATCTCGCACTTCGCCGCGATCACCGCAAGCCCCGGCGAGAGAAGCACCTCTTCCCCCTCCTTTGCCATCGACGGCATCACCGCGCACGTCAAAAACAAACAAAAACCGATCAGAAACACAAAAATCTTTCTTCGCATAATTCCACCTCGCAAAATTTATTCAATAATTAATACGGCGGTAAAAAAGAAAATATAACTGCATACACAAAAATGATTATTTATTCATTTTTCTCGCAAAAATATTCACCAAACCTATTGACCTTTATTGAATTTTGTAGTATAATATTCTACATATTTATAATGAGAAAGATTTTCTTTTTGGAGACTGTTTTAATGAAAAAAGTATTCATTGACGGAAGCGCGGGCACCACGGGACTGCGCATCCACGAGCGGCTTGCCTCGCGCGAGGACATAACGCTGATCACTCTTCCCGAGGATTTAAGAAAGGACGCCGCCGCGCGACAAGAGGCGATCTCGTCCTCCGACGTCACCTTCCTCTGCCTGCCCGACGACGCGGCGCGCGAGGCTGTGACTCTTTGCAAAAGTGACTCGACCGTTATCATAGACTGCTCGACCGCGCACCGCACGAACCCCGATTGGGCATACGGTTTTCCCGAGCTTTCCGAGGCGCACGCCGATAAGATCCGATCCTCAAAAAGGATCGCAAATCCCGGCTGTCACGCAAGCGGCGCGATCGCAATTCTCTACCCCCTCGTATCGCACGGAATCCTTGACGCCGCCTATCCTTTCGCCATCCACAGCCTGACGGGATATTCGGGCGGAGGAAAGAAAATGATCGCCGATTATGAGGCAGAGGGACGCGACTCGAAATTCGACTCGCCCTGCCAATACTCGCTGACCGCTTCACACAAGCATCTGCCCGAGATCAAATCGGTCTGCTCGCTCGATTTTGCACCCGCGTTCAACCCCATCGTTTCGGATTTCTATTCGGGCATGTGCGTTTGCGTACCCATCCAGATGAGGCTGGCGCAGAAGAAGCTGACCGTCGAAGAGATGCACGCGCTCTACTCGGAGCATTATGCCTCAAGCAAGATAATCTCGGTCGCTCCCCTTTGCGAAAAGGGCACGCCCGACGGGCTGATCTTCTCGAATTCTCTTTCGGGACGCGACTCGATGCAGATCATTGTTTCGGGCAATGAATACACAATGAATATTTATGCATTATTCTGCAACCTCGGCAAGGGCGCATCGGGCGCCGCCATCCAGAACATGAACATAGCAATCGGGGCAGACCCCGTGAAAGGACTCGTATTATGATAAAGTATATTGAAGGCGGCGTTTGCGCCGCACAGGGCTTTAAAGCCGCAGGCGTTCATTGCGGCATACGCAAGAACAAGACGAAGAAGGATCTTTCCCTCATCGTCAGCGACCGCAAGTGCTCGGCGGCTGCAGTATATACCACCAACCTCGTTTGCGGCGCGCCGATCAAGGTCACCCGCGCAAACATCGCCGACGGATGCGCCCGCGCCGTCATCTGCAACAGCGGAAACGCCAACACCTGCAACGCTGACGGCATCCAGATCGCCGAGGCGATGTGCGATCTCGTTTATAAGGCAACCGGCATCCCCGCAAAGGACGTCATCGTCGCATCAACCGGCGTTATCGGTCAGAAGCTTGACATCGCTCCCATCGCAAACGGCATGGACGAGCTCGTTTCTTCGCTTTCCTACGAGGGCTCCGATGAAGCCGCTTGGGGCATCATGACCACCGACACCAAGCTCAAGAGCGTAGCCGTTGAGTTCGAGATCGGCGGCAAGACCTGCCGCATCGGCGGTATCGCAAAGGGCTCGGGTATGATCCATCCCAATATGGCGACTATGCTCGTTTTCGTCACCTCCGACGTTGCGATCACACCGAATGCGCTCAATATCGCACTCAAAGAGGACGTTCAGAACTCCTTCAATATGATCTCGGTCGACGGCGACACCTCGACGAACGATATGCTTTCCGTCATGGCAAACGGCATGGCGGGCAACACCGAGATCGACGAAAACACCCCCGACTTCGCAACCTTCAAGGAAGCACTCTTCGCAGTTACCTCAAAACTCTGCCGTGCGATCGCGGCGGACGGCGAGGGCGCGACAAAGCTCCTTGAATGTAACGTCAGCGGCGCGGCAGACAAGCAGACCGCGCGCACAGTCGCAAAATCCGTCATCTGCTCCAGCCTCTTCAAGGCGGCAATGTTCGGTGCGGACGCTAACTGGGGTCGCGTGCGCTGCGCGAGCGGCTACTCGGGCGCGAATGTGGACGTCAACACCATCGGCGTATCCTTCGCATCGAAAGCAGGAGAGATCGAAGTCTGCCGCGGCGGCGCGGGAGTTGATTTCTCGGAGGAAAAGGCAAAGGAGATACTTCTTTGCGATGAAATTCAGGTCAACATCACCCTCGGAATGGGTGACGAAGCCGCAACCGCTTGGGGCTGCGACCTGACTTATGACTACGTCAAGATCAACGGAGATTACAGAACATGATTAATATTCCAAATGCCGACCGCGCAAAAGTGCTGGTCGAAGCTCTTCCCTATATCAAAAAATACACCGACAAGATAATCGTTATTAAATACGGCGGCTCGTCCATGATCGACGAGAGCCTCAAAGAGGACGTAATGCGCGACGTCGCACTTTTGAACCGTATCGGTGTCAAGGTCGTTTTGGTTCACGGCGGCGGACCCGCGCTGACCGAAACGCTCAAGCGAATGAATATCGAAAGCAAATTCGAGAACGGCCTGCGCGTTACCGACGCAGAGACCGCAAAGGTCGCAACAATGGTCCTTGCGGGCAAGGTCAATAAGGGTCTGGTCGGACTTATCGGCTCGGTGGGCGGACTTGCCGTCGGACTTTCCGGCATCGACGCGAATATGATCCACGTCAAAGAGCTCGACCCCGCGCTCGGCTACGTCGGCGAGATCACCAAGGTCAACACGGGGCTGATCACCGACGTGCTGAACAAGGGCTACATTCCCGTAATTTCCAGCATCGCCTGCGACAAGACCGGCGAGATCTACAATATCAACGCCGACACAATGGCAGGCGAGATCGCGGCGGCTCTCGGCGCCGAGGCATTCATCTCGCTGACCGACACCCCCGGCATTCTTGCCGACAAGGACGACCCCTCGACTCTCATTTCGCAGATCCATCTTGACGACATCGACAAAATGATCGCCGACGGCACGATCTCGGGCGGTATGATCCCCAAAGTCACAGGCTGCGCCGACCTCGTCCGCGGCGGCGTAAAGCGCGTCTTCATCATCGACGGACGCGTACCGCACTCGATTCTCATCGAAATTCTCACCGATGAGGGTCTTGGCACAATGGTTTTAGCTTAACAAACGACAAGGCGCAGCGGAAAAGCTTTGGAAAATTCTTAAGAACCTTTTCCCGAAAGGTTCCTTAAGTCGCCCTCCGCAGAGGGCGAAACCTCCCTTGCGCTTCGAACAGGCGGCGCCCCGCCGACTGTTCGGAAGGAGTCAAGCCTTTCCTTTCAAAGGAAGGGCAGCTCTTGCGGTTTTCCGAAGGAAAATGGAGGCGTAAGCCGAGAAGCAAGAGTTGCAGCTTGCCGAAGGCAAGTACTTGCGCTCCTTCACTCTCTTTCTGAATTCAAACACCAAAAGGGTGACAGAGCCGATACTTCCCTACAATCGGGAAGTATCGACTCTGTCCAAAATTGTCGAACTATTTAACGCTTTGCGTCAAATGAGCTTCGCCATTTTGAAGCACGGTGGGGGAGGCTG
>JAZORB010000107.1:0-7039 GCA_045656385.1 Eubacteriales bacterium | reverse complement strand
AAGGAGACCCGCGAGATCACCGATCCCGTGACCGGTGAGGTTAAGCGTCAGGTAATCGACGGTAAGACTGTTCTTTATGACGGACGTACCGGCGAGCCCTTTGATAACCCCGTAACAGTAGGTATAATGTACTACCTCAAGCTCCACCACCTCGTTGACGATAAGATTCACGCTCGTTCCAACGGTCCTTACTCTCTCGTAACACAGCAGCCTCTCGGCGGTAAAGCGCAGTTCGGCGGCCAGCGTTTCGGAGAAATGGAGGTTTGGGCACTCGAGGCTTACGGTGCAGCATATACACTTCAGGAGATCCTGACCGTCAAGTCGGACGACGTCAACGGACGCCGCAAGGCTTACGAGGCGATTATTCAGGGTCAGAACATCCCCACTCCCGGCGTTCCCGAGGCATTCAAGGTGCTTGTTAAGGAGCTTCAGTCTCTCTGCCTTGACATCCGCGTTCTCAACGAGCAGGGTGAGGAGATCAAGCTTTCCTCCGTTGTTGAGGAAGAGCAGCCTCAGTATCTCAACCGCCGCGACAGCGAGGCTATCGATGACGCTATGGGCCAGACCGGTAGCGAAGATGAGTATGGCAGAAGCGGATTCCTCTTTGCCGATGAAGACGGCGAGTTTGATCTCGGCGAGGACGAAGAGGATGAGGATGACGAGTACACCGAGGAATATGAATATGAGTCCGAGGATGAATATGAGTCCGAAGACGATTACAATAACTGATTTAAAGGAGAATAGCTATGGATAATAATGAATTTGCCTCTATTAAAATAGGTTTGGCGTCTCCGGATATGATCAGAGAGTGGTCCTATGGCGAAGTTACCAAGCCCGAGACCATTAACTACCGTACACTCAAAGCCGAGATAGGAGGTCTTTTCTGTGAAAAGATCTTTGGCCCGACCAAGGACGGCGCTTGTATGTGCGGAAAGTACAAGAATTCCCACAACATCCGCGAAAAGATCATTTGTGATAAGTGCGGTGTTGAGGTTACCACCAAGAGAGTGCGCCGTGAGAGAATGGGTCACATCGAGCTTGCTTGCCCTGTTTCCCACATCTGGTATTTCAAGGCGTCTCCTTCGAGAATGGCTCTCGTTCTCGATATGTCCTCGAAGCAGCTCGAACAGGTGCTCTACTTTGCAGAGAACGTAGTTCTCGATCCCGGAAACACTCCCCTTGAAAAGGGTATGGTTCTTTCCGAGAAGCAGTATATCGAGTACCGCGAGATGTACGAGAACGAATTCCGCGTCGGTATGGGCGCGGAGGCTATCAAGGAGCTGCTCCAGGGCATCGATATCGATGCTCTCGCAGCACAGCTCCGTGAGGATCTTGCTATTACCACCAGCCAGAAGAAGGCAAGACTTATCAAGAGACTTGAGGTTATCGAGTCCTTCCGTCGCTCGGGCAACAAGCTCGAATGGATGGTTCTTGACGTTCTTCCCGTTCTGCCCCCCGATATCCGTGCAATGGTTCAGCTCGACGGCGGACGCTTCGCTTCCTCCGACCTTAACGAACTCTATCGCCGTGTTATCAGCAGAAATAACAGACTTAAGAAGCTCATTGAGATCTCTACTCCTGATATCGTTATCCGCAACGAGAAGCGTATGCTTCAGGAAGCGGTTGACGCTCTTATCGACAACGGACGCCGTGGAAAGCCCGTAACAGGTCCTTCCAACCGTCCTCTCAAGTCGCTCTCCGAGATGCTCCGCGGTAAGCAGGGACGCTTCCGTCAGAACCTTCTCGGTAAGCGTGTTGACTACTCCGGACGTTCGGTTATCGTCGTAGGTCCTCAGCTGAAGATCTATCAGTGCGGTCTTCCCAAGGAGATGGCTCTCGAGCTCTTCAAGCCCTTCGTTATCAAGAGACTTGTCGAAATGGGCAAGGCTACCAACGTAAAGGAAGCACAGAAGAAGATCGACCGCGCTCAGGTAAGCAACGATGAGGTCTGGGATGCACTCGAAAACGTAATCAAGGGGCACCCCGTACTTCTCAACCGTGCGCCTACACTTCACCGTCTTTCCATTCAGGCATTCGAGCCCGTGCTTGTTGAAGGAAGAGCAATTAAGCTCCATCCTCTCGTATGTACCGCGTTCAACGCCGACTTCGACGGTGACCAGATGCCTGTTCACGTTCCGCTTTCCGCGGAGGCTCAGGCAGAGTCGAGATTCCTTATGCTCTCGGCTAACAACCTCCTCAAGCCTGTTGACGGACGCGCTGTAACCGTTCCTACTCAGGATATGATCCTCGGTTCCTACTACCTCTCGATCGTTCGTGACGACGAGCCCGGTGCAGGAGGACTTTACCGTAACTTTGATGAGGCTAACATGGCTTACCTCAACGGTCAGCTCGGACTTCACGCTCCTATCGCTCTCAGAGTCAGCAGCGTAAAGGACGGTGTCGTTGAAGAGGGAATCATCGGTATCACTACCGGTGAAAACGGCGAACGCAAGGTAAATATGGGCACCGATGCAGTTACTCTCGGACGTCTCATCTTCAACCAGCGTATTCCTCAGGATCTCGGTTTTGTTGACAGAACCGATCCCGCCAAGAAGTTTGACCTTGAGATCGCTTCTATTATTACAAAGAAGGAACTCGGTCAGATCATCAACGCTTGTATCAAGAGACACAGCTCCGCGCAGACAGCAGAAATGCTTGACGCAATCAAGGAGATGGGTTATAAATACTCCACTCGTGCAGCATTCTCGATCTCGGTTTACGATATGACAATCCCGACCGAGAAGAAGGGACTTATCAGCGGTGCAGAGAAGGAAGTCGAAACCCTCGGCAAGTACTATCAGAAGGGTCTCCTTTCCGATCAGGAAAGATACGAAAAGGTCGTCGCTGTTTGGAACCGTACAACCAACGACGTTACCTCCGCTCTTCAGGCAGGCTTCTCGACCTACAACCCGATCAAGATCATGTCGGACTCCGGAGCCCGTGGTTCGATTACCCAGATGCGTCAGCTC
Organism: Eubacteriales bacterium; assembly: GCA_045656385.1. Taxonomy (GTDB): domain Bacteria; phylum Bacillota; class Clostridia; order Oscillospirales; family CAG-272; genus CAG-390. Next base: position 4,070 of record JAZORB010000107.1, on the reverse strand, counting down.
GCAGGTATGCGTGGACCCATGTTCGCTACCAACGGTAAGACCATGGAGATCCCGATCAAGTCGAACTTCCGTGAAGGAATGAAGATCTTCGAGTACTTTATGGGTGCACGTTCTTCGCGTAAATCCCTTTCGGATACCGCGCTCCGTACCGCAGACTCGGGTTACCTCACCCGTCGTCTTGTTGACGTTTCTCAGGACGTTATCGTCCGCGAGGAAAAGTGCGGAACTCAGCACGGCGCTATCATCAGAGCTATCACCGACGGTGATTCCTCCAAGCCCATCGAGCCCCTTGAGGACAGACTCGTCGGCCGTTACACCATGGGCGACGTTATCAACCCCGAAACAGGCGAGATCCTCGTTCCCGATGACACTATGCTTACCGAGGCTATGGTCAAGAAGATCATTGCCGCAGGTATCACCGAGGTTCGTATCAGAACAGTTATCCACTGCCGCGCACGTCACGGTATCTGTGCACACTGCTACGGTGCAGACCTTGCAAGCGGACGTAAGGTTAACGTCGGTGAGGCTGTTGGTATCATAGCTGCTCAGTCCATCGGTGAGCCCGGTACACAGCTTACCATGAGAACCTTCCACTCCGGTGGTGTTGCAGGTTCGGATATTACCCAGGGTCTTCCCCGAGTTGAAGAACTCTTTGAGGCAAGAACACCTAAGAAGCCCGCTATCCTCAGCGCGATCGACGGTGTTGCTCATATTCAGCCCGATGAGAACCCCAACCTTCAGGACGTTGTTGTTTACAATGCCGAAACAGGCGAGAACGCAACCTACCAGATCCCCTACGGCCGCCGCATCACTGTTGCAGACGGTGCAGAGATCAAGCGAGGCGACGCTCTTACCGAGGGCTCCAAGGCTCCCGCAGATATCATGGAATATCTCGGCCCGGATGCTGTTTACGACTATATCATCAGCGAAACCCAGAAGGTTTACCGTTCGCAGTCGGTTAACATCAACGATAAGCATATCGAGGTAATTGCGCGTCAGATGACACGTAAGCTCCGTATCGAGGAAACCGGTGATACCAATATGCTCGTTGGTACTCTCGTTTCTGTTAACGAATTCGATGACGAGAACGAGAAGATCCGTGAGCGCATAGCTTCCGGCGAGACCGAGCTTCACGAGGCGACCAGCTCTCCCGTGCTCCTTGGTATCTCGAAGGCTGCTCTCCAGACAGATTCCTTCCTCTCCGCAGCATCCTTCCAGGAGACCACCAAGGTCCTCACCGAGGCTGCTATCAAGGGTAAGGTCGATAACCTCCTCGGACTCAAGGAGAACGTTATCATCGGTAAGCTCATCCCTGCAGGTACGGGCATGGCTTGCTATAATAACGTCGATGTTCTTGCATCCGAAAATACCGATCCTACCGCTCCTGACGGCGGCGACAATGCTCCTGCCGTTGATGTAAATGAGGAAGAAGCTTCATCCGAAGAGATCGCTTCCGAATCTGTTGCTGAGTAAGATCAACACAATATAACAATTAATTAACATTATATGCCTACTTCCGAAACATTTTCGGAAGTAGGCTGAATGTCTTTTTGGGTTTGTGTATTTTGCTTATAAAATCGCCTTTTGCAAAGTGCAAAATTGTGCAATTGACAGAAAATTTTTGCAGTTTCCAAAGGGTGTTGACATTTGGCGAAAAAAATGATATAATAATGCGAATTATGCTGAGGTTTTATGGCTTCGGCAGTGTTTTTGAGCCAAAAAATGCCCCGAAAACACATTTTCACGACAGTTTTGCGTGCCTTTGTGTTCGCATCTGTATATAAACAATTCGGAAGAAAGGAGGATTAGCAGAAGGATGCCAACCTTTAACCAGCTTGTCAGACAGGGTCGTACAGACAAGGTGTACAAGTCCAAAGCAGCAGTGCTTCAGAAGGGCTTCAACACCATCAAGAACGAGAGCACCGATCTCCCCTCGCCCCAGAAGAGAGGCGTTTGCACCAAGGTAACCACCACAACCCCTAAGAAGCCTAACTCTGCACTTCGTAAGATCGCAAGAGTTCGTCTTTCCAACGGTCTTGAGGCAACCACCTACATTCCCGGTGAAGGACACAACCTGCAGGAGCACTCCGTCGTTCTCATCAGAGGCGGTAGAGTAAGAGACCTGCCTGGTGTACGTTATCACATTATCCGCGGCACACTCGATACACAGGGTGTAGCAGCACGCAGACAGGCCCGTTCCAAGTACGGAACAAAGACACCGAAGGAAGCAAAGAAATAATTCGGTGAAGGTATCAGCATGTTTTTAGCTACTCAATTCCGTTTGTTTATATGCTGCGGACAGAAGAGCGCTAACAGGAGATATGCTTTTGAGTACCTATGATTTCATTCAAAATTAATGAAGGAGGGAAGTACAGTGCCGAGAAGAGGTCGTATATCCAAGAGAGACGTATTGCCGGATCCTATTTACAAGTCCAAGCTTGTAACCAAGCTCGTTAACAACGTAATGCTTGACGGCAAGAAGGGTGTTGCCCAGACTATCGTTTACGATGCATTTGAGATCGTAGAAGCAAAGTCCGGAAAGAATGCCCTTGAAGTGTTTGTCGAAGCTCTTGAGAACGTTATGCCGGTTCTTGAGGTTAAGGCTCGCCGTGTAGGCGGTTCTACCTATCAGGTTCCGCTTGAGGTTAGAGCAGACAGACGTCAGACTCTGGGTCTCCGCTGGATGGTAGGTTATGCCAGAAAGCGCGGCGAACGTACCATGGCAGAAAGACTTGCAGCAGAGATTCTCGATGCAATCAACAATGCCGGCGGAGCGTTCAAGAAGAAGGAAGAGACTCACCGTATGGCAGAAGCAAACAAGGCTTTTGCACACTACAGATATTAATTTATCTGCCAAACTTTTTGATTATATCAAAACATCTATAAGAAATCGAACAATTAAGGAGACTATCTATGTCAAGAGAATATTCGCTCGAGTGTACTCGTAACATCGGTATCATGGCTCACATCGACGCCGGTAAGACGACTACAAGCGAAAGAATACTGTTCTATACGGGTGTAAACCACAAGCTTGGTGAGACCCACGACGGCGATTCCACTATGGACTGGATGGCTCAGGAGAAGGAGAGAGGTATTACTATCACTTCTGCCGCAACCACCTGCCATTGGAAGAATACCCGTATTAATATCATCGACACTCCCGGCCACGTTGACTTTACCGTTGAGGTTGAGCGTTCGCTCAGAGTTCTTGACGGTGCAGTAGCGGTCTTCTGTGCAAAGGGAGGCGTTGAGCCCCAGTCTGAAACCGTTTGGAGACAGGCTACAAAATACAGCGTACCGCGTCTTGCGTACGTTAATAAGATGGATATCACCGGTGCGGACTTCTACCGCGTTGTGGGTATGATGAAGGATAGATTGGGTGCAAACCCCGTTCCGATTCAGCTCCCTATCGGTAAGGAAGATAGTTTCCGTGGTATCATCGACCTCATGACCATGGAGGCCACCGTTTATTACGATGACCTTGGTAAGGATCTGAGAATCGAGCCTATTCCCGCAGATATGCAGGAAATGGCAGAGCAGTACCGTGCAGAAATGATCGAAGCAGCAGCAAGTGCTGACGAAGAGCTTATGATGAAGTACCTTGAGGACGAGGAGATCTCCAACGAGGAGCTCAAGGCTGCAATCAGAAAGGCTACCATTGAGAATCTCATGGTTCCCGTTGTTTGCGGTACCTCCTTCAGAAACAAGGGCGTTCAGAAGCTTCTCGACGCGATCGTTGACTATATGCCCGCTCCTACCGACGTTCCGGACATTACCGGTGTCAACCCCGATACCGGCGATGACGACAGCCGTCCTTCCAGCGATGAAGCTCCCTTTGCAGCACTCGCGTTCAAGATCGCTACCGACCCCTTCGTTGGTAAGCTTTGCTTCTTCCGCGTTTACTCGGGCTCCATCCACGCAGGCGATACTGTTTACAATGCGTCCAAGGGCAAGAGAGAAAGAATGGGTCGTATCGTTCAGATGCACGCTAACAACCGTAAGGATATCGACGTTGTTTACGCCGGCGATATCGCAGCAGTTGTTTCCGTAAAGAACACCGGTACCGGTGA
>JAZORB010000106.1:0-3203 GCA_045656385.1 Eubacteriales bacterium | reverse complement strand
GAGAAAATCGGAAAAGCCCGAAAGATCGGTGCCGGGGATGCGGTTTACCTCTGCGGTGTTTTCTTCGGTTACGTCAAACTGCACCCAAGTGCTGTAGGTGTTCCCGCCGTGCCAGAATTCACAGCGCAGGCGGTATTTGCCTACTCGGGAAAGGTCGAAGGCTTTGAAGGAATATCCTTTATTTAGATTACCGCCTGCCGGAAGCATAAGCGCGATCGCGGGGACCGACATTTCTTCCTTTTGCACAGACACCCACTCGCCGGTTGAGGTGAGTATTTCGATCGAATACCCCTCGCCGAATGTGATCTCCTTGTCGGTGTCGTTGTTCCACTTTACGGAAATCGAGGACGCGCCGAGCTTGTCAAGGGTGAGATAAACGCCTTCGAAATCGGTGAAGATCTCCTCCTCGCCTTCAAAAACGAGATTTTCAGGCTTCTCGGGCTCCCCGCAGGATATTATCGCGGCAATCGAAAGAAGCATTATAAGCAGGAAAAAGAGTTTATTTTTCATTTTAGTTACCTCCCTTTACTTATAAAGACGAAGAAAACGGCAAAAAGTTCCGCTTTTTGCGCAGATTTTTAGATCTTTATCCGAGAAATTACAAAAATTGCAAAAATGCAGACCGAGATCATCGCCCCGACGAGGGAAAAGTAACTGATTCCAAAGAGCAGGGGCGCGAGCGAGGTGAGAGTTGCGATCGCGGAGAGAACCGTGACAGGCTTGTTCCAATCCTTCTTTAATAATAAGGATAGAATGAGGATGACGAGCAGAACGCAGGTCAGGATCGCGGTGATGAAGGGGCCGAAGTTGGCGTAGCCGTAGGGGATCATGCTGAAATAGGAATAGGTCTTGCGCCAAGCCTCGCCCTCGGGGTTGGCGAAAATGCAAACCGCGCCGTAGGGGAGGATCTCAAGCACAAGCGCGGAGAGGAGAAGAGCAAGTGTGATAATCTTCTTTTTCATTTTCATTCCTCCTTGAGAATTCGGTCGATATAGTCTTGGATATCGTGAATATCTTCTTTTGAAGTGATGTCGATGACATAGAGATCGCCATCGTAGATGAATTTTGCCTGGCTGTGGTAGGAGCCGTCAAAGATCTTCGAATAGTGAACGGTGATCCCGTTTATTTCGCGGCGGAGCTTTTGCTCTTCGTAGCCGCTGATGTAGCTCTTTTTTAGGTTATCTCTACCGAAGAGGATGTAGTAGCTGACCCTGACTCCGCCACCCGACAGCGTTGCCTTAAGCTGGTTGGGGTCGCGGACGTCGATGTTGCCGTCCTCGTCCTCAAAGCAGGATATGCTTATGTTGACTATCTCGCTTTCGGCAAAGGCGGTGCTGTTGTCGTTATAAAGCGTATCTTTGCCGATCGCGGTGTTCATTTCGGCGAAAGAGTCGTAATAAAAGTTGGTGGGCCCCGGTGCGTTTGCGCCGGTAAAGGCGATCTTCATCATAAATCCAAGGTAGACGATAAGGCAGAAGCCTGCGGCTACCCCTGCCCACTTCAGCCAATTGTTTTTCTTCGGGATTCTTTCGGCATCAAGGATGAGGGTTGAATCAATGCCGCTCATTGCGCGGAGAATGTCCTTTTCCGTCATAGCGCAAAGCCCTCCTTTTCAAGGTACTTGCGGAGCTTGGCGCGTGTGCGCGAGAGGGTCATTGCAACCGTGCTTTTCTTGAGCGCGAGATCGTTTGCGATCTGTGCGATTGGATAAAGATGAAAGTATCTGCGGATGAAAATGATGCGCTCCCGCTCGGGAAGCGACGAGATAAAGCGCGATAGCAGGTCGCTCAGCGCGGCGGATTCGCCGATCTCGCGCCCGTTCTCCGAGGGCAGACATTCGGCAAGCTCCTCGAGAGCGAGCGTTACGCCCTGCCTCTTTTGAGCGTGTTTGACGTCATACACGTCAAGCGCGAGATTTCGGCTGATGCGCCCGACGTAGGGCTTGAGCGGATCGGGATTTTGCGGCGGTATGCTGTTCCAAAGGCGCAGGTATGTGTCGTTTGCGACCTCCTCCGAGTCGAGGCGGTCTTCGAGGATGCGGTATGCGATCGCGCGGCAGTAGGCGCGGTATTTTTTGTCGGTCTCGGCGATCGCGGATTCGTTTCGGGCGAAATAAAGTTCGATGATCTTTTTGTCTTCCATAATAAATATCTCCTTTCACCCTTAATAACGGAATTTTGCACTCAAATATCACATAAATTTTATCATATTGATACAAATATGTCAAGAAAATTTATATTTGACTTGACAAATTCATACAAAAGTGGTATCATTATTATGTATCAATTCGGCTCGACCGAAAATTAAGAAAGGAAATCTATTATGAAAAAGATCCTCAGCGCAATTCTTTCGCTTACTATGATCCTCGCGCTTGTGGCTGCTATGGGAATCTCCGTGTCCGCAAAGGACGGCGACGTTCTCTATGAAGTCAACTTCAAGGGTGATGATAAGTATGCTCCCGCAGATTTCTGTATGCTTAAGGGCGACGGAACTCTCTCCACCACCGTTTCCGATGACGGTAAGTCTGCAACCATTACTTATGTAGGTGCTGCAGCAGGCCGTGCATTCTGGGGCGGCGCAATCAAGGGCCTTACCTACGGTGAGGGCAAGAATTACACCTTCTCTATGAAGATGGCAGTTGCTTACACCGATACCGACGGTAAGCTCGCTTCCGGCAACGCAGGCGTGTTCATCAACATGCCCACCAATACCGAATCTCAGTATCTTCTTGACCTCGGTTACAAATCTCTTGTTGGCTACTACGGTTGTCCCAACATCCGTCACGTAATGAGCTACGGTGCAGGCGGTAAGTCTATCGGTTCCATCTTCTATGGCGATGCTTACGTTACCGACGCAAAGTACCTCTCCACAGTTGGCGCTGATGGCTTTGTTGACATCGATTTCGTAGTTACCGGCGCAAACGTTAAGGTATTTATCAACAAGGTTTACATCGACGAGTACGATGCATTCAACACCGGCCTTCTTGAGGTTGCTCCCAACTTCGGTCTTTCCGCATACCTCTACAACCCCAATGCATCCATCACCATCAAGGATGCAGTTGTTTACGAGGGCAACACAGTTAAGAACCCCACCTACCCCGACTACTACGTTGAGGGTGCTTCCGTAACCGGTTACGATAAGGCTAAGACCGGCGATCTCCTCCTCGCAGCTGATTACTCGAGAAAGGACACCGGATTTGCACC
>JAZORB010000105.1:0-3533 GCA_045656385.1 Eubacteriales bacterium | reverse complement strand
GCACGAATTCGATGAGTTTTTCGTTGGTATCAGACATACGAACTGTGCTTTGCGTGCGGGCGATTATTCTGTGGGCGAGGACGGGGACGGCTACGCGGCGGACGTCGTCGGGGATGCAGTAGTCGCGGCCGTCAACTGCGGCGGCGATGCGCGATGCGTTCAGGAGCGCGAGTGTTCCTCGGGGGCTGACGCCCATCGTGATGCGGTTATTGTTTCTTGTTGCGTCAACGATGCGGAGGATGTAGTCCTTGACGGGTTCGGTGACTGTCACGCTCTTTGATGCGAGCTCTGCGGCGACGATGTCCGCGCAGGTGCAAACGGGAGTGAGCGATTCGAGGGGCGAGGCGGTGCCGTGGACGTCCATCATTGCCATTTCGTTGTTACGGTCGGGGTAGCCGAGTGCGAGCTTCATAAAGAATCGGTCGGTCTGCGCCTCGGGCAGCGGGAATGTGCCCTGCGATTCGATCGGGTTCTGTGTTGCGATTACGAAAAAGGTGTCGGCGAGCTTGTAGGTCACGCCGTCAACCGTTGTCTGTCGCTCGCCCATACACTCAAGCAGAGCAGATTGGGTTCGCGGTGTGGTACGGTTGATCTCGTCGGCGATAAGAATATTTGTGAAAACAGGACCTGCTCGAAATACGAAATCCGAGGTCTTCTGGCCAAAGTAGTTGATGCCCGTGATGTCAGAGGGGAGCAGGTCGGGGGTGAACTGAATTCGCTTGACCTCACCCGAGATCGATTTTGCAAGTGCGCGCGCGAGGGTAGTCTTGCCCGTGCCGGGAATGTCGTCGAGCAGAATGTGTCCGCCCGCGATAAAGGAGATGACGATAAGCTCGATCTGCTCGCGCTTACCGAAGATGACTTTGCCGATATTCTCGGTTATATTTTTTGAAAGCCTTGAAACAGAAGTAATATCCATTTTACTATTCCTTTCTATATTGCTTGTATTGATTAAATTATAACATACGGTCACGCGATTGTCAATAGGAATTCTAAAATTTTTAAAAATATTTCTGATTATTTGTTTCCCGATGATTAACCTATTGTGATTTTGGGCATAAACTGTGAGTGAATAACCTTTGTGAGGACGAAATGATGAACGAAAACTATTGCAGAAAACAGAGTCACAAGAACATTCCACTCGCCTGCGAGGCGGCGCGCGCCCGCGCGGGGGAGCTCAATTCGGTGTCCGAGTATCTATACTTATCGATAATGTTTGCCGATGCGCTGCCCGAGCTTTCGGAGTATTTTGAAAAGCTTGCGATGGAGGAGATGCACCATCACCGCGCGCTCGGCGAGCTGATACTCCGTCTTGGCGGCGACCCTGCGGAGAGAAGCAGTGTCCGCAATTCGGGCAGGATCAATCTTTGTGAGGATTGCGACAGCCGCGCCCCGGTTGCGGCAACGAGAGCGTTGAAGAATAATATCATCGAAGAGCGCCGATCTGCGGAAAATTACCGCAGACTTGCCGCCATCGCCGAGCGCTGCGGCGACCTTTCCGCCGCCTCGTTGTTCTCGAAGTTTGCGGCTGACGAAACGAAACACGCGAAAGAACAAGAAGGAATGTTGAGCTGATCGGGGATTCTCACCTTGCGCGCGCCGCTCTATACCCTCCCAACCCTCCCGCAAGCGGGAGGGCTTGTTTTTTGAGATTTACTTCGCAAAAAAATATGAACAAAAGAAAAACTTGACAAAAAAGTGCTTGTATGTTATAATAAAATTGTAGAAAATGCGCATCAAATTACAGAAAGGAGAAAACTCATGGATAATCAGAACTATGAATTCACAGGCACGGCAAATGAACAGGCTTCGCTTGAAGGGCTTTATAACAGGGCTCTTGCAGAGATGGAAGAAGCGGTGACCGAAGACGAATATCAGCGTGTGGCGACTCGTTTTTATGGCTTGCGCGGATATAAGGACGCGGAAGTGCTTGAGAGCAAATGCCGTTTGCGTATTGAAAAGCTGAAAAACGATGCCCTTCTTAACTCGGCAAAGTATCAGATGAAATCCAACACCGTTGTCGGTTACCGCGAAGCTTTGGTATTGCTCCGTCAAGTCAAAAACAGATTGGAAACCAATGAGCTGATCCTTACTTGCGAGAAGAAGATAAGGCTGATCGAGGAGGAAGAAAAACTCCGCAGAAAGCGGATAAGATCTTGGCTGATTACCGCCGCCTCGATGGTTGCGGCAGTGGCTTTGGCTGTGGGAGTGTACTTTATTCTACCCAAGCCTGAGCTTAATTACGAGAGAGTCGATGGCGGAGTTATAGTCAGCTCGATCAACAAGAACTGGGGCCCGATGAATATCGAAATTCCCGACGAGGTTGACGGCAGACCGGTGATCGGAATAGCCGAATCGGCTTTTGAAGGAAGCAAAAGATTGCAAAGCGTGATCATTCCTTCGAGTGTCAAAAGTATAGGCGAAAGAGCCTTTTACGGATGCAAGGGTTTACATACAGTAGAGCTCTCGGAGGGATTAACGGAGATCTCCGATAGTGCTTTCGAGTGGTGCGAGTTGTTAAAAAGGATTGAGATACCTTCAAGCGTAGTCAGGATCGGCAATTCCGCATTCCAATTTTGTAGTGACATTAAAGAAATAATATTTCACGAGGGGCTCAAAACCATCGGGGACTCTGCCTTTTACGCTTGCCCGTCTGTTTCAAGCTTGACCTTCCCCGAAAGTCTGGAGTCGATCGGAGCCAATGCTTTCTCATATTGCAAATGGCTTTCAGAGATAACAACTTTCGGAGGTGTGGTGAGCATTGGTGATGAAGCCTTCAGAAACTGCCAATTTCTTAAATCCGTGAGAGGACTTAAAGGTGTCAAAAGTATAGGTGCTCGGGCGTTTGAATTCTGCACTTTGTTGTCGGATGTGACTTTGCCCGAGGGAGTCGAAATGATCGGCGATTCTGCATTAGCTCATTGCGTATCATTGAAAACAATAACAGTTCCCTCAAGTGTCGATACTATCTCTTCCGGCGTATTTAACAATTGCTCCTCTCTTGAAACGGTTGTTATTTCCGAAGGAGTGAAGGAAATAGGTCATATTGCTTTTGGTCATTGCGCCTTTACGGAGATCGTTATTCCGTCAAGTGTTAAACGTATAGGTTCGTATGCGTTTAGCGGATGCGATAATCTCAAATCCTTCACTGCTTTAGATGGCTTGGAAAGCATCGAAAGCTGCGCATTTGCCGAATGCGTCAGTTTGGAAACTCTTATTTTGCCTGCGAGTGTCAGTATCGTCAGAAATCGGGCGTTCAGAAATTGCATTAATCTCTTTAGGGTAGATTATGCCGGTTCTGTGACGGCTTGGAAAGAACTCGATGGGCAAAAGTTTCATAATGGCAATACCGTGGTTTTCTGCAACGACGGCAGCACGCGAGGAGATAAAGTTGTTAACGTTCGCGACCAATATTGGCATAGAGTTCCACTGAGCTGATATATAAATAAAAACCGACCGATGCGCCGTTTGGCGTATCGGTCGGTTTCTCTATTATGAAAACTGCGAATTGTAAAGTCCCGCGTAGGTGCCGC
>JAZORB010000104.1:0-2657 GCA_045656385.1 Eubacteriales bacterium | reverse complement strand
CAAAGTTCATTGGGATAAACGACGGTGTGCGCCGCCGCGCGGATAAGGCGGTTATATAGCGCAAGACCGAAGCCGTCGGTTGAAGGAAGATTTGCATAAACGCACTTTCCTTCGAGAGAGTTGCATTCGCGCAGGGCGGCGAAAAGCCGGTGACCTTGCTCTTCAAGGTCGTCCTTCTTGCCGATGGTGATGACCCGATCGGCGGGTAGATGCTCTGCCTGCTCGTCATAGCAAATGATGACTGCGCCTTCCTTTTGCTTTTCCGCAAAGAAGGAGATGCGCGCCGCATCGCTTCCGCCAACCAGAGTCAGCGGCTTGTCGGGAGCGTAGTGGCGGTATTTCGAGCCGGGGCAGATGGGGCGTTCGTTTTCCTTTAATTGATTCATCACGTTGTCCGAAACCGTAACGTCGGAGCAAACGCAACAAAGCGCGTCGTAAGTCACTGCGCCGGGGCGGAGAAGCACGAGCGAATCCTCGCCCATTATCTTGACGATGGTGGATTCAACACCGAAGGTGCATTCGCCGCCGTCGATGATGCAATCAACTCTGCCGTCAAGGTCCTCGATAACGTGCTCGGCGCATGTGGGGGAGGGCTTGCCCGAAATATTTGCCGAGGGAGCGGCAACGGGAAGCCCCGTAAGCTCAAGGAGCTTGAGCGCAACGGGATGGGCGGGACAGCGCACTGCAACGCTGTCAAGTCCGCCCGTGACCGTCGAAGGAATGGTGTCCTTTTTCGGAAGGATAACAGTCAAGGGACCCGGCATGAAATGACGCGCCAGACGATACCAGAGCTTGCTCGTTACCGCATAAGGCTCGACATCGTCGGGATCAGAAATATGAATGATGAGAGGATTATCCGAGGGGCGCCCCTTGGCGGCGTAGATCTTTTCCGCACTTTCGCTGTGGGTCGCATCACCGCCGAGGCCGTAGACGGTTTCGGTGGGAAATACGACAGTTCCGCCCTTTTTAAGTATTTCGGCGGCGGGCACGAGCGCTTCGGCACTCGGATTTTCGGGGTTTACCTTGATCAGTATCGTTTTCATAAATAACTTCCGTAAATCTTTAAATGTTATTGATTTTCTCCGCGGAGTCTTTCCGCAGTATCGGCGGCGATCAGAGCATCGATCATCTCGCCGATATTGCCGTTGACGTAGGTGTCAAGGCTGTGAAGCGTCAGGCCGATTCTGTGATCGGTCACGCGGTTCTGGGGGTAGTTGTAGGTTCGAATTTTTTCGCTTCGGTCACCGCTTCCGACCATCGATCGGCGCGCGCCGGCAATGGCGTTTTCCTGCTCGGTGCGCTTTATGTCATAAAGCTTGGCGCGAAGCATTGCAAGAGCCTTGTCCTTGTTCTGGAACTGAGAGCGCTCCTGCTGGCACTCGATGACGATGCCCGTGGGCTTGTGAGTCAAACGGACTGCGGATTCGGTCTTGTTGATATGCTGACCGCCCGCGCCGCTCGATTTGCAGGATTCAAAAATGAGATCTGCGGGGAGAATTTCGATCTCTACTGCGTCTGCCTCGGGAAGAACTGCAACGGTTGCCGCGGAGGTATGGATTCGTCCCTGCGATTCGGTTTCGGGAACGCGCTGAACGCGGTGAACGCCCGATTCGAATTTAAAGCGCGAATATGCGCCGTCACCCTCGATCGAGAAGGTGATCTCCTTGAAGCCGCCGCGGTCGGTCTCGTTTGCGTTTGCAACCGAGATCTTGAAGCCGCAGTTGTCGCAGTACATCGAATACATTCTGAAAAGCACAGCGGCAAAGAGCGCGGCCTCGTCGCCTCCCGTGCCCGCGCGGATCTCGACGATGACGTTCTTGTCGTCGTTCGGGTCGCGGGGGAGAAGAAGGATCTTCAGCTTTCCGATCGAATCCTCGATGGTCGCTTTCGCTTCCGTGAACTCCTCTTGTGCAAGCTCGTGGAGCTCGGAGGCGGAGCTGTCGTCGAGTATCGCTTTTGCCTCGCCCTCGGAGTCTACCGCCGCAAGATAGCGGCGGTATTCTTCGATGATTGGGGTGAGATTTTTATACTCTTTGAGTAATTTTGTGTAGGTTTCGATATTTGAGATCACCGCTGGATCCTCGAGGGATGCGGAAATATCGGAATATTTTTCGTTCAGTTTGTCGAGTCGCTCGAGCATATCTTAATAGCGGTTGAATGCCGAGAAGCCACGGTGCGCCTCATAGAGGTCGACCTTCGAGATGACCTCGTAGGGTGCGTGCATAGCGATTACGGGAACGCCGAGGTCAACGACTTCGATGTTGTGCTTGGAGATGAACTTAGCAACGGTTCCGCCGCCGCCAAAGTCGACCTTACCGAGCTCGCCTGCCTGCCATACAACGTCGTCCTTTGCCATCATAGCGCGGAGTCTGCCGATGAATTCAGCCGATGCATCGTTTGTTCCGCCCTTGCCGCGCGAGCCTGTGTACTTGGTGAGAACTACGCCGCAAGACATAAGGGAGGAATTGCGCTTTTCGAATGCTTCGCCGAAGTTGGGGTCAAAGGCTGCATTAACGTCAGCACTCAGACAGTAACTTCTGTCCAGACAACGCAGAAGATTGAGTTGTGTTGCAGCTTCGCCTGTTTTATCCAAAAGCTCCAGAAGAATAAGCTTCAGAAAATCACTTTTTGCGCCTGTGTTTCCCATGCTTCCGACC
>JAZORB010000103.1:0-27789 GCA_045656385.1 Eubacteriales bacterium | reverse complement strand
GGTCGTCACCAAGAGAGTTACCGAGGGCAACTATAATGCAGAGCGCCATTCTGTTCTTATCCTTGATGAAAACGACAAGATCATAGATGCGGCTGAATACAGCTCGGATATCAAGGGTGCGTTCAACGTGAGCACCAATATCATGGTTATAACCCGCCGTTATCTTATCACTGTTCTCAACGACGCAGCGGCTCACGGCTACACCAGCTTCTTCCGCGACATCATCGCAAAGAACGTTGGCAAGGCGGATTTCCGCGCATACCGCTTCGACGGTTTCTACTCGCTCATCAACAATCTGCCCGGCTATTTTGAAACTTCGATGAAGCTTCTTGATTCCGAGGTAAGAGAAGAGCTCTTTGAAAGCACCGACAGACCCGTGTTCACCAAGGTCCGCAACTCCTCACCCACCTCCTACAGCAAGGGGGCAAAAGTTTCTAATTCAATCGTTGCCGACGGATGCGTGATTGAGGGCGAGGTTGAAAACTGCGTGGTATTCAGAGGAGTTAAGGTCGGAAAGGGAACAGTTGTCCGCAATTCTATCCTTCTTCAGGATACTTATATCGGCCAGAACGTAAGCCTCAACTGCGTTATCACCGATAAGAACACAGTCATCCGTGACGACCGCAATCTTTCGGGACACGAGTCGATGCCTTTCTATATCGGCAAGGGCATTATGGTGTAGTATTTAAATTAAAGGATTTGAAATTGTTATGAAAAAAAGTATTCTTTTCGTAGGCGCTGAAGTTATGCCTTTCGCGGCTACCGGCGGACTCGGAGACGTTCTCGGCTCGCTTCCCACGGCTCTTGCCGCAAAGGGAGTGGATGTCAGAGTCGTTATGCCTCTTTATTCCGCCGTGGGTGAGAAATACCGCGCCGAAATGAAAAAAGAGGCAGAGTTTGATGCTTATCTTGCTTGGAGAAAGCAGTATTGCGGTGTTTATAGCCTTGTAAAGGATAAAGTGACCTATTACTTTATCGAAAATGATTATTATTTTGCCCGCGAGGGGCTTTACGGTCAGTTTGATGACGGCGAAAGATATGCATATTTCTGTACCGCAGTTCTTGAAATGCTGCCTCATATCGGATTTTTCCCCGACATATTGCACGCGCACGACTGGCAGGCAGCTCTCTCGGTCATCTATCTCCGTCAGAAGTATGCGGATGACGAAAGATACGCAGGCATCCGCCGCGTATTCACCATCCACAATATCGAGTATCAGGGCAAGTATGATTTCTACATTCTCGGCGATGTTTTTGCACTTACCGATGAAGATCGCGCCGTTGTTGAGTATGACGGATGCATCAACCTGATGAAGGGCGCTATTGAGTGCGCCGAGGCTGTGACCACCGTCAGCCCCAGATACGCGGACGAGATCATGTCCCCCGAGTATTCGCACGGACTTTATCACATTCTCCGCGCGAATGCGGGCAAGGTTTCTGGTATTCTCAACGGTATCGATTACTCGTACTATAACCCTTGGACCGATCCCGTTATCGCAAAGCATTACAGCGCAAAGCGCCGCGGAGGCAAGGATGCTTGTCGTTCCGAGCTCCGCGCTGATCTCAATCTCGCTGACGAGAAGGGAACACCCGTCATCGCGCTTATCACCCGTCTGGCATCCCACAAGGGACTTGATATAGTACAAGAGGCTATGCGCGGTATCCTTGACGAAAGCGGAGCACAGCTTGTCGTTCTCGGCAAGGGCGAGGCGAAGTACGAGGAGTTCTTCAAGCAGCTTGAAGCAGAGTACCCCGAGAAGGTTCGCGCTCTTATCACATATGACCGCGATCTTTCGAAGAAGATCTATGCTGCCGCAGACATCTTTATGATGCCCTCGAAGAGCGAGCCCTGCGGACTTTCGCAGATGATCGCTTCGCGCTATGGCGCAATTCCCGTTGTCCGTGAAACGGGAGGACTTGCCGATTCCATTTTGCCCTATTGGGAGGATGAGGATGGAGAAATGCACGGAAACGGCTTTACCTTTGCAGGCTACACTGCAGGTGAGCTTTACGAGCGCACACTTGCCGCCGTTGCGCTTTGGAAAAATGGCGAAAAACGCAAAGCATTTGTCGAAAAGATAATGACAGTCGATTTCTCCTGGGCGGCATCCGCAGATAAATACATCGAACTCTACGCAAATCTGCTGTGATATATAGGAGAGCATTACCGGAGGAAGTAAAAGTGAATTTTAACCCTAACGCACAGGAAGTCAAAGCAAATATCGAACAAAAATTATCCCGACTCTTCGGCACCACCGCCGCCGATGCGTCGAGAGAACAAATGTATAAGGCCGTCTCTCAGACGGTCAAGGACATTCTTGCCGAGAAGCGTTCCGAATTCAAGGCAAGAACAAACAAAGAAGGCGGTAAGCGCGTATATTATATGTGCATGGAGTTTCTGCTTGGCAGATCTCTCAAGACAAATCTCTGCAATCTCGGACTTTCGGATGAGTACAAAAGCGCATTGAAAGAAATGGGCTTTGGACTCGACGATCTTTATGAGTGCGAGCCCGATGCGGGACTTGGAAACGGTGGTCTTGGCAGACTTGCGGCGTGTTTTATGGACTCGCTGACCTCGCTCGATTACCCCGCGAACGGATTCTCTATCTGTTATGAGTACGGTCTTTTCAAGCAGAAGATCGTTGACGGTCTGCAGATCGAGCTCCCTGATAACTGGCTCCCCGGCGGCGAGGTATGGCTCGTGCCGAGAACCGACCGTGTCTTCACCGTTCGTCTTGGCGGTAAGATCCGCGAGGAATGGAGAGATGGCAAGCTTGAGATTATTTATGAAGATACCGAGGACGTTGAGGCTGTTCCTTACGACATGATGATCTCGGGCGGCGACAGCGAAGCTGTCAACCGTCTGCGCCTTTGGAAGGCGCGCGACGTTCGCACCTTCAATATGGGACTCTTCACGCAGGGACAGTATACACGCGCAGTCGAGGAGTCGAGCTCCGCGGAGATCATCTCGAAGGTTCTCTATCCTTCGGATAACCACACCGAGGGTAAGCTCCTCCGCCTGACACAGCAGTATTTCCTCTGCTCGGCATCTATCCAGAGCATTATTCGCGATCATATGGCGGTTTACGGCAGACTTGATAATCTTGCCGATAAGGTTGCCATCCACATCAACGATACCCATCCCGCGCTCTGCGTGCCCGAGCTTATGAGAATACTCATCGACGATTATTGCTTCTCCTGGGATCAGGCTTGGGATATCACCATTCGTACGATGTCCTATACCAACCACACGGTAATGCCCGAGGCACTTGAAACATGGAACGAGAGCCTTTTCTCCTTCCGTCTGCCCCGTATCCACATGATAATCAAGGAGATCAACGAGCGCTTCTGCCGTGCCGCTTGGGACCGCTTCCCCGGCAACTGGCAAAAGATCACCAATATGAGCATACTCTGCAACGGCAATGTAAGAATGGCAAACCTTGCAGTTGTCGGATCTCATCATATCAACGGTGTATCGAAGCTCCACTCGCAGATCCTTGTTGATACCGTTTTCAAGGATTTCTATCAGATGTACCCCGAGCGCTTTACCAACGTAACGAATGGTATCGCGCACCGCCGTTGGATGTGCTATTCTTCGCCCGGACTTGCATCCCTTCTCGACGAGACCATCGGCACAGGCTACCGCAAGAATCCCGTAGAGCTTGAAAATCTTATGAAGTATGAGAACGACACAGCCGTTCTTGACAGACTTCGCGGAATCAAGCACGAAAACAAGATCGCTTTCTCGAAATTCGTAGAGAGCCGCACGGGCAAGGCGCTCGATACACATTCCGTCTTTGACGTACAGATCAAGCGTCTGCATGAGTATAAGCGTCAGCTTCTCAACGTGCTTAACATCATCGGTAATTATCTCGATATCTGTGATAATCCCAATGCCGATTTCTATCCCAGAACCTATATCTTCGGCGCAAAGGCTGCTCCCGGTTATCAGATGGCAAAGCGTATTATCCAGCTCATCTGCAAGCTCGGCGAGGAGATTGAGCGCGATCCCAGAGTCAACCAGAAGCTTCGCGTCCTCTTCCTTGAGGATTATAACGTAAGCACGGCAGAATGCCTTGTCCCCGCCGCCGAGATCAGCCAGCAGATCTCGCTTGCAGGTAAAGAGGCAAGCGGAACCGGCTGCATGAAGCTGATGCTCAACGGCGCGCTCACCATCGGTACTCTTGACGGTGCGAACGTTGAGATGGCTGCCGCTGTCGGCAACGAGAATATCTATATCTTCGGTCTGACCGCAAGCGAGGTTGACGACCTTTGGCTCGCGGGCTACAATTCGGCTCTCTTCTATGCAAGAAACGATAAGCTCCGCCGCATAGTTGACCGCCTGAACGCAGGCTTTGCGGGCGAATCCTTCGCTGATATCGCATCCTACCTGCTTGCAGGCCACGGAGTTGCAGACCCCTATATGTGCCTTGCTGACTTCGATTCCTACCGTCTGACACATGAAAAGATGTATCAGGATTATCTGAACCGTGAGGATTGGACTCGCCGTTCACTTATCAATATAGCAAAGGGCGGCTTCTTCGCCGCAGACCGCGCGGTAAGAGATTACGCAGAGAATATCTGGGGAATTTCGCCTGTGGTTAAGAAGTAAAATATGCTTGCAAAATTTATGCAAACCGAATATGTCCCCGCTCCCCGCATCGAAAAACGGTGCGGGGGCGAGGACGTTTCCGCTCTCGGCGCTTTTCCGAGAGGGAGCGTTATCGAAATAACGGCGCATATACCGAGAAGCCTCGGTGTCACACGCGCCGAGCTCTGCATTCGCAGAGATACTCTTGCACCATCTGATGAAGGAAAAGACTCATCGGTGCAGAGAATAGGGTTTGAGTTTATCTCGACCGACTATGTTAACGATGAATATAAGCTTAGCCTCGATACAGCCGCGCTTTGCGGTGATTCGGACTCGGGGCTTTTTTACTATACATATATTTTCCGCCGCGGCAGCGAAGAACTTGCCGCAAGCACGGCGGATAACGTGCATTTCAACATTGTGCACGAGGGTTGGCAGGAATTCCGCCTGACTGTCCATCGCCCCGATTATCGTGTGCCGGAGTGGCTCGGCGGCGGGGTTATGTACCATATATTTCTCGATCGATTTTCAAAGGGCGCGGGAAATGTGAGCTATCGTGCCGATTCGATCCTTGACTCCGATTGGGAAAACGGAGTTCCGCAGTATGCCGAATACCGCGGCGCGGAGGTCAAGAACAACCATTTCTTCGGCGGAAATCTTTGGGGAATTATCGAAAAGCTCGATTATCTTCAATCTCTCGGCGTGAGCATCCTCTATCTCTCACCGATTTTCGATGCCGTCAGCAACCATAAATATGACACCTCGGATTATATGAAGATCGCCGATGAATTCGGCGGTGAGGCGGCTTTCAAGGCTCTTGTCGACGCCGCGCACGCGAGAGGTATGAAGATCATTCTCGACGGCGTTTTCAACCACACGGGAAGCGACAGCCGGTATTTCGACGAATACGGCAGATACGGTCTGCCCGCGCGCAATGAGCGTTCGCCCTATCACGAGTGGTACGATTTCCACGCTCCCGAAAAGGAGGGCGCACCCGATTACACAGCTTGGTGGGGCATCAGAATCCTGCCGAGGCTGAATACGCACATTGACTCCTGCCGAAAGTTTTTCACGGGCGAGAACGGAGTTGCCGATCATTATATGCGCGAGGGCATCGACGGCTGGCGCCTTGACGTTGCGGACGAGCTCCCTGACAGATTCCTTGAAGAACTGCGCGAGCGCATCCATTCTGCCAACACCGAAAGCGTGCTGATCGGCGAGGTCTGGGAGAATGCGGCGGACAAGATCGCATACGGCAAGCGCCGCTCATATTTCAGAGGCGCACAGCTTGACAGCGTTATGAATTATCCCACCCGCAAGGCTCTGCTTGATTTTGCCGAGTTTGGCGATGGGGAAGCTCTTGCGGCGGCTCTGACAGATCTTTATTCGTCTTATCCTCGATGCGTTTCGGCAAGTCTTATGAACCTCATCGGCACGCACGATACCGAGCGAGTGTTGACCATTCTCGGAAACCCGCATAAAGTGCGCGAGAACTCGTATGCATACAATTCGGTTCAGGAAAAGCTTCGCCTGACCGACGAGGAACGCGAGAGAGGCGTGAAGTTACTAAAGCTGATCTCTGCTCTTCAATTTACACTATTCGGCTTCCCGTGCATTTATTACGGCGACGAGGCGGGTATGGAGGGTATGAGCGATCCCTTCTGCCGCTATCCGTTCCCGTGGCATAGGATTGATGCTGAAATAAACGAGCACTACAAAAAGCTCGGCGCGCTTCGCCGAGGTGAAGATATATTCGCGGGCGGTGAGTTTAAGATCACGTGTGCCGATGGCGGATATTTTGAGTTTATAAGATATAAAAAGGAAGAGAAGTATTTCGTCAAGGTCGCTGTCAATATGGGCGAGCCCCGACGTGTCGATGCCGCAGGCGGCGTCAATCTTTATACGGGTAAGCGTATAGTCGGTAATCCGATGCTTAAAAAAGGCGAATACCTTATCGCAAAGCTGAAAGGAGAGGTAAAATAATGGGATTCTGGGGAAAAGTTATCGGTCATTGGACGAAGCCAAAGGACCCGAACAGCGTGCGTTTCCGCCGCGAGATGGCAGAGCGCATCGCGGGGCAGTATATCAAATACGTAACCGAGCGAATCAACAACGTTGACGAGGTCATCGGTAGAAAAGGCAGCCTTGCCATCCGCGAGGACGAATTCCTCGTTTACGCCTCCGCCGACATCCTCTTCCGCTGCAAGATCGACGAGCTCCGCGCAAGTGAGCTCCTTTCCAAGGACGGCGTTGTACTTATCGGTCCCGACCTTGAACACGGGGGAGAAGAGAGAACTATAATTGCGTATTATGTATATTATAGGAAGTAAATACAAAAGCCGACTCGGTTGAGTCGGCTTTTACTATTAAATTAATTATTTTACGTCAGCAGAGAACAGATGAACCTTATCAATTCCTCTTGTCTCGTCGAAGATAACGGTAAGCTTCTGTGCCTTAACACCGAGGTTGATCTTGCGGAGAGAATTGTGGTTCTCGGTATCTGCGAAGATCTCCTTGCCGTCGGCAAGAACGCGGAAGGACTTGACGAGGGTGTTTGCAACCTTTACGGGAACGAAATCCTTGCCGGTCATAAGCTTCTGCGCGAAGACACGCATCTTCTTGTTGGGAGTGATCGACTTGCGCGAGAAGTCGGGGTCGAAGACAAGACGGAGCTCGGTAAGTTCCTTTTCCTCGCCGAAGTCAAACTCAAGCGCATCGCCGACGTTGAGGGTCGCGTAGTTTACGGTCATATTCTCGTCGGGACGCTCGATACCGTTCTGGAGAAGTGCGAGCTCTGCCTCGGGGAGGTTGATCTTTGCGGTCTTGGTAAGCTCGGGGATCTCACGGACGGTGCCGGGGATGTAGCATCCAGCGTCGCGGAGCTTGTTCTGAAGAACGGAGATCTTCTGCTCGTAAACACCGTGAGGAGTTACGCCGTCGTTGATACAGATCGAAGCTGCGGTGCCCATTGCCTGACCGATGAGTGCGCAGGTTGCCATAACTCTGGTCGAGGACATTGCTGCGTGGGTCGCGCTGAGGTTTCTGCCTGCGAAGAAGAGGTTGTCAACGTCATGGCCGTAGAAGCAGCGGTAGGGAATGCCGTAGGGCGAGGGAGCGGGGTAGAGCTTGGATGCGGGTGCACCGGTCATATAGGAACGGAAGCCTGCGGGATTGTGGTCGTCCATCGGCCAGCCGCCGAAGGCAACGGTATCCTCGAACTGTCCGCCTGCCTCAACGTCGTTCTCGGTGAGAACGTGTGCGCCGATATAGCGGCGGCTCTCTCTCTTGCCGGGGATGCATCCGACCCACTCGAGAGTCCAGTTTTCGGCATTGTGGTCGCCGTAGTTCTTGACGTGGTCCCAGATACCGTATGCGATCTTGAGAAGCTCGTCACGCATTTCCTCGGCATCGTGGATGCTGTCATATTCGCCGCCGAGCTCGAGCCACCAGAAGTTGGTCTCGTTGGTGCCGAGCTTGTGAGGACGTGCAAGGTACTTGACTTCCTGAACCTTCACACCCGAAACGCCAACGCCCGCATCGATGAAGCTGCCGCTGGGATCCTTGATGACGTTGAAGTCTTCGTCTGTTTCAAACTTATAAGCCCAATCGGGAGCGGTGAAGGGAACCGGAGCATCGGTCTCGCGTGCCTGGATGAGGCAGGACATGCCCATGGTCTTCTTGTCGGCAACTTCCTTGCCCATTGCCTCGCCGTATTCCGAAGCAGCCTCGCGGCCTACACGCCACTTTGCACCCGAGATGGGAGCAAGGATCGAGTCGCCCGAGCAGTCTGCAAAGTACTTTGCCTTAACAGTGTGCCAAGTGTATGTGGTCATCTGCCAAGCGGTGACGGATGTAAGATGCGAAACGCCGTCTTTTTCCTCGCGGTCAGCATCACAGCAGGTGGTGTTGAGAAGCAGGGTGATGTTCTTTTCTGCCTTGACCTTCGCCCACATTACGTTGTCGAAGGTGGAGGGAATAAGAGTGGGGTTGAGATAGATGTTTTCCTCTTCAAGCTCCGAGATGATACCCGTTTCGCGGTTTTCAAGTCCGTGAGCGCCGCGCACCCACATTCTGATTTCGCTCGATGCGTTACCGCCGAGCACGGGTCTGTCCTGAATAAGAACTACCTTTGCGCCCTCACGAGCTGCTGCGATCGCAGCGCAAAGGCCGGTAAGACCGCCGCCAACGATGCAGAGATCGGTGTTATGTTCAACATGGCGCATGCCATTGGTTTTTACAGTAAGTTCGCTCATTTTTTGCCTCCTATTAGTCCATCACGATTGTGACCTTGGTATAAAATTCTTTTCTGTCGCGCATCATCTCGAGAGCTTCAACGCAACGGTCGAGGGGATAGCGGTGAGTGATAAGAGCCTCGTAGTCGATAAGATCGCCGTCAGCCATAGCCTTTGCGGTAGCCTCCCAGTCATTGATCTGCTCGTTGTAGGAGGAGTTCCAGGTTCCGCGCAGGGTGATCTCGCGGCGGAGGATCTGGGAATATACGCTCTGTGTGATGGTCATGTCGCGCGCGGGGTTGCCCATGAGAATAACGCGACCGTGGGGCTTCATCGACTTGATGAGGTTACAGAGAGCCTGGGGAGCGCCCGTGCCCTCGATAGCGCAGTCGCAAAGACCGTCGCGAGCCTCGTCGTATGCCTCAAAGCCAAACTTCTTAGCGAAAGCGAGCTTTTCTTCACTGATGTCAACAACACGAACGATGCCTGCGCCCGCCTTCTTTGCCCAAGCAGCGGCGATAAGACCGATAGGTCCTGCGCCCCAGATGACAACGGTGTCACCGAGCTTTACCTCAAGGCGGCGAACAGCGGCACGTGCAACGGCACCGGGCTCAACGAGAGAAGCGCAAGCAAAGGAAAGATCATCGGGGAGAAGGATGAGGTTGCGGATATCGACCGCAAGATATTCGGCAAAAGCACCGTCGCGGCGCGAGCCGTAATAGTCGTAATCCTCGCAGTTTGCAAACTCGCCTACCTGGCAGGGAGCGCACTTGCGGCAGGGGAGGAGGGGGAAGATAGCGGCGCGGCGACCGATCAGAGCCTTGTCCTCGGCGTCAACGATCTCGCCCGCAAACTCGTGTCCGGGAATTGTGGGGAAATGGTATGTACCCTTTTCAAACACGCGGGGGATGTCCGAACCGCAAACGCCTGCGGCACGGATCTTGAGAAGCACCTCGCCCTCGCCTCTCTTAGGCATTGCTACGTCCTCATAGCGAAGGTCGCCTACCGCGTGGAGCACGCACGCCTTCATAGTTTCGTTACTCATAGATTTATTCTCCTTATGTAATTATGCCTTGCCGTTGCAACCGCAAACGAGAATGCGCTGCTTTACGGCATCAATAACTGCCGCGCGCGCTGCAGCACCGTACTTCTTGGGGTCGTAGATCTTCTCGTCGGATGCAAGATTCTCACGAACTGCGGCGGTGTAAGCCACGCGGAGCTCGGTTGCGAAGTTTACCTTGCAGATGCCCTCTGCGATACAGCTCTTTACAGCCTCGGGGGAGAGACCAGATGCGCCGTGAAGAACGAGCGGGATCGAGCAACCGTTTTCCTCAAGCTTCTTGCGGATAGCAATGAGTCTAGGTACGTCAAGAACGGGAGTGCCAACGTAGAAGCCGTGCGCGGTTCCGATTGCTACTGCGAGTGAAGAAATGCCGGTGCGCTTAACGAATTCAGCCGCCTTTTCGGGATCGGTGCCGTTGTCGGCATCTGCCTCGTGATCGTCCTCCTTGCCGCCGACCTTGCCAAGCTCAGCCTCGGTGGGAATATCGAATTTATTTGCAATCTCTACTGCTTTTGCGGTGAGTTCAACGTTCTTTTCAAAGTCTTCGCCAGAGCCGTCAAACATAACGGAGGTATAACCTGCTTTTGCCGAAGCCTCGCAGAGCTCAAGGGAAGAGCCGTGGTCGAGATGAACGGCAACCGGAACGGTAGCCTTGTCTGCAAGTGCCTTTGCGATAGAAGCGAAAACCTCGGGGGATGCATACTTTACGGTCGAAGGTGTTGTCTGAAGGATAACGGGTGCGCGGAGCTCTTCAGCCGCCGCGATGATGGCGAGAGCCATCTCCATGTTCTCGAAGTTGAATGCGCCAACGGCGTATCCGCCCTTCTGCGCATCGAGAAGCATCTGTTTGGTGGTAACGTAGGACATTTTTTTACCTCTTTATCTTTTGATTTTTACAAGTCTTTGAATACCCGATGCGAGCAGCTCGGCAAATGTGTCGATATCCTCGAGGGTGTTGTCTTTGCACAGGCTTACTCGGATAGTGCAGTCGGCATCGGCTTCGGAAAGTCCGAAAGCGACTAAAGCTGAGCTTACGTGTCTGTTTTTGGCGTTTGACGAGCAAGCCGAGCCGCTCGAAACGCATATACCGCCCGCCGAGAGAAGATTGAGCATTGTCTGGCTCTTGATTCGGGGGAGGGTGATGCTTAAGATATGCGGAGCGCGAACGATGGGAAGATTGACGGCAGCTCCTGCTTCTGTAATTTTCTCAATAGCATAGGTTGAAAGGGTGAGCAGGTGCTTGTAATTCTCGTCCATCAAGGGCTTCATGATCTCCGCCGCTTTGGCAAATCCGACAGCTCCCGCAAGATTTTCGGTGCCCGAGCGAAGGCCTTCCTCCTGTCCGCCGCCGAAGATGACGGGGCAAAGGTAGCGCTTCTTTATCAGCTCGCGGCGCAGGAAGAGTAATCCGGTGCCCGCAGGACCGTGTATCTTATGCGCGCTTACACTGAAAAAGTCGATATTCTGTGCCTTGGGGAGCGGAATTCGCATAAATCCCTGAACGGCATCGCAATGAATGAGAGCCGAGGGGCAAGCCTTCTTGATTATTTCTGCGGCACGTCCGACATCGTATATCGCGCCGGTTTCGTTGTTGACGAGCATAAAGGAGGCGAGGCAAACGCCCTTTTTGGTTTCTTTTTCGATAGCCTCAAGATCGAGCGCTCCGCCCTTGGTCGGAATATTTACTATCTCAAATCCGCGCGAGGAAAGCACCTCTGCGGTATTTGTGATCGAAGCGTGCTCCGAATCGGTGATAAGAACTCTGCGCGAGTCGAGATGACGCCCTGTGTGCGCCGATCCGAGGAGTGCGAGATTGTTCGCCTCGCTTCCCGAGCCGCAGAAGACGGTTTGCCATTCTATGGCTTTAAGCCCCGCGGATGAGAGCAGAGAAGCTCTTGCAGCTTCTAACCTTTTTTTTGCCGCTTGTCCTGCCGAGTGGAGAGATGAGGGATTGCCGACGTTCTCCCAAACCTCAAGCATAGCGTCGCGCACCTCAGGAGAGAGCCGAGTTGTTGCGCTGTTGTCAAGATAGATCATAATTATTTGAAGGTGATGTAGGAAATGATAGAATTGACTTCCTCGAGATGGGAGTCATAGTTTTCCGCAAGAGAGGTGTAGGTGAAGATGTAGAAGAAATCATCCTTCATGGTAACAGCCTGCATATAGCGGTAGGTCTGCCCACCCAGAGTGCATTCGTATTCAAAGGTGATGGTTTCTCTTGCGGCAATGGTGATGGGGGCGCTTTCTTCTTCCGCAAGGGCATCCTCGACAGTTTCTTTTTCGATCAGCTTAAATTCGGGAAGAATGGCACCAAGCTCTTCAACGGAAATCGCCTTGTATTCGGCAAGATCGTCCATCTCTCCGGGATCGATGACCATACAGGTGAAGGATACGTTCGAGTAGTCATCCGAGGAATAATATGCCGATGCAGTTCCGCTTGAGGTATTGTCTACCCAGGATTTGGGAACGTAAAAACAGAAGGCTTCTTTTTCTGTAGCCACGTTCTGGTATCCGTCGGGAACTTCGCTGTCCGAGCAACCCGAGAGAATCAGCATAAACGAGGTGAGAATACAGATGAGAAAACAGAGTGATCTTTTCATTTTTATCAGTCCTTTTTGAAGTTTGCGACAGCATCGGCGGCAGTAAGAATGCCGATCTTGCCGCTTTCGTATGTGAGTCCGCCCTGGAAATAGACGGTATAAGGGGGACGAATGGGGCCGTCTGCCGAAAGCTCAACGGATGAGCCCTGAATGAATGCGCCCGCCGCCATAATGACGGGATCAGAATAGCCGGGCATATCCCAAGGCTCGGGGGTGACAAAGGAGTCAACCGGCGAGCCCGCCTGAATTCCGCGGCAGAAAGCGCAGAGAATGTCGGGGTCGTGCGTGATGACGGTCTGAATGATGTCATAGCGCGTTTCATTCCAAGAGGGATAGGTATCGTAGCCCATCTTCTCGAAGATATAAGCCGCGAGATGTGCGGTTTTGATAGCTGCGGCTGTCGTGTGGGGAGCATAGAAGAGACCCTGATACATGGTTCTGTTCTGACCGAGAGTTGCGCCAACCTCGCCGCCCGTGCCGACTGTGGTAAGGCGGTAGGATGCAAGCTCAACTGCGCGCTCGCTGCCCGCGATATAACCTCCTGTCAGCGCCATTCCACCGCCGGGGTTCTTGATGAGCGAGCCGACAAGCATATCTGCGCGGGGCTCGTATTCTGCGGTGAACTCGCCATAGCAGTTGTCAACGACAACGTAAACGCCCTCGCGGGTCGCATGAACTGCGTCATATACCGCGCTGATCTCGTCGGGCGAGAGAGTGCGGCGGTTGAGGTAACCCTTCGAGCGCTGAATGAAGACAACCTTTACGCTTTCGTCAGCCTTTACACGCTCTACAATGGCGTCAATGTTCAGTCCGCCTTCTGCGGTCATTTCGATCTGCGCGTAGTTTACGCCGAAATCGGCAAGCGAGCCGTCGCCCGTTTTGCCCGAAATGCCGATAACGCCATCAAGGGTATCGTAGGGCTTTCCTGCTACCGAAAGGAGAGTATCGTTCGGGCGAAGAAGACCGAAAAGAGCGGTTGAGAGGGCGTGGGTGCCGTTTACAAAATTGTGGCGCACAAGAGCCGCCTCGGTGCCGAAAACACGGCTCCAAACGCGGTCGAGAACCTCGCGTCCGCGGTCGTCGTAGCCGTAGCCCGTGGTCGAGCCGAAGCAAGCGTCGCTTACTCTCTCCTCGCGGAAGGCGTCAAGCACGCGGCAGGTGCCGATATAGGAAACGCGGTCGATCTCGGCGAAGATATCCGACAGCGCCGCCTCCGCCTCGCGGGCGAGGGCAAGTGTTTTATCAGAAAAAGTCATAGTGTACCTTTGTTATATGCAAAATTTATTATAGAAGCGTTCAAGATGATCGCTTCCGTCGCTCGAAATGAATTCGACAGTGCCGATCTTCCGAGCCCAGGAATTGAGCGAAAGCTCTTCAAGCAGAACCTTTGTGTGTCTTGCCGTGCCATCCGATCCGTCGAAAACGAGAACGCTTTCACCCGCGGCACGCTTGATAGCATCCTTTACAAGAGGATAGTGAGTGCATCCGAGAACGATGCCGTCGAAGTCCTCCGCGCGATACGGCGCAAAGACCGAGGACATATATTCCTCGATTTCCTTCTCACTGCTGTCGTTTTCGATCATAAAGGCGAGCTCGTGGCAGGGAACGCCGATAAACTCGCAACTCTCGCATGAATTTGCGCGCAGAAGAGCGGCAAAGCGGCTCTCGTTCACAGTAACGGGTGTGGCGAGCACCAGAACACGCTTGCATCCCGCAACTCTTGCGGGCTTTACTGCGGGCTCGATGCCGATTATTGGAAGATCAGGATAAGCCGCACGCAGAGGCTCGATTGCAACTGCAGTTGCCGTATTGCAGGCAACAACTATCGCCTTTGCACCCCGCGAAAGAAGGACATCGACTATCCCTTTTGAGATTTCGAGGATCTCCCCG
This sequence comes from Eubacteriales bacterium, assembly GCA_045656385.1. GTDB lineage: Bacteria > Bacillota > Clostridia > Oscillospirales > CAG-272 > CAG-390. The sequence goes on along the minus strand of JAZORB010000103.1, from coordinate 13,413 downwards.
TGCGTTTTTGCGCCGTAGGGGGCGTTTGCGCGGTCGCCGAAATATATAAAGTCCTCGTTCGGGAGAAGTCGGCGGAGCTCACGAAGGAGCGAAAGTCCGCCGACGCCCGAATCGAAAACTCCGATTGGAGCAGAGTTCATCAGAGAGTGGGATCGAGTGCGAATGCTGTTGCGAGATCGGTGCAAGCGGTGACGTCGCGGAGGTCGATCATCTCAACGCCCGAGTGGATATAACGGCTGGGGATAGAGATGCATCCCGCGTAAGCGCCGACGCCTGCTGCCTGAAGCACGCTTGTGTCGGTTCCGCCATAGAGAAGGATCTCGTTCTGAGCGGTGATCTTGCCGTCCTTAGCGAGCTTCTGGAGCTTCGAAACTACCTCGCCCGAGCAGATGACCGAGCCGTCCTTGATCTTGATAGCCGCGCCGCCGCCAAGCTTTACAGCCATGGGCTTCGATCCCTGAGCGTCGCCGGTGCCGGTAACGTCAAATGCAAGCGCGATGTCGGGAGCGATCGAGAAGCCTGCGGGACGTGCGCCGCGGCATCCGACCTCTTCCTGAACCGAGAAGACGTAGTACATATCGTGGGGGCAGTTATCAGCGAGCTTCTTTGCAACCTCGATCATAATAGCACAGCCGATGCGGTCGTCGATGGGGCGACCGACAGCGCGGTTTGCGCCAAGCTTCGAGAGATTGTGAGCAAGCGAGAAGCAATCGCCGATCTTTACCTTGCGAGCAGCTTCCTTGGCAGAGGTAGCGCCGATGTCAACAACGCACTTGTCAGCCGCAAGATCGGATGCCTTTACACCCGATTCGGGAACAAGAATACCCTTTTCGCCGTTTGCGAAAACAACGTGGCTGAATGCGGCGGCAACAAAATTGATGCCTCCGATGGGAGCAAAGCGGATGAATCCGTTGTCTTCAATATAGGTAACGATGAAGCCGATCTCGTCCATGTGAGCGCAGTAAAGGAGCTTTTTGCGCTCGCCGTCGGGGAGATTGCCGTATTTGATAGCGATGAGATTTCCGAGAGCGTCGGTATAGGTCTCGTCAACATAGGGAGCGACTTCCTTTTCGAGAAGAGCCGCGATCTGTTTTTCATTGCCCGAAACACCGGGGCAGCATACAACTTTCTTAATAAGCGAATACATTTATATTTCCTCCGAGATCATCAGAATTGATAGGATGTGAGAATTGCGTAAACGTGCGACTTGATCGATTCAAAGTCCTTGATGGAGATTACGCAGGAAGCAGAGTGGAGATAGCGAGTAGGTGCGGAGATCGCAAGTGCGCGTGTGCCGTCGGCAGCCTTGTGGATGTGACCTGCGTCGTTACCGCCCGAAACGTAGCGCTTGATCTGCGCGGGAATGCCGTTTTCCTCGGCGATCTTCATTGCACCGTCAACGAAATCGCGGTTGTAGATGGTGGAGCGGTCCATGAGGGAAACAACGCCTCCGTTGCCAACCTCGCTGACTCTCGAGTTCTTGGGAACGTCGGGAAGGTCTGCAATTGCGGTGGTTTCAAGAACGATCGCGTAATCGGGTCTGAAGCGGTGAGCCGCCGCGGTTGCACCCGAGATGCCGATCTCCTCGCGCACGGTAAACGCGCAAACGAGGTCAAAGGGAAGCTCGATGCCCTCCTCCTTGATACGGCGCAGAGTTTCGATCATGACAACGCATCCGAGACGGTCGTCAAGAGCCTTGCACTTTGCATAGCCGTCGTTTTCGCCGAAGATGACGAACTCGCTGTCGAATGTTCCGCTGTCGCCGCGCGAAAGAACACTTTCTGCATCCTCTCTCGAGGTCGCGCCGATGTCAACGTACATATCGTTTGCCTTGGTTGCGTTCTTGCGCTCCTCGGCGGACTGATGGTGGATCGCCTTCGACGCGATAACGCCGCTGACATCGCCGTCCTTGCCGCGGAAGGTAACCTTGCGGCCGCAGAGAACGCGGGGGTCGATACCGCCGAGGCATCCAAAGCGGATGTAACCCTCGCCGTCGATATCCTTAATTATGAATCCGACCTCATCCATGTGAGCCGAGAGCATAACAGTCTTTTCGGGGCGGTTCTTGCCGTGAAGAACTGCGAACACGTTGCTCATTCTGTCGCGGATGATCTGCGCGTCGGTGTTTTCAAGCTGCTTGATTATTTCGTCAGCAACCTCCTCCTCCGAGCCCGTGGGGCCGAAGACGAGGGAGAGATGCTTGAGCAGTTCAAGGCCTTCAAGAATTTTAGTTTCACTCATTGGGACATACCTCCTTTTCGATCTCGGAGCTTGTGACGAAGAGGGCGATGATATCGCGCATTGCCGCCGCGTCGTTCATTGAGATGACCTCGTTCGAGGTGTGCATGCTGCGCAGGGGAAGACCAATGTCAACTGTGGGGATGCCGTTGCGCACGAGGTTTACAACCATTGTGTTGGTTCCTGTGCCGCCCGCGGTGATCGACATCTGGTGCTTGATCTCCTTTTCGTCCGCAAGCTTGCGGAGAAGTGCTGTGAGGCGCTTGTCGGTGATGGGACCTGTTGAGAGCGACACGCCGCCGTCGAGCGGTACGGTCTCGCTCTTTTTGGTATCGGGAGTGCTTCCAAGGTCGACGTCGGCAACGATAGCGCAAATGGGATTGATCTCGTATGCGCCGGTCTGCGCGCCAGACATGAATCCGCCCGCTTCCTCGTAGTTGGAAAGCTGAACGTAAACGTCGCCCCAAAGCTCGTCCGCGGGAATCTCGGCAACAGCCGCGATAGCTGCAGCGGCGCAAGCCTTGTCATCAAATCCCTTTCCTGCGATCTTGTTGTTACGAAGCTTTGTGTATATGGGGCGGAAGCCGATGGGAGTGCCGATCGAAACGTACTTCTCAAGCTCTTCCTTGGAATATCCCGTGTCGATGAGAAGCTCGGTGATGTCGCGGAGCTTGCCCGACTCGCCCGGCTTCTGGAGGTGAGGAGGAGTGGAGCCCACGACGCCGTAGATCTCTCGTCCCTCTCCGTATATGATGACCTCGCTTGCCTGAAGGATTCGGGTATCCATTCCGCCGATCGAGGTGACGGTCAGAAAACCTTTTTCCTTGATCTCGGTAACGATCATACCGATCTCATCAAAGTGAGCGTCAACGAGAATTTTTTGTGCATTTTCCTTTCCGCAGCGGCGGATGAGGTGATAACAGCCGAGGCGCGTTTCGCGTATCTCGTCAAAGTAGGGAGAAACGAGCTCGAGGAGCTTATCCTTCGAGTATCTCGTGTGTCCCGTGACCGACATCAGAGATGCCAGCGACAGAGTAAGCTCTGTCAGGTCAATCTTGTGTTCCATGTATTTTTCTTCCTTTCGGATTGATTACAGATTTTCAACTATTTCTTTGAAGACCTTGCCGCGCTCGGCAAAGTTCTTGAATTTGTCAAATGATGTTGCGGCGGGGGAGAGAAGCACCGCGCTTCCCGATGGGGTGACGCTCTCTGCAAGCTTAACGCAAGCGGCAAAATCCTCTTCCTTGAATATCTTCAGCTCTGAAGCCGGATATTCCGATGCGACAGCTTCGAGCGCTTCGCTGACTTCTGCGAGCGTTTCGCCCGTCAGAATGACTGCGCCCGCGCGGAGATAAAGCTCGCGCGCAAGACCCTCATAGGGCGTTTTCTTGCCGCGTCCGCCGATGATGAGAGTAGGCTTGTTCTTGAAGGTAGAGAGAGCCGCAATGGTTCGCGTGGGACTCGAGTCGATCGAGCTGTTGTAGTATTTAACGCCGTTTTTCTCGCGAACAAACTCAAGTCGGTGCTCAACTCCGCCAAATGTCTTGGCTACGTGAATGACGGCGTCCTTTTCGGCAATGCCGTATGTCAGCGCGATGGCGGTCATATAGTTTTCTATATTATGCACGCCGGGGAGCTTGATATCCGAGGCGGTGAGAAGAATTTCCTCGTTTTTGCCGTCAGATAGGATGATCTTGCCGTCGCGCAGGAATATGCCTTTCGCGTCAATTCCGTCACAAAGCGAATCGTAATTATCGCGATAAGCGGAGAAGATGATCTTGGGAACGCTTGTTTTGCCCGCAAGCTCGCGGCAGTAATTATCTGTCGCGTTGAGCACCAGGCGCGCGGTCTTTTTGCCGCAGACTTTATATTTTGCCTCGGCGTATTCATTCATGTCGATATGCCAGTTCAGATGGTTGGGCGTGATATTCGTGATCGCCGCGTGTGCCGCACGCGAATCCATCGTCATAAGCTGGAAGCTTGAAAGCTCGAGCACGCATATGTCATTCTCTCCTATCTCGTCAAGGAGAGGAAAGAGGGGCGTTCCGATATTTCCGCCGAGATATATTTTACCGCCATTGTAACCCTCTTTAAGAATAAGGCTTGTGAGCGTTGAGGTGGTTGTTTTTCCGTCGCTTCCCGTGATCGCGATTATGCGCGCGGGGGTGTGCTCGCAGAAAAATTCAACCTCAGAGGTGAGGATAGCTCCCGATTCTATGGCTGGTGTAAGGTCGCCCGCGTCGGGTCTGATGCCGGGGGAGCGGAAGATCACCGCGCGGCTTGTGTCGCACGAGAAATTCTTTGTCGGCTCGATGCCGCATTCGAACTTTACGCCTTCGGCTGCAAATTCCTTTGCAATATCTCCGAGATCCTCGAAGGCTTTCATATCGCGGACGATAACGGATGATCCCAATCCGGCGCGTATAAATTCATGCGCTACCGGGATGTTCGACACTCCGAATCCGAGAAGTATTATATTCTTATCCGAAAAATTTTCGCGAAGAAGACTGTGTAACATAAGCCCACCCTCAAATATAATTAAATTCATACAATCTATATTATATAATATAATTGCAAAATGTGCAACACTTTTGAGCAAAAAAGATTGAAATTTAACAAAAAATCAATAGCTTTTTGCTCATTTTTCTTGACACGGAACAAATGTTCTGATATAATATAAAAGAACACCTGTTCTAAAATGAGTGAAAGGGGTATTTTGATGAAAGACAGATGCATATTGCATATTGATATGAACAACTTTTTTGCAACTGTTGAATGCCGAGGAAGGGAAGATCTTATAGGTAAGCCCGTTGCAGTCGGCGGTGACTCGGAGGCTCGGCACGGCATCATTCTGGCGAAGAATTACGAGGCAAAATCATATGGCGTCAGCACGGGCGAGAGCATTCTCGAGGCGCGGCGAAAATGCCCGCAGCTTGTGATTCTCCCGCCTCACTACGACGAATACGTCAGGGTCTCGCGTGCCGCGCGGAGGATATACTCGGATTATACCGATCTGATCGAATCCTTCGGCATCGACGAATGCTGGATAGACGTCAGCGACAGCGAATATCTTTTCGGCAGCGGGGAGAGAATCGCGGACGAGATACGAGAGCGAATAAAGCGCGAGCTCGGCGTGACGGTTTCGATTGGGGTGTCATTCAACAAGATATTTGCAAAGCTTGGAAGCGATCTTAAAAAGCCGGATGCCACCACCCTCATCTCGCGCGAAAATTTCAAAATAAAGGTCTGGCCCTTGCCCGCCGAGGATCTTCTTTTCGTCGGCAGATCGACAAAAAGAAAACTCAACACCCTTGGAATTTTTACTATCGGCGAGCTTGCAAATGCCGATCCCGACCTGCTTTCGCGCTTTTTGGGAAAGAATGGGCTGATGCTCCAAAACTTCGCTCTCGGCAGGGATAGTGCTCCCGTTTTGCAGAAGGATACCTTTTATGCGGTCAAAAGTGTGGGAAACAGCACCACTACGCCGCGCGATATTTCAACCTTGCGCGAGGCGGAAATCGTTTTTGCCGTGCTTTGCGAGAGCGTTGCCGTACGTCTTCGCGGAGAGGGAAAAAAGTGCCGAACCGTCAGTATATCTGTCCGCTCGAGCGATCTTTCTTGGTGCTCAAAGCAATGCCGCGTCGAGCCGACCTATTCTGAGCGTGAAATATACCGCGCCGCGATGCTTCTTTACGGCTCGGTGAAAAGCGTTGCTCCCGTGCGCTCGCTCGGGGTTTGCGGTTCGGATCTCTGCCCGGAGAGAGACGAGCAGATGTCTGTTTTCGACGGCGAAACCGTCGGCCGCGCGCGCCTTGAGGTGCTTGAAAAAACTGCTGACAGTATAAGGAACAGATTCGGCAAATATGCCATTCGCCGCGGGCTTATGCTCGAGGACACGACCCTTTCCGGTTTTGCGCCCTATGAAGACCACACAGTTCATCCGATAGCCTTGAGAACAAAATAAACTGTTGACAAAATCCAAGTTAAGTGCTATAATTTAACTATCAAATATTTTTAAGGAGATTATTATGAATCAGACAAAGAAATTGCTTATCATAGCTCTTGCGGCAATTCTGCTTGTGAGCTCTGTCGGTATCGGAATCGGTGTTTTTATGAACCGCCCCGAAACCGTTATGAAGACCTCGGTGCAGAACCTGCTCCAGGATGCTTTCACACGCCCGGAGATTGAAGCCGTTTCCGGCTTTATGCAGAGCGGCTCGGTTGAGCTTATTCTTGGCCTTTCCGCAATGGACAACGAGGTATCCCTTGAATATAAGGAATATTTCGGACTTGCGGACTATGAGACCTATATCGAAAAGGTCAAGCTGAACGTCAACGATTTCTCGGTTGACGGAAGCGCATATATCGGCGACGATTATATGTACGTATCTGCCCCCGCGCTCTACAACAGCCCCATCGGTCTTGTGCGCGGAAAGACCGCAGAGGAATTTGCGGATTCTCTCTTTGCATTTGAGTCGGGAAGCGAGGTTGAGCTTGACGAGGAAACCTCTGATGCCATCAAGATCTTCTGCCAGATCTATGACGATGCAAAGGATAAGGAAGCTGTTAAGGACATCGAGGAGCTTCTCACCTCTTACGTAGAGCTTCTTGTGAATTCCATCGGAGATCATGCTGATATCGAAAAGGAAAACGATAAGATCAAGATCCACGGCGAGCAGGTCAGCGCAAAGATGATCATCGTCGAGATCGACGCAGAATGCATCTATAACGTTATTTCCGATCTTTATGATGAGCTCAAGGATGACAAGAGAATCCCCAAGCTTATCAAAAAGTACGGCAAGCTTGCCGAGGGATATGTTGAGGGAACCACTCTTGAGGGCGCGCTTCAGTCTAATCTGGGCGGCGACGAGGACGATGATTTCACCGAGGTTCTTCTTGAGGCTTACGATGACGTTCTTGACGAGCTTGACAGCCTTGTAGACGATATGGAAGATTCTATGGACGGTGCTGATGACTTCAAGTTGGTCGTTGAAATGGCAACCAAAAAGTCCTCGTCCGATCTGATGGCTGTTGAGGTTATTGCGAAGGCAGACGGTGAAAAGGTTGAGCTTGCAAACATCCAGTTTGGTAAGGCAGGCGTAAAGAAGACCGATAAGATCACTGTTGATATCATGGGCGAGATGTACGCCGAGATTGCCATCAAGCAGGATGACAAGGACGGCTACAAGGCCGAATTTACTCTTGAAGAGGGTGAAGAAGAGGTTATAAACGTATTTGCCAAGATCGACCGCGCGGGCGGAAAGTTCTCCTTTGGCGCAACCGTAGAGGGCGAGACCTATGAGGTAAAGGGCAACTACGATAAGTCCGGCAAGAAGCACACCTTTGATTTCAAGGACGTTACATACACCGATTCCACCGGCGAGGAGATCTCGCTGATCGACTCCCTCCTTGCAGAGGCTGAGGGCGAGGAGATCGATTTCGAGCTCAAGCTCATCGTTTGCGAAAGCGACAAGCCCAAGCCCCTTGCAAAGGGCAAGGTCAAGTCGGCATTCGAGCTTAACGAGGATGATTTCGAGGAAGTCAAGATAGCTGTTGAGGAGCTTATCGAAGAGGCGAAGAATTCAATCAAATCGGCAAGCGCGGAAGGCGAAGTAGTCGCACCCGAGATCGGTTGGTAAAACCGAATAAAATAAAGATACCGCGGTCGGATAACTCCGACCGCGGTGTTTTTTATTCATTTATTTAGCTTCAACGATGTTTGCCGAATCGAATACGATCTGAATCACTCTTTCGCGGTTGAGCTGATAGCGCAGGTAGCCGGGATAGTAGTAGTATTCAAACATTGCCTCGATTGATGCACGGTCGTAATTGTAGCCGTAGCCGTTGTAGTATTCAACGTAGTAATCAAGTGCCTTGTTGTATTCGTCGTCGGTGTAGCTCTTTCCCTCGGCTTCGAGAACGTAGTAAATGATCATATCCTCAAGCACCGATTTTTCAGCCGTGGCGCGAAGGGTTGCTTCGCTTTCGCCGGTAGCCGCCATGTATGCCTCGTAGGTCATGCCAAGCTTTTCTGCCTGCAGGGTCATATAGCTGACGTTCGACTGATAATAGTAAAGATACTGCTCGTTGGGGTAGGAATAAACGGTTGCGTTTTCGGCGAGAGCCTCCGCGATCTTGTCGCTTACCTGGCTCAGAAGCTCGGATTCGTTAAGATCGGAAAGGTATTCCTTGTAGTATACCATAAAATCGGAAATGTTCTTGTAATCTCCGTCGGTGAGCTTTTCGATGTGCTCGTCCTTTATGTCAAACACTCTCTTGCCGTAAACCGTGATCTCGAAGACTGCTTCCTTGCCTGCAAGAGCCTCGTTGTAATCGGTGGGGAAGGTGACGGGAACGTTCACGGTCTCACCCATCTTTGCGCCGATGATGCCCGATGCAAAGCCGGGAATATATCCGCTGTCGTGATCGTTGACGATCATGCCGACGTTTGCGGTAGAGGATCCACCCTCGAATACCTCGCCGTTCAGCTTGCCGACGAAGGAGATCTCAACGTAATCCCATTCCTCAACCACGCCCTCGGTGACGAGAGTGTAATTGCAATCAATGGTTCCGCTTGACTTATAGTAATCAAACAGAGCCGCGAGATTTGCGGTGAGGACCTTATCGGTGAGCTCGGGCGGGAGCGAATCGGTCTCGATTGTCAGGCCCTTGTAGTCGACCTTGATGTGATCCGAAAGCTTGACCGAGGAATAGCTGGGTTTGGAACCGAAAACGGGAGTGTCATCGTTGCTTGTTGTGTCCTCGGGAGCCGTCAGCTCGTCCGGAGTGGGTCGCTTGGTCACTTCGGGCTTTTGCGTAATGCCTGCCTCACCAAACATAGAGGTGATGCATGAGGTGAGCATCATACAAGATAAAATAAGTAATGCCGTAAGGCAGATAAATTTCTTTTTCATTATATTCTCCATCTTTTTAATGAAAACATCGCACTTTCGGCTTTGCCGTAAGTGCGATGTTTTCTTCGGGTAAGCCTTATGCTTCCTTCTTAGCGATAACTTCCTTGCCGTCATACATGCCGCATTCAGGGCAAACGTGATGAGCCTTGATGAGTGCTTCACAGTTGGGGCACTTTACAAGACCGGGAGTAACAAGCTTCCAGTTAGCGCGTCTCTTGTCTCTGCGAGCTTTGGATGTTTTTCTCTTCGGTACTGCCATAACCTACACCTCCTATATTTCTACAAAAAAGATTTACTGTTTTATTCGTCGTCCTGCTCGAGAAGCTCACGGAGCTTGTTCCAGCGGGGATCGATCTCGCGCGGTGCGCAATCGCATTCGTCAGTCGTCATTTTCTTTCCACACTTGGGGCAAAGACCTCGGCAATCCGGAGAGCAGAGAAGCCTTGACGGTAGCTCAAGGTATATCGACTCAATGATAGCCTCGTCGGGCTCGAGAATACCGCGTTTGACAACAAGGTATTCGTCAGCCTTTTCTTCGAGCACATCATCCGAGAGGGTTCCCTCTGTGACGATGGTACGGTCGAAATCGAATTCGAGCAGAGCCTCAACAGAGTCAAGGCAGCGCGCGCACTCTCCGCGATATGGCACGGACACGCGCGAGGTAAGTGTAACCAGACCTGCGCTTCCGCTCACTTTGCCCGAGATACGGGCACCGGGGAGATATTCGATTCCAAAGGGTGCGGCATCGGGGAAGATCTCGCCGTCTATCTCAAGCTCGCGGATATCACCGCGCAGTATTGCAGACAGATCTATAAGCATTCTGAAAATCCTCCCATTAAACGGCATAAAAAGCGACAATACATATTATAATACGGAAATCGAAAGATGTCAAGATGAATTTATGAATTTCTCGTGATAATTTGTAAAATTCCAGACATATTTTCGATTTTTGGGCTAAAATCAGCCTATTACTACGGTATAAGCACCCTCGGAGAGCGGGAAGAGGATGCGGTCGCCCTGGCGTCTGCCGTTCATCTCTTCAAGCGTGAAATCAACGCCGTTGATCTTCAGCTTATCCGAATTCGAAACGAGAGATACCGTTGCGGCGCTTTCCTCGGGGATGATGAAGCTGTATTCGAATCTGCCGTCAACCGCAACCCAAGCGCTCTCGATGCGTCCCGCAACCGAGTCGTAGGATGCGCGTGCGGTGGTGATTCGCTTCTGCCCCTCGGGCATTTCGTCGTCTCTTCTCATATCGGGAGTGGGAGCGAGGAAGAAGTGTTCCCATCCGGGTGCCTGAGGGTCGGGCTTGATGCCGCACATTCCAGAATAGAACCATTCCGCAACTGCGCCGTAAGCGTAGTGGTTGAAGGAGTTCATGCCGACGTCGCCGAAGCCGCGCTCAAGCGTATAGGAATTCCATCTCTCCCAAACGGTTGTTGCGCCCTGACGGACGGAGTAAAGCCAGCTGGGGTCGCGTGTCTGGAGAAGGAGTGAATAGCAAAGCGAGTGCAGGCCGAGCTTTTCAAGCGTCTGGTTGAGAATACCCGTGCCGACAAAGCCTGTTGAGAGTGTGTAATCGTTGTCAACGATCTTCTTTTCGAGTCTGTCAATATAGAGCTGACGGTCTTCCTCGGGAACAAGATCGAATGCGAGCGCGAGCAGATAAGCGGTCTGGGTCTGAATGTTGAGATCGCCGTTCTCGATATATCTGCATCTGAAGTGCGAAACGATGCGCTCGCGCAGCTCTGCGTAATATTCCGCACGCTCGGGCTTGCCGAGGATGTCGCAGAACTTCTTCATAAGAGCAGCGTCGTATGCATAGAAAGCAACGGCGATATATCTCTTATCGGTAACGTCATAGTTGAGCCAGTCGCCGTAAGCGGTGTTGGGACCTTCAAGACCGAACTGCTCGAGATACTGCATATAATACTCCATCGAGTCGAAATGCTCCTCGAGGATTGCGGTATCGTTATACATTTCATAAAGCTTGTTCGGAACGATAAGGCCGGCGTCGCCCCATGCGGCGTTGCCGTTGTTGCCCTTGAAGACACGCGGGATAACGTCGCAGTATGCGCCGTCAAAGCCCTGCTGGGAGTCGCGTGCATCTCCGAGCCACTTGTGCATAAAGTCGCGGATATCGGCAAGATATGCCGCCGCGCCCGCAAATATCTGCGTGTCGCCCGTCCAGCCAAGGCGCTCGTCACGCTGAGGACAGTCTGTGGGTGCCGAGAAGTAGTTTCCTCTCATACCCCAAACGATATTGGAATAGAGGCGGATGACCTCGGGATTGTCGCAGGAGAAATCTCCGGTCTCGGTAAATTCTGAGCAAATGACCTCACCTGCAACAGAGAGAACGTCGATGTCGTTATTGGCACGGATCTCAAGATAGCGGAAGCCGAAGAAGGAGTGGGTGGGGAAGTATGTTTCGATTCCGTTGCCGGATGCGACGTAAACAAGGCGAGCTGTTGCCGAACGGTAGTTCTTTATATACATGCTGCCCTTCGGGCCGTCGTTTCCGCGCGCGGGATCGCCGCTGTCGTTGAGCATTTCAGCAAAGTAAACGGTGATCTTTGTTCCGCGGGGAGCCTTGAACATAAGGATCGGGCGGCCGACCATGTTCTGACCCATATCAAGGATCAGTGCCTCGCCAAACTCAAGTCTTGTCTGCTCGCACCAATCGCCGACGCTCTTGGAAAGAACGTTGATCTCTCCGTATTCCGAGCCGTCGTGGATGGTGCCGTTGTGGCAAACAGCCGAAATGGGGCGGAGAAGGAGCTCGTGGCGCGGTCTGATTGCGGGACCGACAAGGGGAACGATCTCGCAGGTACAATCGGTGAAGTGGATAGCGTTTACCCACTCGTGTGCCTCGGGAGCGATAGAGGGCTCGGGCACGGTGGCGTCGTAGTATTCGCCGTCCCAGATGTCAGCAAACATAACGGGACCGCAAATGGATGCCTTCCAGTCCTCGCCGGAGGCAATGATCTCATTTTCGCCGTCTGCGTATTCGATCTCGATCTCGCCCGCGAATGCCATCGGCTTGAAGTCGTAGAATCCGAAGGAGATACGACCTGTCCACCAGCCGGGAGAAACCTCCGCGACGATGCGGTTGTTTTCCTTGCAGAGAGAGGTGACGTCGTATTCGTATTCAAATACGCGGCTGCGGTAGTCGGTCCAGCCGGGCTTGTATTCGTCGGCGGTGGGGATGCCGTCGATCTCGTGGCCTACGCGCGCGCCGTTTACGAAAACGTCGAAGATACCGAGCGCAGTTGCGCGGAGAGTGATCTTCTCAACTGCACGTCCGGGCTCGGGAGCAAACTCGCAAAGAAGGTTGAGAAGTCCTTTGCCGGGCTCGAGATCACGCTCGTAGCTGTTGAATTTCATATTTTTCCAAGGATGCTCGACGGGATTGCCAACGAGCGAAGGATGGGTTATAAATCTTGCCTTTTTCATAATATTCTCCTTGCGGATTTATAGTTGTAATTATTATACTATAATTTTAATAAAAATGCAAGAGATAACGAAAAATCGTTGACATCAAAACAAAAATATAGTAAAATAAAAGTGAAAAATATTCAAAAAACACGGAACTTTTTGCTTACTTTTACGTCTGTAACTGTGAAAGGAGTTGATGAGATGAAAAAGTTATCAATTTTACTCGTATTAATAATGATGCTCGCGCTTTTTTCTGCCTGTGCGGGAGATTATGAATTTGAATTTACCTATGAAAGTGACCGAACCGTTTATCTCGTCGGCGAAACTGTGAAGATAACGGCAAAAGTAACTAATATCTCAGGCAGAACTCATACTTACTTTGGAAGTTCAAGCGACTACAGACCCTACGTTTGGCTTAAACCTGTTCTCGATGACGGAAGTCTCGGCGAGCCGCTTGAACATTTTCCCATTCCCTCGACGACCGATGCACCGTCGAAGCACAGGATCAAGAACGGCGAAAGCGGAAGTGTCACGTTTGAATTCTCACTTCCTGAAGACGCCCGCGTAGGTAAATATACCGTCAGACTCAGATATGAAGATGCTTCAAGAGTCTTCGACGAGGCGATAACTGTAGTCCGTCCCGCAGAGCAGAATGAAACCGAAAAATACGGATACAGCTCGATCATTGTTGCAATCGGCGAAGAAGGTATTCATCCGATAAGGTATCCATTAGGCACCACACATTACGTAAACGGCGAACCGCAGGAAACGGGATGCTCGGACGGTGTCTGGTATCTTTTCAACAATCCCGAAACCGACCCGAACG
>JAZORB010000102.1:0-7507 GCA_045656385.1 Eubacteriales bacterium | reverse complement strand
ATAGGTTCGGTAACAGGCTCGGTTACGGGTTCCGTAACAGGCTCGGTTATGGGTTCTGTAACGGGTTCGGTGATAGGCTCCGTTGTAACCTCGGGTTCGGGAGTGGTTGTAACCTCGGGTTCGCTTGTGATCTCGGGTGCTGTAGTATCTTCGGGAAGATTGAGTTCAACACCGAGATGAGAAGCAAGAAGCTTTGCTATTTCACGGTGACCTGCCGCGTTGGGATGAATATCGTAATCGAGAATATTGGTCAATCCAGAGGCGTCGCAGTTAATAACCGAAGGAACGTCAACCGCCGTGAAACCGTACTTTTCGCAGGTGGCATCGATGGTGCTGTTGATGGGATCAATAACATAATCACCGAAATCACCGAATTCGCCGATATATTCCACGTTTTTGAAGGGATTATACTGCTTAAGGAATATAACGTTCGCTTCCGGAGCATTCGCTGTGAGGAATTCACCGATATCTATCATATTGTAAATATATCCGATAAAAGCCGCAGCAATGGTGAGAAGGAATTCGGTATCCTCCATCAGCCCCGAAATTTGATCGGGAGTGAGAGCCTTGGCAACGTCTATCATTTCGTTATAGTCGGTCAGCTCTCTGCCCGCAACCATAGAAATCACCTTGGGAGCAAGCTCCAAAAGATCGTTTCCGCCGATGCTGATGATTATCAGCTTCGCCGAGGATACTTCCTCCTGCAATGAGGGGAGCAATTCGGCGAGGTCGCCGCTTGTGTCTCCGTTGACTGCCTTGTTTATATACGAGCTGCCTCCCTCAAGTCCGAGAGCCGATGCAATTATATTTGCGTATGAATTGCAAAGATAGGGGTCGCCACCGGGCTCGTAGTTTGCAAGGCCGTATCCCGTGGTGATCGAATCGCCGAGCACGAGCAAATACGGCTGCTTCTCCAGCGAAGCGTATACACAAAGCAAGATAAGCGGAGCGAGGAGCAGAACCGCAATTATAAGAGCAGAAATTCTTTCAATAGATTTCCTCATTATTTCTCCTTACAAATAATCAGAAGCGCTTTCTTTTCAGCACAAAGCATGCGCATGACGCCGCAATAACTATTGCCGCAGAGGAGATCGAAGAAAAGCATCCGGGCGCCTCAAGCTGTGCCTCGGTTTCATGAGCTTGCGAATCTTCAACATCAGCGGCGGTTTCAGCCTCAGTCGTTTCGGGCTCGGTTACCGGTTCGGTAACGGGCTCGGTTTCGGGAGCAGCGGTGTTTTCGGAGGGATCGAGCGAGATGCCGAGATGCGACGCGAGAAGCTTTGCTATCTCAACGTGACCTGCCGCATTGGGATGGATATCATAGTTGAGCATATTGGTCAGCCCTGCAGCATTGACATCGATCACGGAGGGCACGTCCACAATATCAAATCCGTTTGCCGCGCAAACCTTTTCCATAGAAGCGTTTACACTCGCGATCAGGGTGTCGGCGTAGTTACCGAAATCGCCGAATCCGAGAACGTTCTTCATCGGGTTATACTGCTTGAGGAACATTACGTGAGCATCAGGAGCATTTTCCTTGATGATCTTTGCCATATCGCCGATGTTCTTTTCGTATTTATCAAGAACCGCTCCGATCTTTTTCTGATAGGAGGTGTTGTTCGCGAGAGCTGCAAATTTATCGGGTGTTGCGGCGGCAAGAACGTCGATGGATGCGCTGAGGCCCGTGACTGTCTTGCCGGCGATTGCGGACGCAACTATCGAGATAGACTGAAGAAGATCGTTACCGCCGACGGTCACGACTATAAGATCGGCATAGCCGAGATAGTTGGCGATATCGGGCAGATATGCAAGCACGTCCGCGCTTGTTGCGCCGTTGACAGCCTTGTTGATATATGTATCCTTACCATTCAGGCTCAGAGCGTTTGCAATGAGGTTTGTATAGGAATTGCAAGTATAGGGATCAAGCTCGTCATAGCCTTCAAGCCCGAAGCCCGTGGTGATCGAGTCGCCGATGGCAAGCATAAATTCGGGATTGCCGGGGGATGCAAAAGCAGGGAGAGCAAGCGATACCAAAATCATAAGTGCCACTGCAAAAGAAACAAAACGTGCAGTTATTTTTTTCATAATTTAGCCTTTCATATATAAATAGTAATACATTATATATGATACCATATTTTATAAGATTTTTCAAGACTTTTCCGTAACTTTTATTTTTCCTCCTTTCCTTTTCATTATCTCCGATTAAAGCCAAATACTGCTATTATCACTTGACAATTCAATTAAAAAAAGCTATAATAATTTAAGGTACCCAAACACACTACTCAGGAGGACCGTTTTATGTTCAAAAAGCTATTAGCCACGCTGATCTGCCCAATAGTGCTCCTTCCCTTTTTGTCATCAACTATACCCACATACGCCGCGCAAAATGCCGAAAGCTCCCCCATAGTCGGCAAATGGATCTGGGGAAGCAGCATAGCCGACCTCGGCGTCGACGGTGCCGAAATAATGATGTCAAGATGTTTCGATGAGGGCATCACCGACGTATATCTGCTGGTAAAGGGTACGGGCGGAAAGCTCGGTTACCTCAAAACTCAGTACAAGGATATTCTCACCAGACAAAACCGCGACGTTCTGCAAGAAACCATCGATGCCGCGCATAAAAGAGGCATCCGCGTTCACGCGTGGATCTGCGTCGTGGAGGACGAAACCTACAAAAGCAATCACCCGAGTGCGGGAATGTGGCATTACATCCGCGAGCGCGATAACAGCTTCATCACTCCTCACGACGAAGGCTACCGCGAATATATCGGCAACGTCGCACGGGAGCTTGCAGCATACGATATAGACGGTCTGCACTTCGACTACATCCGCTACAACCACAACGCAAACGGCTGGAGCGAGAAGGATTTTCAGAATCTTGCCGACATGGGCGCGAACGTCGAGCGTGTAAAAGAACTTGTCGAAACCACGTGGGGCTATCACGGCAGAACAGCGAATTCGAATTATATTTTCAGCGCCTATAAGAACAATGACCCCGACGCCGTTATCATCGCGCAGTACCGCAGAAAGAATATCAAAGAACTTGCTAAGCACATAATTGATTCAGCAAGATCGGTAAAGCCAGACCTCATATTCAGCGCCGCAACCATGCCCGAGGGAGCATACGAAAATGCCTATGCCGATCTGCATTACGGTCAGAACTACGACGATGCCGCCGATCTTTACGACTACATCTGCCCCATGGCTTATTCCATAAATTACGGAAAGACGGATGACTGGGTTGTTACCCTCGCCAAAAACTCGATAGACAAGGGCAACAAGGTCGTTATGGGCATTCAGGTCTTCGATGCCGCTACCTCCACGCGTATCATGGCGGAGATGGAAAACATACGCGATCTTATGAAAGACCCGACTTACGGAAGCGGAATGCTCGGCACGGTATTTTTCCGTTCCGGCACCTTTGAATACGCAAAAGCGACCTACGATACCGAAAATAAGATAATCACCGTAAAAATTGAAAACACAGGCTCTTCCGCTTACACTCAGGTGCGCGCAGAGGGCAAAAACGGAATCAAATTCACAAATGCCGCTATCGGAGAGGGCATCAGCTCGAATGCCAAAGTTACGATGCCCTCAAGCGGCTCGAACGTCACGTTTAAAAGCAGCAGTTTACTCGGGGCAGGCAAATGCGGTTATTTATATTTGAAATACGAGGGAGAAATAGATCCCACAGAGCTGCCCATACTCATCCGCATACACCGCTCAAGCACAGAACTGCGCGTATATACGGTTGTCTGTGACACGAGCGCAGGCAACGCGGATATGGGTGAACCGATGTTCCCCGAACCCGAAGAGTCAACTACGGAAATCGAAACCAAGCAAATTGAATCAACAAGTGATCCGATTCCCGACTCATATCCCACAGAGCAAACAGAGCCTTCCGATCACGAAGGTGAAGAGAGCCCCTCCTTCCTCTTGCCGATAGCTATCGGTGCTGCTGTGGCAATTGCTGCAGTAGGTGCAGGGTTATTCATTTTCATAAAAAGAAAAAAGATGTTGAAATAACCTCTTAGCAAAAACACAGAAGCCGCAGAGATCGATCTGCGGCTTCTGTGTTTTAAAAATTCTTAAAGAGCCCTTAAAACAAAGGCTTTTTGTCAACTCCCGCCGAGCCGTGTAACCGCAGTCGGAAACCCTGCCGAGGAAGGAGGGGGCCTATCTTTGGCCTCACTGCTCCCAGCGTCCCAAGCACCTGTCGAGACAAGTCAATCGAGGAGTGCGAGGGGAGGTCTGCAAAACAGCCGCCGAATCTATTTCAGCTCCCTTTAAAGTAATGTCGGTTCCACATATACGGTTAAGCACAAACTAAGCAGGAGAAGTAGGTCTTAATTACTCTGCGTCGTAGTCGTATTCCGCGCTGAATGCGTCGTCAAAAACGCCCGCGATACGCTCAAACTCCGCGTCGTCCTCAATGTCAACAAGCTCCTCGTTGCCATCAGCGTCCTTTACGCTCTTGAGGATGATGTACTCCTCGAAGCCGCCATCTTCATCGGCACTGCCTTCGGGAATGAGTGCAAAATACTGCACGCCCTTGTCAACGTAGCCACCGATGAGCTCGAAGCGGACTTCGTTATCATTTTCATCGAGAAGAGTTACGATTTCAACTTCGCCTTCGTCGATTCCGAGAGGGATATTCTTATCAGTCATGGTTGTCACCTATCCTTATGTTTCTATATATATTGTATACGAAAATCGTCCTTTTGTCAATGGGAATTTTTAGATTTTTCAAAAAAATTTATTCACCCAGATCAAGTACGCTTGAGAGTATGTAATTAGACACGAACATACCCATCGAGGTGAAGCGATATCCGCGTTCATCCTTCTCGACAAAGCCGTCGTCAACAAATTCATCAAGGCGCGCACCGTATTTTTCGGCGAAGGATGTATTGAATCTTCGCTCAAAATCCTCGATGACTATGCCTTCCGAAAGACGCATTCCGAGCATAACGTATTCGTCCATACATTCCGCGGAATCGATCTTTTCGGAGGTTGCAACGATATTTATATCTGTGCCGATAATCTCAAGACCGTCGATATAATCGCGGACTACACGAGTGGTCGAGAAGCGCTCGTCCTCAAAGTATGAATGTGCACCCGCGCCGAGTCCGAGATAGTCGTCGCAATGCCAATACTTGAGATTGTGGAGCGATGCCGCGCCATCGCGGCAGAAGTTCGAGATCTCGTATCTTTCATATCCGCGCGCGGCAAGATAATCGACCGCGTGGGTATACATCGAGAATTCAGCCTCCTCACCCGGAAGCGCAAGCTTGTCGCGCATTGCGGCAAAGGGAGTGCTTTCCTCGATCTTGAGCGCGTAGAGCGAGATATGCTCGGGTCCGAGCGAGGTGATCGCTGTCAGAGTTTCAATAAAACTCTGCTCGGTCTGCTCGGGAATTCCGTACATAAGATCGACGCTGATATTGTCAAATCCCGCCTCGCGCGCATCGTTGTAGCAAGTCACAAACTGCTCGTAGGTGTGGATTCTGCCGAGAGCCTTCAGTTCAGCCGCCTGCGCGCTCTGGCAACCGATCGAGAGTCTGTTTGCACCGAGACGGCGAAGCTTTTTCAGATAATCAAGATCAGCCGTTGCGGGGTTGCATTCAACCGTGAATTCTGCGTATTTATCAACCTTGAAATTGGCATAGATCGCGTCAATGATGCGCGAAATGCGCTTAATGTCAAGATAAGTAGGAGTTCCGCCGCCGATATAGACCGAATCTATCGTATAATTGCGGCAACGCGAGCTCCAGTCCTCCATCTGCAGGATCAGCGCGTCGGTGTAATGCTCAACCACACCCTTGTTGTTGGGAACAAAGGAGCAGAAGTCGCAATAATCGCACTTGCTCTTGCAAAATGGGATGTGTATGTAAAGCCCCAGGGGCTTGCGATTTTTCTTTCCGAACATAAATTTACTCCTTTAATTGTCGTCTCCGAGCTTAAGCACAGCCATAAAGGCTTCAGGCGATACCTGTACGGAGCCGAGCTTACGCATCTTCTTTTTACCTTCCTTCTGCTTTTCAAGCAGTTTCTTCTTACGGGTAATATCACCGCCGTAGCACTTTGCAAGAACGTCCTTGCGGAGCGCCTTGACAGTCTCACGCGCAATGATACGCGAGCCGATAGCTGCCTGGATCGGTATCTCGAAGAGCTGGCGCGGAATGTTATCCTTGAGTCTTTCTGCGATCTTACGCGCACGGGCATATGCCTTTTCCTCGTGAACGATGAAGGAAAGCGCGTCGACCTGCTCGGCGTTGAGAAGTATATCGAGTCTGCAAAGCTTGGATGCGCGGTATTCGTACATCTCGTAGTCGAGTGATGCATAGCCTCTCGAGCGCGACTTGAGAGCATCAAAGAAGTTATAAATTATCTCGTTGAGAGGAAGCTCATAGTGTAGCTCGACGCGGATATTGTCGAGGTACTTCATATCCTTGAAGATTCCGCGGCGGTCCTGGCAAAGGTCCATCAGCGCGCCGACGTATTCCTGAGGCGTGATGATGCTTGCCTTGACGATAGGCTCGTAAGCCACCTCGATCTCGTCGGGCTGGGGATAATCGGTGGGGTTGTCGATCTTAATAAGCTCGCCGTCCTTGGTCTTTACCTCGTAAATAACGCTGGGCGCGGTGGTGATGAGGTCGAGATTGAACTCGCGCTCGAGTCGCTCCTCGATGATCTCCATATGGAGAAGTCCGAGGAATCCGCAACGGAATCCGAATCCGAGAGCCGTCGAGGTCTCGGGCTCGAATGTGAGCGCCGCGTCGTTGAGCTGGAGCTTGAGAAGAGCCTCGCGAAGGTCCTCGTATCGAGCGCCGTCCTCGGGGTAAATACCCGCAAAAACCATGGGCTGAACCGCCTTAAAGCCGGGCAGAGCCTCGGTTGCGGGATCATCGGCAAGAGTAACCGTGTCGCCGACACGTGTATCCGAAATATTCTTGATGGAAGCCGTGAGATATCCAACCTCGCCGACCGAAAGAGCCTCTCTCGGCTTGAGACCGAACGCCTCCATAGAACCTACTGCCGTGGTCTCGAAGACCGCGCCGGTGCTCATAAGCTTGATCTTGTCGCCCGTGCGGAGAGTGCCGTCGATGATTCGGATATAAACGACGACTCCGAGATAGGAATCGTAATATGAGTCAAAGATAAGCGCGCGGAGGGGAGCATCGGGGTCTCCCTCGGGATTCGGAATATCGCGAACGACCGCTTCAAGCACGTCGTGGATATTGAGTCCAACTTTTGCCGAAACCGCCGGGCAATCCTCGGCAGGGATACCGATGATGTCCTCAATTTCGTTTCTGCAACGCTCGATATCGGCGCTGGGAAGGTCGATCTTGTTGATGACGGGAACTATCTCAAGTCCCGCGTCGACAGCGAGGTAGGCGTTTGCGAGCGTCTGAGCCTCTATTCCCTGCGTTGCGTCAACGACGAGAAGTGCGCCCTCGCAAGCATTGAGCGAGCGAGAAACTTCGTAGTTAAAGTCAACGTGGCCGGG
>JAZORB010000101.1:0-6720 GCA_045656385.1 Eubacteriales bacterium | reverse complement strand
AATCTTTGACCGACTTCCTCGCACAAACCTTATTTAACAACTCACTCTTTCGAGCAAGTCAAGCTTGTACTTCTTAGTCTGTTGTTCAATTTTCAATGACCTCGCTGACCGCTCTTTGCGTTGTGCTCTGCGCGACAGCTTCTATATTATACCACTTTCATTCCCATTTGTCAACCCTTTTTTCAAAGTTTTTTTCAGTTTTTTTCACTTTGTACGTTTGGTCGCGTTTTGCACAAGTTTATATCTCGGGTTTTGTGCAGTTTGACGAAGGAAATCGACCAAAATCGCAAATTCCCCCTTGATTTCTTGATTATTATATAGTATAATATAAGATGGTAATATATCCGACTTCAAAAATTTTCACAAATTTGGAGGTAAAAAAATGTTGATACCTAAAAGAATTTTAACTGTAAGCTCCGCAAATATGGACTTTGTTATGAGCGTCAGCAAGATCCCGCAGGGCGGTGAAACACAGCTTGAGAGCGGAACATATCAATTTGTTCCCGGTGGAAAGGGCGCAAATTCCGCAGTTGCAGTACGCAGGCTCGGCGGCGACAGCGTTTTCTGCTGTCGACTTGGCAAGGACGCGAACGGCTCCATCATGCATAATATTTATAAAAAGGAAGGACTCGACACCCGTTTTATCGTTGTCGATCCCGATGCAGTCACCGGTCTTGGCGCAATTATGGTTGAGCCGAACGGTCAGAACCGCATCATTCTTTTCCCCGGCGCGAACGTTCGCCTGACCCGCGAGGACATTGACGCCTCCTTCATCAGCCGCCCCGATGCGCTCCTGATGCAGCTTGAGATCACTCAGGACGCCGTTATGCACGCGGCATGGACTGCAAATGAAAAGGAGATTCCGATCATTCTTGACGCCGGACCCGCGAATCCCGACTTTCCGCTCGAGGATCTTCCCCCTCTTGAAATTTTTTCGCCGAACGAGACCGAAACCGAAATTTTCACGGGAATCAATCCCTCGAACCCCGACAACTGTCTGCGCGCGGCAATGGAGCTTCAAAAGCTCGTCACAGCAAAATATTACGTCATCAAGCTTGGCGGACGCGGATGCTATATATATGATGGAAAATATTATCACTGCCTGCCCGCTTACGGCGTGAACGCAGTTGACACCACCGCCGCAGGCGACGCTTTTACCGCCGCGCTTACGCTTGAATATCTCCGTTCGGGCGACATCGTCCGTGCAGGACGCTACGCAAACGTCGTCGGAGCACTTGCGGTCAGCAAGAAGGGCGCGCTTCCCTCTCTGCCGACAGAGGCATTGGTAAACAAATTCATCGCGGAAAAGGCGATCAGACTTTAATTTCTTCCTTATATATATAATAGAGGTGTAAAAATGACCGACAATAAAATCTGCCGACTCATCTCGGCTTTACTTGACCACGCAGAAAATTGCGGTATGCTTGACTCCGCAGACCGCATCTACGCCGCAAATACTCTTTGTACCGAGCTTGGCATCACAGCTTTCGAGGATTTTGTTTCCGATGAAGAAAAAAATCTCCGTCTCCACGAAATTCTCGACGCCATTTGCGAATACGCGGCGGCTAATAATATAATTAATGAAGGAATTACCGCGCACGACCTCTTTGACACCAAGCTGATGGGCATCCTTATGCCCCGTCCGAGCGAGGTCACGGCGAAATTCTTTGAGCTTTACAAGAACGACCCACGGGCGGCGAGCGACTACTTCTACCGCCTCTCGATCGACTCGAACTACATACGCGCCGACAGAATCGAGAAGGACCGCCGCTGGTCTGTTGATTCGAAATACGGCAAGATAGACATCTCGATCAATCTTTCCAAGCCCGAGAAGGACCCGAAGGACATCGCGGCGGCAAAGCTTGCGCCTCAATCGGGCTATCCGAAGTGTCTGCTTTGCACCGAGAACGTCGGCTATGCGGGTCACGCAAATGCGCCCGCGCGCCAGAATCTGCGCCAGATCCCCTTCACCCTTGGCGGTGACGAGTGGTATCTGCAGTATTCGCCCTACGTTTACTACAACGAGCACTGCATCGCGCTCTCGAAGGAACACGTGCCGATGAAGATCTGCCGCGCGACTTTTGAGCGTCAGCTTGATTTCGTCACCGAGCTTCCCCACTACTTTATCGGTTCGAATGCCGATATTCCGATCGTTGGCGGCTCGATCCTCTCGCACGACCACATGCAGGGCGGTTGCTACACCTTCCCGATGGAGCGTGCAGAGATCATTCTGCCCGTAAAATTTGAAAAATTCCCCGAGATCGAGGCGGGACTTGTCAACTGGCCGATGTCGGTTCTCCGTCTGCGTTCGAAGTC
Organism: Eubacteriales bacterium; assembly: GCA_045656385.1. GTDB lineage: Bacteria > Bacillota > Clostridia > Oscillospirales > CAG-272 > CAG-390. The sequence goes on along the minus strand of JAZORB010000101.1, from coordinate 4,404 downwards.
GAAGACCGCGCTTGTCGAGCTTGCTGAGCACATCCGCATCTCTTGGTCGGGCTATTCCGACGAGGAAAACGGAGTTGTTGCCTTCACGGACGAAACGCCTCACAACGCGATCACTCCCATCGCGCGTCGCCGCGGCGAGGATTTCGAGCTCGATCTTGTTCTGCGCAACAACCTGACAAGCGAGGAATTCCCGATGGGAATCTACCATCCTCACGCGGACAAGCATAATATAAAGAAGGAAAATATCGGTCTGATCGAGGTCATGGGACTTGCGATCCTCCCCGCCAGACTTAAAAAGGAGATGGCTCGCCTTGCCGAGATCATCCTTGCAGGTGGCGACGTTCGCGCCGATGCCGATTGCGAAAAGCACGCGGAGTGGCTTGAAAAATTCCGCGATAACTACACCTTCACCGCCGAAAACGCCGAGTCGATCCTCTACGAGGAGATCGGCAAGACCTTCACCGCCGTTCTCGAGGACGCGGGAGTTTATAAGGCTACCGATGAAGGTCGCAGCGCGATGATGAAATTCGTTGAGTTTGCCGGCGGAAAGAGCAATTAAATGCAAAATGCAAAATTGTAAATGCAAAATGAAGGTAACTTTTCTCGCAAGCTCGAAAAGTATTATATAAAATATTTTCGCGTAGCGAAAATTACCTTCATTTTGCATTTTGCATTCTGCCTTTTGCATTCCAAACCCACTTATCAAGGAAAGAAATATGATCAAAATTCTACATACGGGCGATTTCCACCTCGATTCGCCCTTCACCGGGGTCGATCTTCCGACGGGAGAGCGGCTTCGCGCTGAACTTCGCAAAATTTTCATCGACGTCGTCGAGCTTGCGGGCGGGCACGATATGATGCTGATCGCGGGCGATCTTTTCGACTGCGGTTACGTCAGCCCCGACACGCTCGAGCTTGTGCGCGATTCGCTTGCGGCTTACGGCAAGCCCGTCGTCATCGCACCCGGAAATCACGATCCTTATTCCTCCGGCAGCATCTGGACGGCGACCGCTTGGCCCGAAAACGTCTATATTTTTGACAGCGACGAGCTTTCGACCTTCCGATTCAACGTCGGCGAGGTCCGCGTTGCCGTGCACGGATGGGCGTTTACCTCGCCCGCTCTCGATCGCTCGCCCCTTTCCTACGGTCTTTTGCCCGACAAGGATGCGGTAAATCTTCTCTGCGCGCACGCCGATACCGTTTCGCCGATCTCGAGATACGCTCCGACGCCCCTCTCGCTCTTTGCGTCATCGGGTTGTGATTACGCCGCGCTCGGACACATCCACAACGTGCCCGAGATTGCCCTCGCGGGTCGCACTACGGTTGCTTATTGCGGATTCCCCGAGGGTCGCTCCTATGACGAAGAGGGCGACGGCGGTGTTCTTTCGGTCACGATCGAGAACGGCAAAGCTCCCGAAATTACGAAAATTATTACCTCAACTCACAAATACGTCACCCGCCACCTTGAGATCACCGGCGCGGGAAGCGACTCCGAGGTCGCCGCGCGCATCACGGAGCTTGCAAAGAGCGAAGGCTGTGACCGTAGCGTGTCGCTCAAGGTCTACCTCGAGGGCTCGATCCCTCCCGAATATGCGCCGAACGCCGCGCAGATCGAGCTTCTGGCAAATCTGCCCATCTGCTCGCTGAAGCTGCGCGACCGCACCTCGCCCGTTTTCGGCTCGGAATACCTTGCGGGCGATATGACGATCAAGGGCGAGCTTTACCGCACGCTTCTCCCCCGACTTTCATCGGCGGACGAGACCGAGCGCGCGCTGGCGGCGGAGGCTCTTCGCATCGGGCTTCTTGCGCTCGACGGCAGAGCGTTTCTTTAAGGAGGCGGTATTATGATAATAAGGAAGATAAATATCACCTCATTCGGCACGCTTTCGGGTTTCAGCACCGAGCTCTCGGACGGGCTGAACGTCATTTCGGGCGCAAACGAATCGGGCAAGAGCACGATCCTTGCCTTCATCCGCTTTGTACTTTACGGTCTGCCCTCGCGCAGAAGCGAGGAGGGTGTTCTTGAATACGACCGCGCGCTTTCCTGGCTCGACGGACGCGCCGAGGGAAGCATCGAAATTGAATGCGAAAAAGGATCTTTCCGCATCGAACGCTGTGGCATCCGATCCGACAATCGCGACGGTTACAGCGAAAAGTGCCAGATCATCGACCTCTCCACCGGAAGCGTCGCCTTCAAGGGCGAGGTGCCGGGGCAGGTCTTTCTCGGAGTGCCCTCGGGCGTTTGGGACTCAACCTCATCCGTGAAACAGCAGGCTCTCTCCTCCCTTTCGGGAAGCGAGATCGGCTCCTCGATCGAAAACATCCTCTTTTCCGCCGACGAGGCGATCTACACCGAGCGCGCGCTGACAAGACTCAACACCGCGCGCCGTCAGTTCCGTCTCCAAAGAGGAACGGGCGGAAAAATCGATGAACTTACAACCGAGCGCGACGCATTGCGCCGCAGACTTATCGAGGCGGAAGAAGCATCTAAAAATCTGCTGACACTCCGCTCGACCGTCGAGCGCGCAAGAAAGCTTTGTGCCGAGCTCCGCACGAAGCTGACCGCGGCGGAGGACAGACTCCGCGCTTTTGAAACGATACAAACGCTGAAGCGTTTCGATATGCTCCACGCGGGCGAGGCGAAGGTCGCCGCGCTCACCGAGGAAAAAAACGAGCTCCTTGCAGAATTCGGCTTTGAGGGCAGACTGCCCGACCGCACCTACGTTTCCGAGCTTGATTCACTTGCGCGACGCCTTGCTTCCGCAGAATCCGAGGCGGCAAAGAGCGCGGGCGAGCTTGCGGGACTTCGATCCGAACAGCTTGGCGACACCAATCTTGCCGCGCGCGCCGAGGACATCGAGCGCACGGGCGGACCCGAGGCGGTTGCCGACAAATACAAAAAGCTCCGCTCGTCGGTTGGCGCGCGCCTTGCCTTTGGAATCATTTTCGCGATCCTCGGCACCGCACTTTGCGTCGGCTCGATGGCTTGCTATTTCTTAAATCTCTTCCCTTGGCTGATCATGCAGATCTCATCGGGCGCAGCCGTTGGCGGTCTTATCGTCGCCCTGATCGGAATTTCGATTGCGATCACCTCCGGCAAGGCTCGCAGACGGGCGCAGAATTACATATTCGAGCTTGGAATCGAGGATGAAAAGCCGAAGAAAAAGGAGATCGTCGCGCATTGTGCCGCTTGTCTTGAGGCAAAGTGCGAGATCGACGATTTTGCAAAGCGCATCGGCACGCTCGAGCAGGCTCACGCGAAAAAGAGCGGCGCCGTGCTTGAGATCGTTTACGAGGCAAAATCCGTCCTCGGACGATTTGGAATCGACGGCGAAAACCAAAACATCGCCGAGCTTTTGGCTCTTTCGGCTGAAAAATACGCCAAGGTTGCCGAAAAGAGCGCATCTCTTGACGCGGATATTGAAAAATACTCGGCATCGGTCAGAGAATCGAAGGCAAAGCTTGAGGGCGAGGACGAAGCCGCACTCCGCGCGCATCTCACCCCCGCCGCAAAATCGATGCTCGACCTGGCAAATCTCACCACCCTCAAGCAGGAGCGCGACGAATACGCCGCCCGACTTGACGCGGCAAGAACGCGCCTGCTCGATTCCGAAAAGAATCTTGGAATCATCGAGGGCACTTGCGAGAACCCGAACCGCATTGCCGCGCTTCTTGAAGAAACCGAGACCGAGCTTGCCGAGGCTGAAAGAAAATACGCCGCGATAGTACTCGCGCACGAATCGATATCGAACGCCGGCGAAAGCCTGCGCCGCAACGTGACGCCCAGACTCCGCGCATCCGCAGGCGCGCTTATGAAGCACATGACCGACGGAAAATACAGCGATTTCGGCATTGGAGAGGACTTTTCGCTCTCGATCCTGACCGAAAGCGGCACAAAGCCGATCTCCTCGCTCAGCGCAGGCACCCGCGACACGGCATATTTTGCCCTCCGCACCGCACTTTCCTCAATGCTCTTCCCCGCTGACCGCCCGCCCATGATCCTCGACGAGGTCTTCTCCCAACTCGACGACACCCGCGCCGCGGCACTCCTTGATCTTCTCACCAAGATCGCAGAGGAATCGCAGGTCATTCTGCTCACTTGTCATTCGCGAGAAGCGGAGATTCTCGGCAAAGATGGCAAGGAATTTGAGCTTATCACTCTATAATAATGAAGCAACCGACTGTAAAAGCCGGTTGCTTTTTCATTCAAAATCATTGTCCTTTACTTCAAAAACTATAACTTAGAATAGAAACACCATGTTCGCACTCGGGGGCAGGGGTGAAGGGAGCGCAGCCCAACGAAACGCACATGCCCGTCGACTCTGACGTTTTTCCTTGGAAAACGGCGGTGTTCAACCGCCGAGGCAGAGCCGACTGTTGAGCTTTGCTCAACTATGTCATCCT
>JAZORB010000100.1:0-3824 GCA_045656385.1 Eubacteriales bacterium | reverse complement strand
CATATAGTTGAATTCAAGGAAGGAAAGTCCCTTTTCCATTCTCTGCTTATAGCATTCTGCGCGGAGCATGTTGTTTACAGAGAAGCATGCGCCAACCTCGCGGAGGACTTCAACGTAGTTGAGGTCAAGCAGCCAATCTGCGTTGTTGACCATGATAGCCTTGCCCTCGCCGAATTCGATGAATCTCTCCATCTGCTTCTTGAAGCAATCGCAGTTGTGCTGAATGGTCTCGCGGGTCATCATCGAACGCATATCGGTACGTCCCGAGGGGTCGCCGATCATTGCCGTTCCGCCGCCGATGGGAACGACGGGCTTGTTGCCTGCCATCTGCAGTCTCTTCATAAGGCAAAGAGCCATAAAGTGACCAACGTGCAGGGAGTCAGCGGTAGGGTCAAAACCGATGTAGAAGGTTGCCTTACCGTTGTTGATCATATCGCTGATGTGCGCCTCGTCTGTAACCTGAGCCACAAGACCGCGCGCGATAAGTTCTTCATAAAGTGTCATTTTTTGATTATCCTTTGCGAAAATTAGATTTTGATATACTTAATTATTATAAACTAAAATGAAGCATTTGTCAATCACTTTTTGAAAAAATAAAGAAAAAGCAGATCCGAGGACCTGCTTTTTCTATGTAATTTTTAGCCAAGCTTTTCAAGTGCCGTGTTGATATCCTTAATCTTTCTGTTGAAGAGCTTGGAGTTTGCCTTTTCGAGCGAGGACCAAGAACCTGCCTGGTTGTTGTTCATCGCGCCGCGGAAGAGGCTGTAGGAGAGGTTCTCAAGACGGTTGGTAAGAAGTCTGCCAAGGTCGATGACAACGCTCTCACGGATGAGGTCGAACATGAAGGAGTCGGAGCTCTGGTCAGCGTATCTGAGCTTCATAGCTTCCTCAAAGAGTGCGGGAGTGATCTGGATGTAGCTCTGGTAAGCCATGAGCTCGAGGGTAGCAGCTGCTGCCTCGGAGTGAGTGGAAGCGGTGGAGAGCACGTAGGTGGTGAAGGGGAATGCCATGCAGGTGTAGTAGTTTTCCTGCTCTACATCATACTTCGGAACGGGAAGGATACCGTAAGAGAATGCCGTGCTGCTGAGCTTCTTAGATGTGATCTGTGCGCGGTTGATGGTGAAGAGCGCGCCGCCGTTAGCGAAGTGGTTCTGGTCATCTACGAAGTAGCAGTCACCGGAATCGTGCAGGAATGCGCACATCTTGGTAAGAAGGTTCTGAGTCTTTTCAGAGAAGAGGTCGGGGGAGAGCACAACCTGGGAGCCGTCCTGATTGGGAACTACGGTGAAGAGGTTAGCAGCGGTGTAGAAGGAGTCGAAGTGGATGTTGTTGGTAACGAAACCGAAACGGTCGCCGCTGCTTGCAACGGCGTCAGCATCAAGGTCAACGTAAACGCCGGTAGAAAGCTCGATGAACTTATCAATGGTCCATTCCTTGGAGTCAACGAACTCGTAAAGATCCTTGGGCTCTGCGCCGTAAACGTCGGTGTACATATCCTTGTTGAAGATGCAAACGTACATCATATAAAGGAAGTTGGTCGAGATGTCACCGGAAGCAAAGTAGATACCGTCCTTAAGGGTTGCCTTGGAGGTAAGGGAAGCGGGCCACCAGGGCTTGTCAAACTCGATGATGGAGTAGTCGGTAAGGTCCTGAGCGATACCTTCGCACATAAGGGTTGCACCGGACATCGAGTAGCCGCAGAAGAAGTCGTGAGCATCGGCACCGGACTGGGTGCTGTTGATAGCCTGGTTAACGAAATCCTTCTGGTTGTTGAAGTTACCGGGAGTGCCGGTGAATTCAAGGGTAACGCCGAACTGCTCTTCGATCTTTGCGTTACGGTTGTAGATAGCGTCGTTAACAGCCTCGCCGTTCTGGTCTTCAACGAAGAACTCGGGGTTCTCAACGTCCTGCCAGTAGAGGAACTTGATGGTCTCGCCCTCAAACTTAAGGTCAGCGGGGATATCTGAGGGAGCGAAAAGGGTATCCTCGGGCTCGGTGACTGCGGGATCGTTGCCCGAGGGAGCCTGAGTCTCTGCGGAGCCCTGAGTGGTCTCATCGCCGGGCTTTGTCTCGGCACAAGCAAGCGCCATAGGAAGCATCATAGCGACGATAAGGATCGCAATGATAATGCGTGAAATGTGTTTCATTTGGAAAACCTCCATAATTTTTCTATTTTCATAGATAACAATATTATACATTATAAAAATGGTTTTGTCAATCTCTTTTTTGAATTTTGTAGAATCGCAAACCCAACCACATTCGCGTATATATGATATATAAAAGGAAGAAAAATCGCGGTTTTAAAAAATATGTAATAAAAAGGAAATACTGACACAAAATAGGCAATATGTTTCGGTTTCGGGACAATCTCGGCTTTGCTATGAAAATTTTTTTTTGTAAAAAGAAAACAGTTATGAAAGGGTCAAAAAATGTTGTAATACTTGACTTTCTGGGCTTTTAGCGCCATCAAAACGATAAGCAAAGGCAAGAAAAATCGCCAAAAAATTTATAATACAAATAAAATATTTTGTATTTGAGTTGACATTTGACTGATTTGGTGGTATAATATTGCTTGTATATTTCTAACTGTTGAGAACCGTCTCTATGCGCACTCAGTAACAATGAAAGCGAGGATGTAAAAATGGCAGATTCACGTAAAGATTTTATCAACCGCGATAAAGTTTGGATGAAGTATTACTCCGAAGAAGCCAAGAATGCAAAACTCCCCGAATGCACCGCATACGATTATTTAAAGCGCCTCAACTGCGACCGTATGAATGAGCCCGCACTTCATTACTACGGCAAAGATATAACCTTCGGCGAACTCGTTGACAGAATCGAGTCAACGGCGCAATCCTTCTGCGCGGCAGGCGTAAGACCCGGCGACATCGTCTCCTTCGTCTCCGTCCAGATTCCCGAAACCATCGCAGCTATCTATGCGCTCAACAAGATCGGCGCAACCGCAAATATGATCGACCCTCGAATGGACATCTCCTCCATTCAAAGAATGATCGTAAATTCGGGCTCGAAGGTGCTCGTCACCCTCGACATCGCCTGGCCCAAGATCAAGCAGATCAAAAATCTTATAGGTCAGGACCTCATAATCACCCAGTCTGCAGCAGCTTCTCTTCCTTATATAAAGAAGGTTGCAATGCAGATCAAAAGCAAAACCAAGATCGAATATGGCAATGACGTAATCACCTGGAAGGAATTCATCAAGCGCGGCGAAGGCGCTGTGGCTGTTGAGGTTCCTTATGAGGGCGACACCGCCGTCGCAATTACATACACGGGCGGCACTACCGGCTTCCCGAAGGGCGTCGTGCTTACAAACGATTCGGTCAACGCCGTTATCATCAACTTCCTTTACTGTGACGTTGTTCATTATGATAACGACCGCTACCTCGGAATAATTCCCGTCTTCTCGGCATATGGACTTGTGTGCGGAATGCACATGCCCCTCTGCTTAAGAATGACACTTGTTCCCATCCCAAGGTTCGTCCCGCATCAGATCGGCAAGCTCGTCCGCGATTTCCGCCCGAACCACGTCATCTCCACCCCCGTCTTTATTGAGCTGCTCATAGGAAGCAAAGAGGTCGCAAACATGGATCTTTCCTTCCTGCGCACACTCGCGTCGGGCGGCGACTCGATGAACGAAGGCCTCGAGGCAAAGCTTAACGACTTCCGCGAAAAGCACGGAATGAAATATCCCCTCGCGCAGGGCTACGGCATGTCCGAGCTCTCCGCCGCAGCATGCTTCTGCGTAAATAGAGTATATAAACCCAAGAGCGTCGGCATCCCCAGCCTCACCACCACCATCGAGATCA
>JAZORB010000099.1:0-2235 GCA_045656385.1 Eubacteriales bacterium | reverse complement strand
GCGGCGATAAGCGCGCGCTTCTCACTCGTAAAACGCAGTTTTACGAGTGGACAGCGAATCCGTCGAAGTGATGTTTTCCCTCGACGTTCGTTATGTTGTATTTAGAGTCAGCGAGTGCGTTATCCATTTTTGCAACCTTTTGGTTGGCATCCTTGAGCTCTGCGGGAAGATGGCTGTCATCCGACCAGCGAACGACGCGGAAATCTCCGTTATCATCTATCTCGATCGTTGTGATCGAGGTGTTGGTGGCGGTCGGGACTACCTTCCAGATGTCGCGTATCGGTGCCTGCATGATCGTCAGCATAATCATCTGAATCGTCATCAGATGGCAAGCGATAGCAACCTTGTGTCCGCGCTCACGGTGCACGATGTCGAGCAGAGCGCGGCTGACGCGCGCTTGAACCTCGGCAAAGGTTTCGCCGTCCTCCATACGGAGTGTATCGGGCTTGGTTTCCCAAAGCTCGATCCCGCCCGGCCATCTTGCCTCGATTTCATCGTGCCTGAGGGTTTCCCACTTGCCGCAATCTATCTCCTGAAGACCGTCTTCGGTGATGATCTCGATATCGCGTCCGTTTCGAATGCATTCGGCCGTTTTCACTGCGCGATCGAGGGGACTCGAATAGATTCGGTCAAGCGCAACCTTGGACATAGGCTCGCGAAGAGTTTCGGCTTGCGCGAGTCCGCGCTCGTTAAGCGGCATATTTGTGCTTCCGCAAAAGCGTCCCTGACGGTTGAGGTTGGTCTCGCCGTGACGGACGATGTAAAGTGTAGTCATATCAGAATCTCGCGTTGACGACTGCTTCGCGGAGCATTTCGGAAAGGGAAGGATGCGCAACGGTAAGCTTACGCCAATCCTCCTGAGTATAGCCACGCTCAACTGCGATCGAAGCGGCAGTGATCATCTCGGGTGCCTGTGCACCTACAAGAGTGAAGCCGATGCACTTGCGGGTAGCCTTTTCCATAATGGCAAAGACACATCCGTTTTCGCCCTCGGCAACTGCCATGCCGTTTCCGCGGTAGTCAAAGCGAGCGACAACGGTTTCGATGCCCTTGTCTGCGGCGGTCTGCGAAGAGATTCCGACAGCAGCGAAGGCAGGAATGGTATATACGCAACGGGGCATAATGCTGTGGTTGAGAGCGACCTTTTCGCCGAGAATGTTGTCAACTGCAACCTCTGCCTCGGTGTAAGCCGCGTGCGCGAGCATATAACCGCCGATAACGTCGCCGATTGCATAGATGTTCTCGGTCTTAGTCTGAAGATATTCGTTAACTGCAATAGTGCCGTTCTTTTCGAGAGAAAGACCTGCGTTTTCAACGCAAAGACCCTCGGTGTTTGCACGTCTGCCTGCGGCGGAGATCACGCAATCTGCGGTGATGTCACCTGCGGAGGTGTGAACGGTGTAAGCCGCGCCGTTCTTTTCAACCGACTCGACCTTGGTGGAGCACTTGATCTCGATTCCGCGACCCTCAAGGCTGCGAACGAGCATATCGCTTGCCGCCTTTTCCTCGCCGCGAAGGAGGGAGTCCATAAGCTCAACGATAACGATCTCTGCGCCGAAAGCGGCAAATGCAGAGCCGAGCTCAAGACCGATAACGCCGCCGCCGATGATGCAGATCTTCTTAGGGAGCTTGGTAAGCGCAAGAGCAGCGGTGGAGTCGATGCAGAGTTCATTTCCGGGGAAGGGAATTCTGATAGGTGTAGAACCGGTTGCGATGATGATGTTCTTTGCCTCGTAATCGGTGCCGTTGCAAGTAACGGTGTTTGCGTTCTTGAAGGAAGCAAGTCCATTGACAACTTCGACGCCGGATGCCTTGAGCATACCCGCGATGCCGGAAATGAGCTTGTTGATCGCGCCCGCCTTCGAGGTCATGATCTTCTTGAAGGAGAATTCTCCCGCATTACGAAGCATGCCCTCGCCGGTCATGTGTCTGATCTTTTCAAGAGCAGTTGCGCGGTCGAGTATGTATTTGGTCGGAATACAGCCAACGTTGAGGCAGGTTCCGCCAAGATTTTCTTTTTCAAAGAGGCAGACCTTCTTGCCTGCCTTTGCAGCGGAGAGGGCGGCGCTGTAGCCGCCCGGTCCTCCGCCGATCACAATAAGATCGTACATTGTTTTATTATCCTCGCTTACTTGATGAGGAGCATATCGAAGTTTTCAAGCGCGAATACGAGCTCCTTGAGGAACTTCGCCGCGGGAAGTCGGAGGCCAAGCGGTCTTAGGAAGACAATGGTTC
>JAZORB010000098.1:0-5032 GCA_045656385.1 Eubacteriales bacterium | reverse complement strand
CGGCATTGAGTTTAACGATCCCCACGACAGCAAAGGCAGAGCCGCAAAATGGCTCAAGAAAGAGCTCGGCTGTCACACTCTCGTCTGCGTGGGCGACTACGATAACGACATCGACATGGTCGAGGCAGCCGACATCGGATATGCGGTCGGCAACGCGACCGAATCTCTCAAGGCTGTCGCCGATAGAGTCACGGTAAATGCCAAGGAGCATGCGATTGCGAAGATAATTGAAGAACTGCAATAAGAAAATCCCCGATACTCGGGGATTTTTCTATTGACATTTGGCAAAATTGTGGTATAATATAATACATAGTTGCGCACGCAACCAATTTTCGAACAAGGAGCATTATCATGCCGTCTTTGATGCGTTATATAAATATCGTCAGCCGATGCGCCACGATCTGGAGAACGGATAAGCTTGAGGGCACAGAGCTTGGAGACCAGCATTATTCATATATTCTGGTCGTTTGCCGCCGCCCGGGCATCTCGCAGGATGCCATCTCGCGCAGGCTTTTTATCAACAAGAGCAACGTCACGCGCAGCCTTGCATATCTTGAAGACCACGGCTTCGTCACCCGTGAGCGTGACAGCGAGGACCGCCGCCAAACACTCGTATATCCCACCGAAAAGGCTTTCGAGGTCCTCCCGCAGGTGCGCGAGATCATCAGGAGCTGGAACTCCTACATCACCGAGGGATTCAGCGAGGAAGAGATGGAGATGTACCTCTCTATGACCGAGCGAATTGCCGCTCGTGCCGCCGAATACGCCAAGCTTTCGAGCGATGCGTATACCGACCTTGACGGAGCAACCAAAACCAAAACGGAGGAAGGTCAATGAAAAGAATACTTGCTTACCTGAAACCATATACACGTTTTATGTCCTTCACCCTCACGGTCAAGATGTTCGCAACACTCATTGAACTTGCGCTTCCCTACATTCTCAAGCACATTATCGACAACGTCATCCGCCCCGTGGCTAACATTCCCGAGCCGGACGTAAAGGCAAAGATCACGGAGATCTGCTTTTGGGCGGTCATTATGATCGTTTGTGCGGGACTCGGCGTTCTTGGCAGCGTTTGGGCTAACCGAATGGCGGCAAAATTTGCGCGCAACGTCGCAGAGGATGTGCGCAGCGATCTTTTCCGCAGAACCATGACCCTCTCACCCGCGCAGACCGATGCCTTCACCGTTCCCAGCCTTGAATCAAGACTGACAACGGATACTTACAACATACATAATTTCATCAACACGATGCAAAGAATGGGTGTCCGCGCGCCGATCCTCTTGATTGGAGGTCTCGCGATCACAGCAACTCTCGATTGTGCGCTAACCCTCGTTATGATAGCAATCCTTCCCTTCCTTTTCATCGCCGTATATTCGCTGACCGCAAAGGGACTTCCCCTATACACCAAGGTTCAGCAGGCGGTTGACGGCATGATCCGCGTTGTCCGCGAGGACGCGCAGGGAATCCGAGTTATCAAGGCGCTTACAAAACAGGATTACGAATACCGCCGCTATGACGCAGTCAACAAGAATCTTTGCGACATCGAGCGCAAGACCAACTCGATCATGTCATCCGCTAACCCCGTTATGAACTTTTTCATGAATCTCGGACTTGTCTGCGTCGTATTCGTCGGCGCATACCGAGTCAACGGCGGAATGAGCGAGCCCGGAAATATCATCGCCTTTATTCAGTATTTCACCCTCATTTCGATGGCAATGACCTCGATCACGCGGATCTTCGTTATCTGGTCGAAGGCAAATGCCTCGGCAAAGCGTATCGCCGAGGTGCTTGACACCGAGGAGGGCTTGCCGGTGGCTTCAAGCTCCGACTATCCCACCCGCGCAGGTGAACGCGGAATAGTTTTCGACAAGGTTAATTTTGCTTACAATAACACAAAAGATATTCTTCACGATATTTCCTTTGAGTTGAAATCGGGTCAGAAGCTCGGCATCATCGGCGCAACGGGAAGCGGAAAAACAACGCTGACCGCGCTTCTCATGCGCTTTTATGATGTTTCATCGGGTGCTATCCGAATCGACGGCCGCGACGTCCGAACTATCCCCGAGGACGAGCTCCACTCGATGTTCGGTGTTGCGATGCAGCACGATTTCATCGTTGCCAACACGATACGCGAAAACATACGCTTCGGGCGCGACATATCCGACGAGCAGATCGCTCGTGCGGCAAAGATCGCGCAGGCAGCCCCCTTCATCGAGGCTTACGATAACAGCTACGACTATCAGCTTGACGCGAAGGGCGCGAATATCTCGGGCGGACAGAAGCAGAGGCTTCTCATTGCCCGCGCCGTTGCGGGTCAGCCGAAGATACTCATCCTCGACGACTCCTCTTCGGCTCTTGACTACAAGACAGACGCAGAGCTTCGCAAAGCAATCGCGTCCGAGCTTGCTGACACCACAACGGTCATCGTCGCACAGCGCGTAAGCTCGGTCATGTCCTGCGATCTTATTCTCGTTATCGACGAGGGACGCATCATCGGCGCGGGCGACCACGACACGCTGATGCAGACCTGCTCAGTTTACAGCGAGATCAGCAATTCACAGATGGGAGGTGCTATCCTTGAATAGAGGCGGCGGTATGGGTCCCGGCAGTATGATGATGGGAGACCCACGAAACAATAAAAATCCGAACAACACCACCCGTCGTGGTCAAAAGCTCGATCCCAAGACCCGCAAGCGCGTGCTCGCGCGTCTTGCAAGATACCTTTTTAAGCATACAGGTACGGTTATTATCGCCTTCTGCTTTATGCTCTCGGCAAACCTTCTTGCGCTCGTCGGCCCCAAGCTTTCGGGCGAAGCGATCAACGCGATCACGGGCAAGGGCACCGTTGATTTCGACGTTATTTACCTCAAGGTATCCCTGCTTGTCCTCTGCTATGCGGGCTCCGCGATCCTCTCGCTCGGTCTGGCGCTGACACTTGTCAGACTCGGTCAGAAGATCACCTACACCCTCCGCAAGGACATTTTCAACCACCTTTTGACACTTCCCGTCGGGTATTTCGACACCCACCAGACGGGCGACATCATCAGCCATATTTCCTATGACGTTGACACCGTCAATACCTCGCTCTCGCACGACCTGCTCCAGATCTGCGCGAGCATCGTCACCGTTGTCGGCTCGGTTGCGATGATGCTTTCTATCTCGCCTATGCTCCTGCTGGTCTTCTGCGTCACCGTTCCGATCTCGCTTTGGCTGACCAAAAAGCGAACCACCTTCGTGCGTCCGCTTTTCAGAAAGCGTTCGGCAAAGCTCGGCGAGCTCAACGGATACGCAGAGGAGATGCTTTCGGGTCAGAAAACGATCCGAGCTTACGGCCGCCAGGCTCATATCTGCGAAAAATTCGACGAGCGCAATAAGGATGCCTGCGACGCATATTACGAGGCGGACTACCACGGTGCCGTCATCGGTCCCTCGACCAACTTCATCAACAACCTCTCGCTCTCGCTCATCATAATGTTCGGCGGAATCTTCTTCCTCCTCTCGATCACGGGAGCAGTCGGACCGACTTCCCTCTTCTTTATCGAAATCGGTTACCTTTCCTCCTTCGTTCAGTATTCCCGCCGTTTTGCGGGACCGATCAACGAGTTTGCCAACATCCTTGCCGATCTGCAATCCGCGCTCTCTGCGGCTGAAAGAATTTTCAGAATCATCGACGAAGCCCCCGAAACGCCCGATGTTGAAAACGCCATTGAAACAGACAATATCAAGGGCGAGGTCAAGATTGAGCACGTCAAGTTCGGCTATGTCCCCGAGCGCGTTATCATCAAGGATCTGAACCTCGACGTTCCGCAGGGCAGCACGGTTGCCATAGTCGGACCGACGGGAGCGGGAAAGACCACGATAATCAACCTACTCATGCGCTTCTATGACGTAAACGCGGGAACGATCGACCTTGACGGTCACGAGATCCGCGATTACACGCGCCAGAGCCTGCGCTCGGCTTACACTATGGTTCTGCAGGAGACTTGGCTCTTCGGCGGCACAATCGCCGAGAACATCGCCTACGGCAAGGAAGGCGCAACGATGGAAGAGATCGTCGAAGCGGCAAAAGCGGCAAAGATCGACTCCTTCATCCGCACACTCCCCGAGGGCTACGACACCGTCATGACCGATAACGGCGTCAATATCTCGAAGGGTCAGAAGCAGCTTATCACGATCGCGCGAGCAATGCTCGCCGATTCGCCGATGCTGATCCTCGACGAGGCGACCTCGAACGTCGACTCGCGCACCGAGATCATGATCCAGGAGGCAATGCTCAAGCTGATGCAGGGCAGAACATGCTTCGTCATCGCGCACAGACTTTCGACCGTTCAGAATGCCGACACAATTCTCGTCGTCAAGGACGGCAACGTCATCGAGCAGGGCAACCACGAAGCGCTCATGCGCCTCGGCGGCACCTACGCGGGACTTTACAATTCGCAGTTTTCATAATAGAGAAACCGACCGATATGCCAAACGGCGCATCGGTCGGTTTTATTTATATCAACTAAGCGGATACTTTTTATTATTCCTCGGATCATCGCGAACGTTGTCATAACCATAATAAGTGTTTTTGCTGTCTGCGCAAACGGTGCCATCTGTGCATAAAACAAAAGTATTGGTATTATGGAATTTTTGTCCTTTGAATTTCTTCCAATCTGAAATTGAACCCGCGTAATTAACGTTAAAGAGCGATCTGCAATTTTTGAACGCCCCCTCCCTGATGGTTTGAACACTTGCCGGCAAAACGAGCGTATCCAAGCTGACACAATCAGCAAACGCGCTGTTGCTGATACTCTTCAATCCATCCAAAGCGGTGACTGACTTGAGGTTGTCGCATCCGAAGAACGCATACGAACCTATATGTGTAATGCTTGAAGGGATAACAAGCTCAGTCAAAGCGCAATATGCAAAGGCACGGTCGCCTATTTCGGTCACTCCTTCTGAAATTACTAACGTTTCGAGAGAATTGCAAGCGTTAAATACGCCGGAAGCAATAGTATCGACACTTGCGGGAACAGTTATTGTTTTC
>JAZORB010000097.1:0-2089 GCA_045656385.1 Eubacteriales bacterium | reverse complement strand
AGGTATCGGATATCGAATACATAAGCAGAAGGCTCAAAATCGACAAAACGGAGGTGCAGATAAGCAGACAGATGTCAAATTGCTTGAGCCTGTCCTTTAGTCCCGTACCCGTGGATAAGGGCTTCATATCTTCACCTCCGTATCATTTTCTAAATAATTATTCTTCTACACCGTCCTGCAGATATTCAGCAATATCCGCCTTGGTGAGTCCGAGATGTTCTGCGACAAGGTCGCCGACGCGGACGAGCTCAAGGCTCTTGACCGAATGCGAGTCGGTACCAAATGTAAACTGACAGCCCGCCTTCTTTGCGTTTGCGAATACACGCATGAGCTGATTTGCCTCGAGATCCATACCGTGCTCGGTCACAGCCGCGCAGTTGATCTCGCAGTACGCGCCGATAGCCTTTGCACGCTTGAAGCACTCGTAAAGAACCTCATCGGGGATCTGAATGAGGAAGGAGTTCTTGATCTCGTGCGGAATTCCGCAGAATGCAAAGGGATGCGCAATCGATGTCGGAACTGTTGCGCACATCTTGATAAAGGTTTCGTTCGAGCAAAGATCGTTGAAGCTCTTCACAGCCGCCTCGGTCATATACTTACCAAGATCGGTCTTCTGCTCCTCTATGTACTTCTTGAGATGTGCCTCCTGAAGCGCGTTTGTCATAACCTTAACGGTATCCTCTGCAAGATAGGGCAGAGCCGCCTTCACGTCAGCCGCGATCTTCTCTCTCATCTCCTGGATCTCGGGAAGATCCCAGAGCACCTGATTTCTCATATGCTGATGCGAGTGAGGAATGAGCATATAATCAAAGCGCTTTGCGCCCTCGACCGACATTCCGAGTCTGTCATAGCAATGGAAATACTCGCTCTCGGCACCGAAAAGGCATTTGAGCTCCTTGGGTGCTTTAGCAAGAGAAGCTTTTGCTTCCTCCGCCTTGGTGATGGTCTGCTTGCTGTACCAACCGGACGCGCCCTTTACGCTCTCGTCCCAGATATGGTTGGAAAGACCAAAGATCTTGTTGCCAAGCTCGACCTCTTTTTTGACAAAAGCATCGGTCGAAGCCGACGCGTCGTTGCAGCAGTTGGAGAAAATGTTGTGATTGTGTACGTCGTGGAGGATCTTCATGATGATTATTCCTTTCCTGAAACTTCGCCGAAGGCGAATCATAATTTTAAAATTGCGGCGGCAAAGCCGCCGCAATTTGAATAATTAATACTGTCTTCCCCAAACAACCATATGCTTTGCGGGTTTGCCGCAGCATACGCATACGTCGGATATCTGTTCTTCCTCGAAGGGGATGCAACGGGACTTAACGCCGCCGGTCTCGTCCTTGATCTTGTCCTCGCACTCGGAGCAGCCGCACCACATTGCGCGGATAAAGCCCGACTTGTTCTCGGCGATATCAAGGAATTCCTCCCAAGTTGCCGCGTTGGAGGTGCGGTTCTTGAGGTTTTCGAGAGCGCGGTTGTAGAGCTCGTCGTGAACGCTCTGAAGTCCTGCCTCAACAGATTCCTCGATTCCGTCAAGGGAAACGAAGGACTTCGCACGGCTTACTCTCGAAACGAGAACGCAAGAGTTGTTTTCGATGTCACGCGGACCGATCTCGATACGGAGCGGAACGCCCTTCATCTCGTACTGCGAATACTTCCATCCGGTGGAGTTGTCGCTGTCGTCTACCTTTACGCGGAATTTCGCGGAAAGCTTGTCGCGGAGAGCATAAGCGGCGTCAAGAACGCCTTCCTTATGCTGTGCAACGGGAATGATAACGACCTGAGTGGGCGCGATTGCGGGAGGAAGAATGAGTCCGTTGTCGTCGCCGTGGGTCATAATGATCGCCCCGATCATACGGGGCGAAACGCCCCAGGACGTCTGGTGCGGATACTTGATCTGGTTGTCGCGCGCGGTGTACTTGATATCAAAAGCCTTTGCAAAGCCGTCGCCGAAGTAGTGAGTAGTTCCGCCCTGAAGAGCAACGCCGTTGTGCATCATAGGCTCTACGGTGTAGGTCTCAACCGCACCCGCAAACTTTTCCTTTTCGGTCTTCTGACCCTTGACTACAGGTATAGCAAGCGACTTCTCATAGAAATC
>JAZORB010000096.1:0-4872 GCA_045656385.1 Eubacteriales bacterium | reverse complement strand
GTCCATTGTGCTGTCGGTGTGCGCTGACCGCCGTATTCAAGCGGATTGCGGTATTGCCTTTCTGCCGCCGCATTATGCGATGACGTAACCGCCGCGGCATAGTCGGTAAGTCCATTGGAAACGAATATCGAGGCAAGCATGATCCCCTCTGCCGCTGTGGAGCACGCGCCGTAAAGGCCGAAATATGGGATGTCATACTCAAGCAATCCGTAAGCCGAGGAGACGCATTGATTGAGAAGATCGCCTGCGAAAAGTGCTCCTATATTCGACGGAGTCAGCGAGCATTTGCCCATCGCCGAAGCAAGCACAAGCCTTTGCATTTCGCTTTCGCTCTTTTCAAAGGTCTTTTGCCCAAAGCGATCGTCGGGGTCGTGAAAATCGAAGCATGCGCCGAGAGGTCCCTCGAACTCCTTGCCTCCGACAGCACTTGCTGATGAAATAATCGCAGCACCTGCAGTATTTATAATTTTTCTGTTCGGTTTCATTAAAAGTACTCCCAAATTTGCTTTTTCTCAATTTATTTTCTCCCCGAACACTTGATTTATTCATTATAATATGATAGAATATTCAAGGAGGAAAAAATATGAAAACTTATATTATTAAAAATGATTATATAACGCTCAAGCTTTCTGATATCGGAGGCGAGCCTCTCTCTATAAAAATGGGAGACCACGAATATCTTTGGCACCGTGATGCGAAATATTGGGAGTCGAGCGCGCCCTTGCTCTTCCCCTCTGTCGGCAGACTTCGCGGCGGAGAATGGCGCGACGGTGATGACACCTATCCCATGGGAATCCACGGCTTTGCAAGACATCAGCAGATGAAGGCAGTAGCCATGCGTGATTTTGCCGAATTCACTCTCACCGACAATGAAGACACGCACAAGTGCTACCCATATTCATTCACTCTTCGCAGACGCTTCAAGCTTGCAAAGAACTCGATTCTTGAGACCGTAACAGTCACAAACACCGACGTCCGCGATATGCACTTCGGAATTGGTCTGCACCCCGGATTCATGATCCCCGAGGGACGCGCACGTCTTTCGCTTGAACTTTCGGGTGAGGCAAGAAGACAGCTTCTCTCCCCCTCGTTCTTTATGGCAGACGCAGATGAACCCTACGCTCTGCGCGACGGCAGATATATCGATCTCGACAACTCGCTGTTTGATAACGACGCCATCATTCTGACGGGAGTAAAATCCGCAACGCTCGAATCGCCCGATTCCGAAAGAAGCGTGACGGCTATATTCCCCGATGCAAAATACGTCGGATTCTGGCAGCCCGACCACAGTGATGCACCCTTCCTTTGCATCGAGCCTTGGCAGTCTCTTCCCGCATCCGATGCGCCCGCAGGAGCTCCTGCCGATCAGATCTCCGAACGCAAGGGATTCGTAACTCTTGCTCCCGGAACATCATACAATTTCAGTTGTACGTTTATTTTCAATTAAATAAAATTTGACAAGGAGATTAAACATGAAAAAACGTATTATCGCATTATTCTGTGCGCTCTTTATGCTTCTCCCTCTCACCGTAGCTTGTGCTGAAACACGGGATCCGAACGAGACCGAAGCATCAACCGACGAAGCCGGCGTGGCACAGACTACCGCACCTACAGCAGAAACTACAGAGGAAGTACCTCAGTATCCCATTCCCGAGGCAAAAGACCTCAATGGATTTGTTTACCGCAACCTCATCGTCGGTAACACAATGTGGGATTTTATCTACTATGCCGAAGACGGTGAAAACGGTAACATCATCAACGATGCACTTTTCCGCCGCGAAGCTTTCCTTGAGGAAACTTTCAACTGTGAAGTTGAGCATATCGTTGACTCCAAGGCACTGACCACTCTTGGCAACCACATCGGCTCCGGACTTGACCTTTGCGAGGTTATGTATCTTACGGGTACCGACTCTATGAGTGCAGCGCAGAGCGGTTACGTTCTCGACATCAAGGATGTTCAGGGTCTCAACCTTGATCAGCCCTGGTGGGATCAGCGTATTCAGAAGGAATACCTCATCGGTGACCACCTCTTTACTCTTGAAGGCGATATGAATATGCTTGACGAGCTCCGCTCGATCTGCGTAGTCTTCAACAAGACCCTTTACAGCGACTATAACTACAACACCCTTTATGGAACTCCCTACGATCTCGTTGAGCAGAACAAGTGGACCTTCGACACCCTTATGGAAATGATCAAGGGCGTTACAGTTGACTCTACCGACGAAAACGGCATGTGGGGTATGGTTGCCGAAGTATCCGCTCCTTACTACTTCTTCCTTGGTCTCGGAAACAAGACCCTCGTTAACAATGGCGGCGAATTTATCTCCAATATCGAGTCAGAAGAGGTTATGTCCGCACTCCAGAAGACTATGTCTCTCGTTGTCAACCCCGACGTTATGATCGTTAACAACGGCGTATGGTTCGGCGGTCAGGACGTTTGGAACAACGCAACCAAGGTATTCAAGAGCGGCAACGCGCTCTTCCGTTCGAATGCTCTCTCCTCTGTAAACGGTCTTCTCGATATGAGCAGTGACTACGGTATTCTTCCCGTTCCAAACAACGGCCAATCCAATGAGTACTACTGCTACGTTTCCGGCGGCAACCACCGTCCTCTCACCTTCCCCTCAAACCTTAAGGACGTTGAAAACACCATGCTCCTTGCAGAGGCAACCGCTTACTACTCCAGATTCACCGCTAAGGAAGGCAACGTAAGCCTCCGCGATGCATTCTACTATCAGCTTGCGGACTTCCGTCTTGCACGTTCCCCCGAGGACACCAGAATGCTTGATATCTTCTTCGATTCCAAGACCTTCGACGTTGACCAAACCGGTAAGATCACAGGTCTTGAGAGCAACATCTGGTCGCTTGCCAAGGCAGGAAACGTAGAAGGCGTATCCTCCGCTATCGCAACCACCAAGAAGACTGCAAGCAAGACTCTCCAAAAATTCCTTAACAATCTTGCTAAAAATTACGATTAATCAATAACATAAAAACAACCGCAAGGCTTTCGCCTTGCGGTTGCTTTTATTCGGTTTCGTTTACTCCGAGGATGTCGCATATTTCTTTTTTTGTCTGTCTGAAATTGGTCAAGCCGTAGAAGGTGAATGAGGTTTGGGGAACAATACAATCCGAATCGGTCTCATATACAGTATTGCCTTCAAAAGAAAAATGACCGCAGTTAAAGAGCTTTTCAAGCTTATTTTGCTCAAATTTGAGGTTCTCGATTTCGGTAACAGTATACTTTACTTTTGCCTTCGGAGTAAAACCTCTCGTGCGAATCGCACCTTCGCCCAAGCCTCCAGCGTCCTCTAATTTTTGCCAATAAGTAAAACACATCATGCCTTTATCAAGTTGTATCTTTCGTGTTGACCGAGTAATACCCAAAAGCGAGAAAAGCGGATATAAGAATATCAAAGCACAGATACAAGATAAAATATAAATCGGATCAAATCCACGTCTTCCTGTCAGAAAAAACAAGAAAAGCACCAACGAAAAAACCTCAACAATCGATATCGGACGCAACAGCTTTGCAAATCCGTTCAACCTCAAAACATTGTTCTTCATCCCGCACCTCATTTTTCATCATTATACCATACTCACCGAAAAAAGTCAAGGGAGCCGAACTCGACTCCCTTGTTTTCATTTTGCATTTAGCATTTTGCCTTTTGCATTTATCAATACATACCGCCGCCTGCGTTCATTGCTGCATTAGCAGCAGCTACAGCAGCGGGATCTTCCTTCTGGTTAGCTACAACAGCCTCGGTGGTGAGGATTGTGGAAGCGATGGAAGCTGCGTTCTGGAGTGCGGAACGGGTAACCTTGGTGGGGTCAACGATTCCGGCCTTCATCATGTCGCAGTATACCTCGTTGTAAGCGTCGAAGCCCCAACCTGCCTTGCGGGAGGAAACGATCTTGTCAACGATTACGCCGCCGTCGAAGCCTGCGTTGATCGCGATCTGACGAACGGGAGCCTCGAGAGCCTTAAGAACGATAGAAACACCGGTCTTTTCGTCGCCGTCAACGGTCTTGAGAAGCTTTGCAACTTCGGTGATAACATTAAGGTAGGCGGTCCCGCCGCCGGGAACGATACCCTCTTCAACAGCAGCACGGGTTGCGTTGAGAGCGTCCTCGATGCGGAGCTTCTTTTCCTTCATTTCAACTTCGGTAGCCGCACCAACCTTGATAACTGCTACACCGCCTGCAAGCTTTGCAAGACGCTCAAGAAGCTTTTCTTTATCAAACTCGGAGGTTGTAACCTCGATAGCAGCCTTAATCTGCGAAACTCTGTCCTTTATTGCAGCCTTGTCGCCTGCTCCGTCAACGATAATGGTATTTTCCTTTGTAACCTTTACCTGACGGCAGCGACCAAGCTCGGCAACCGATGCGTCCTTAAGCTCAAGGCCAAGCTCCTCGGTGATAACCTGCGCACCTGTGAGGATTGCGATATCACGGAGCATTTCCTTGCGTCTGTCACCAAAGCCGGGAGCTTTAACAGCAACGACGGTAAACGTACCGCGGAGCTTGTTAAGAACGAGTGTGGTAAGAGCCTCACCCTCTACGTCCTCTGCGATGATAACGAGCTTCTTGCCTGCCTGAACGATCTGCTCGAGAACGGGAAGGAGCTCCTGAATGTTGGAAATTTTCTTGTCTGTGATAAGGATGTAAGCGTCGTCGATAACAGCCTCCATCTTCTCTGTATCTGTTGCCATGTAGGGGGAGAGGTAACCGCGGTCGAACTGCATACCCTCAACAACCTCGCAGTAAGTCTCAGCGGACTTGGACTCCTCAACTGTGATAACGCCGTGAGCTGTGACCTTGTTCATAGCATCGGCGATAAGTGCGCCGATAACCTCGTCACCTGCGGAGATAGTA
>JAZORB010000095.1:0-9182 GCA_045656385.1 Eubacteriales bacterium | reverse complement strand
TCCGAAGCTTTCGATGCTTCGGATCTTTTTATTGTTTATTTGCTGAGCTTTTCACATTCTTCGATAAGTGTTGCCTCATCAAAAACGTACGCTCCGTTGCAGAAACGGCAGGTGACTTCAAGCTCGCGAGCTTTGCCCTCTGCTTCTTGCTCGTCAAGAAGCTTCTTCACGTCCTTTTCGCCGAGCGATGCAACCGCGCGGAGCATTCTCTCACGCGAGCAGGTGCATTTGTATTCAACCTCGTTTTCGTCGAAAATGTCGTATTCGATGCCTTCGAAGGCGATATTTGCGATCTCTTCGAGCGAAAGTCCCTGCTCAAAGAGGCGCGAAACGTTCGAAAGGGCGGGCGCGTTCTTTTCGATTTTCGAGATGATTTCCTCGTCTGCGAAGGGAAGGAGCTGGATCATAACTCCACCGGCAGCAAGGCAGGTAAGGTCGCGGTCAACCAGCACTCCGAGCGCGCAAAGAGTGGGAAGCTGCTCGCTTTCGGCATAGTAGCGCGCGATGTCTTCGGCAACCTCGCCCGTGGTGATCGGAATCGAGCCGCTGTAAGGCTCGCCGTCGCCGTTGTCGCGAACGACTGTCAGAAGTCCCGCGCCGACTGCGCCTCCAACGTCAAGCTTGCCGACCGAGTTGAGGGGGAGCTCAACGTCGGGGTTGGTGATATATCCGCGAACGCATCCAAGCCAATCTGATACGGCAAGAATTCTGCCCGCGGGGCCGTCGCCCGCAAGAGTGAGGGTGAGGGTATCTTTCTCCTCGCCCATCATAATGCCCATAAGGGATGCGGCGGTGAGGAGTCTGCCGAGAGCGGCTGTCGCGGTTGCGCTGGTGTTATGATATTCGTGAGCTGTGTTTACTATATCGCGCGAGTCGATAACGCTGATTCGCGCCGAGCCGTCGCGCGAAAGCGCGCGGAGAACCTTTGATTTTTTGATTTCCATTTGTAATTTCCTTTACTTTTTTGCCCTTGCGGCAAAGTACATTTTTGAGTCGCTTTTTGCGGCTCTTTTAAATTTAGTGTTTCCGAAAACGCCGCAGATCTCAAAGCCCGCCACCTTGAGCTTTTCTTCGACTTCGGCGCGGGTGTAGCAACGCTCTTTCCATTCCTCGTCGCGGCGCGAATATATCTCGGTACCCGCTTCCTCCTCGGTGAAAACGCTGAGGGAGAAACGGCAGATGCCGCGTTTTTCGGAATAATCGTTCTGCCAGTTGCAGAAAACTGCGCAGCCTTCCTCGGTTTCAGCCTCAAGCTGATAGGAATTCTTTCCGTATTCCTTCTCGAAGCGCGCGGGGGTGTTCATGTCGAAGATGAAAAGTCCGTCGGGGTCAAGATAGTTGTGGACGAGCGAGAAGCAACGATCGAGCTGTCCCTTTTTAGTCAGATGGTTGAGCGAATCAAGAGAGCAGAGAACGGCGCCGACGGTGCCGTAAAGCTCAAAATCCGTGATGTCCTGCAAAAGCAGAAGAACGTCCTCGGGGCAATTTTCGCGCGCTACCGAAAGCATTTCGGGCGAGAGGTCGATGCCTGTCATATCGTATCCGCGCTCGGCAAGGATCGCGGTAAGGATTCCCGTGCCGCAAGCAAGATCGAGAACGAGCTCGGGGCGTTCGGGGAGAAACTTCTCGAAACACTCCTCGGCAAAATCTGCCCAGGATTCATAATCAACGTCGCCGTTGAATATATCATAAATGTGCGCTATTGCGCCGTAGCCCTGTGCGTTGTTCATGTCACAGACCAAGGTAGGGGAAGATGCGATAAACGGTTCCCGCACCCATTACGACAATGGCGTCTCCGGGTCGAGTCTCTGCGCCGAGAATGGCGATGGCATCCTCAAAGGTGGGGCAATAGTCGGCTTTTTCACCTATCGCCTGAGCGAGAAGCGCGGAGCTGACCCCGAGCGTATCGGTCTCTCGCGCGGCGTAGATGTCGACGAGCAGAACTCTATCGGCGGTTCCCAGAGCCGATGTAAAATCATCCCAAAGTGCCTCTGTGCGGCTGTATGTGTGCGGCTGATAGATGCAGAAGATGCGTCCAAAGCCCATATCGCGGAAGCCCTCGAGGGTGACGGCAATCTCGGTTGGGTGGTGGGCGTAGTCGTCGTAAACGTCAACGTCGTTCCACTTGCCCTTGTATTCCATTCGTCTGCCTGCGCCGAGATAGTGCGAAAGTCCTTCGGCAACTGCCTCCGCGTCAAGACCGCAGATCATTCCCGCAGCGAATGCGGCGAGAGCGTTATATACGTTGTGCTTGCCGGGGACGGAAAGCGAAACGTGCGCGGCAAAGTTTCCTCTGAAATAAATATCAAAGGACGCCATGCCCGAAATATATTCGATATTGTAGGCGGTGTAGTCGCATCCCTCGCCAAGACCGAAGGTGACGAGTGTGCCCGCGTATCCCGCCATGGCGATGCGGACGTTGTCGTCGTCGCCGTTGACAACGGCAAATCCATCGGGACCAGTAATTGCGGCGTAATCCGAGAAGGAACGGCGCACCTGCGTGATGCTCTTGAAGTAGTCGACGTGGTCGAGCTCGATGTTAAGAATAACGGCTACGTTCGGGTTGAAGTCGAGGAAAGAATCCATATATTCGCAAGCCTCGAAGACAAAGTTTTCCTCGCCGCCTATGCGGTAGGCTCCACCCATTTCGGCGAGAGTCGCACCGGAAAGAACGGTGGGGTCGCCTCCCGCGTGCATGAAGGAAAGCGCGCACATGGAGGTGCAGGTGCTCTTGCCGTGCATGCCCGAAACACCGACTCGCTTCGCGTAGCCCGTCATAATGAATCCGAGAAAGTCTGCGCGCGAGATGCAGGGTATGCCCTTAGCCAGCGCCGCCGAATATTCGGGGTTGTCGGGCGCGATGGCAACAGTGTAAACCACAGCCTCATAGTTCTCGATATGGCTTGCCTCGTGGGAATAGAAGATCTCGATTCCCGCCTCGGTGAGTCTGTCGGTCAGCGCTGTCTGCATCTGATCCGAGCCTCCCACGCGGTAGCCGCGGATATGTGAGATATGAGCAAGCGAGGACATATTGATGCCTCCGATGCCGATAAAGTAGATGCTCGAGATGCCCGAAAGTATGCGGGCGATATTCTCGGCGCCGTAATGTGTATTTTCTACAGACATAAAAGCTCCCATCTGCCGCGAAGCGCGGCGGTATGATCTTAAGTAAAATTAGGTGACGCACAATTAAATTTCTTGTGACTTTTCACAGAAAAATTTTATTTTGTTTGAATATCCGTCACAAAAGTAGTGTATACTATAATTGTTAGCTAAAAAATTGAGCCCAAGGAGTAAAAAATGGAAATCACCGATGTAAAAATCAGAAAGCTTTTTGACGAAGGACCCATGAAGGCGATCGCTTCCGTCACTCTTGACAATCAGCTTGCGGTTCACGATATCAAAGTTATTTCAGCAAGAGAGAAGCTTTTTATCGTAATGCCCAGCCGTAAGAATCCCGACGATACCTTCAGAGATATCGTTCATCCTATCAATGCTTCCTTCCGCGCAGCTCTCGAAGGCGCTGTTCTTGCAGCTTACAACGAGGCACTTGAAAACGCCGAAACCGAGGCAGAGGCAAATACAGAGGATCCCGTTACCGTGTGATCTTCATTATTAGGCATCTTGAAAGAGGTGCCTTTTTTATTTTTATATTTTTCCGTGAGAGGGAAGAACTTCGCCTCCGTTGAATGTCAACAGTCCAAAGGTGTGATCGAATCCCATTCCCGCTGTTCCGGGGTTGAAGAGCAAAAGCGGGCGCTCGGTCTTGCCGACGAATTCAAGCTCGGTGCCCTCGGGCAGATATTTGGCGATCGGAATATGTGTGTGACCGAAAAGAACGATGTCGGCGCCGTCGGCATATGCACGCGCGGCGATCCTTTCAAGACCGTATTTGACGTCGTAAAGATGACCGTGGGTCATGAAAATCTTTTTGCCCTCGAATTCGACGGTTTCGGTGCGCTTCGGGCGATATCTGCGGTCGGCTCCGACCCATCCGTAATACTCGCCATTACCCTCGATGAGCACGAGCGGCTTTTCGTAATTGTCGGGCAAGAGCTTTGAAAGATCGGAGGCTCCGTCGCCAAGGTGGACGATCATATCGGCATCGTGGCAAAGCTCGAGTATTCTTTTGACGTTTTTGCCGTTTCCGTGTGAATCGGAAAGAACAAGTATCCTCTTTGTCACGCTGCGACCTCCTTATAAATATAGACATACATTATATATTATAACACGAAAAAGTACCTTTGTCTACATTTTTTTGTAAATTCACCCCTTGAAAATCGGTGCATATAATGTAGTAGATCGATTTGGAGGTGTTTATTATGGAATTCGACCGTTCTGCGCTTTCGCGCCTGCTTTCGCTGAATGACAGTCAGCTCAAATTTCTTGTCAACAAATTTGCCCGCGACTACGGCATTGACCTCTCAAGCTATAATGTCACCGAGGGCGATATATCAAGCGTGCGCCGTGCTCTTTCCAATCTGAGCGATTCGCAGCTTGCCGATCTCGGAAACAAAATTACGGGTGGAAGAAGATGAGTGAGCAGACTCCCGACCTTGGGGCGATGGTGTCAAAGCTGCTCGGAAATCCCGAGCTTATATCGCAAATAGCCACGACTGTGGGTATTGAAGCTCCGCGAGCTGAAGAGAAGAACGAGGGGGGAGCGGCGTCACCCGCGCCTCTTCCCTCGCTTGACACAGTTCTTCCGGAGCTTGCATCCTCCGGCGGCGGATCATCAAAGCGAACGGCTCTGCTTTCGGCACTCAAGCCCTTTTGCAACGAGCACAGATGCCGCACCATCGACTATATGATCGGTATCTCAAAGCTATCCGAAACTCTTATCCCGACAAAGCGAGGTTGATATGTATTCAAGACAAAACCGAAGCGGGCCGGCGGAGGTGCAGGTTGAGCTCCCGCGCGATTACAGCGGAAATGCTTTTTCGCCCTTCCCGCCTGTCCGAGAGCCGATAGAAGCCTGTTCGAAGATCGAGAGAAAGGAAGAAAAATGCCCCGAGAGGGAAGATTGTCCCCAAAAAAACTGCGATGTTGCCGAATGCGAAAAGGAAAAAAGCCCAATCTTTGGGCTTTCGGGGCTCAAGGGTTTGCTTGGTGGTAACATAGGGCTTGAGGAGCTGTTGCTTCTTGGTGTGATATTTTTGATCTTCAACGATAACGAACTTCGTGACAATGAGCTGCTAATCTGCCTTTTATTAATTTTATTTATTTGAGCTATACCGACGGTTCGTGCGAGCCGTCGGTATTTCGACAAAAAAATAAAAAAGTTAAAATCCTCTCTTGCATTTATACTTTATTTGTAGTATAATAATTGTGTATTGTAATTTTTGCGCCTATGCGCGCAATATGGGGGTTATTATGCATCAGATCGGATTTGATAACGACAAATATCTTCGCCTGCAATCGGAGCATATCAGGGAGCGCATCGATCGCTTTGGCGGCAAACTCTATCTTGAGTTCGGCGGCAAGCTTTATGATGACAACCACGCCTCGCGTGTGCTTCCCGGCTTCCAGCCCGACAGTAAGATGAAGATGCTTCTTGAGCTTAAGGACGAGGCTGAAATAGTTATCGTAATAAGTGCGGGAGATATTGAGAAGAATAAAAAACGCGGAGATCTCGGCATTACTTACGACGCCGACGTGCTTCGCCTTATTGACATCTTCAGATTCTTCGGACTTTACGTTGGAAGTGTCGTTATGACGATGTATGAATCCCAGCCCGCCGCGCGCACCTTCCGCGCAAAGCTTGAGGCACTCGGCGTAAAGGTATACCGTCACTATCCGATCGCGGGCTATCCCACCAATATTGAGCATATCGTTTCCGAGGACGGTTACGGAAAGAACGACTTTATCGAGACCGAGCGCAAGCTCGTCGTTGTCACTGCTCCCGGCCCCGGAAGCGGAAAGATGGCTGTTTGCCTCTCGCAGGTCTATAATGAGAACCGCCGCGGCGTTCAGGCGGGATATGCAAAGTTTGAAACTTTCCCGATCTGGAATCTCCCCCTCAGCCATCCCGTCAATATTGCATACGAGGCTGCAACGAGCAATCTTAACGACAAGAATATGCTCGACTATTTCCATCTTGAGGCATACGGCGAGACCACCGTTAACTACAACCGCGATATCGAGATCTACCCCGTCCTTGCTGCTACTTTTGAAAAGATCTACGGCTCCTGCCCCTATAAGTCCCCCACAGATATGGGCGTAAATATGGTC
This sequence comes from Eubacteriales bacterium, assembly GCA_045656385.1. Lineage (GTDB taxonomy): Bacteria > Bacillota > Clostridia > Oscillospirales > CAG-272 > CAG-390. The sequence continues at coordinate 2,951 of JAZORB010000095.1, read as the reverse complement.
GGAAACTGTATCGTTGACGACGAGGTCGTCCGTAAGGCTGCAAACCGCGAGATTATAAGAAGATATTATAATTCTCTCGTCGCCGTCCGAAACGGCGAAGAACCGAAGGATATTATTTACAAGCACGAGCTTCAGATGAAGCAGGCTAAGATCTCTCCCGCCGACAGACCGGTTATTGCTGCCGCACTTGCAAAGCGCGACCAGACGGGTGAACCCGCTGCTGCTATCGAGCTTCCCGACGGAAGGATCATCACGGGCAAGACATCGAAGCTTCTCGGTGCAACTTCCGCAATGCTTCTCAATGCCGTTAAGGCTCTTGCGGGCATCGATGACGAGCAACATCTCATGCCCCCCGAGATCATCGAGCCGATCCAGCATCTTAAGGTCGAGCATCTCGGAAACCATAACCCCAGACTTCATACCGACGAAGTGCTTATTGCACTTTCTGTTTGCGCTGTCAACTCCTCAGATGCAGAGCGTGCGATCGATCAGCTTGCAAATCTTCGCGGATGCGATGCGCACTCGACTGTTATCCTCTCGCACACCGATGAAAATCTTCTCAAAAAGCTTGGGGTCAACATCACATACGAGCCATATTACCAGACAAAGACGCTTTATCACAAGAAATGATCTTTGATAATGCGCAACTCAAAAGGAATTATTTATGAATTATAACGAAAATCAAAGACAACGGACAAGCGATGCCTCGGCACCCCGCCGTCAGCCTGAAGATAAATCGAGCGCGGACAGAATACTCGGCACGCTCCCCTTCGTGGTTTTTCTGCCCCTTGCGCTGATATATATCGAGCTTGTGGCACATTTCGCCGCTTTCTCGGAAATAGAGCCGTCATTCTTCGTTTATGCAACATTCTTCAGCCTTGCGGGCGGAATGCTCATGGCTGTCCTTTGCACTCTTTTCAGCAGGAAGATTAACTATATCATAAGCCTTGTGCTTCTCGGCGCGGCAACGCTTCTTTGCTGTATTCAGGTCATTTATTCGGCGTTCTTCGGCGACTTCTTCCAGCTTACAACGCTTGGAATGGCGGGCAATCTTGCCGATTATATGGATAATACCATCAAAGTTATTTTTGCAAACATCCATTGGGTGCTGCTGCTCTTTATCCCCTTTGTTCTTTTTGCCATCTTCGGCAGAAAGGTGATCATCCCCGAAAGATCCGATCTGATGCTCAAGATCTGTTGTGCCGTATTTGCCGCAGGATTCTTTATGCTCGGCAGCCTTTACGTCAACGCGCACGACGATCTTTTCGGCGATAAGTTCATCTACGGAGAGGGATTCCAGGTCAAGGATTCGATCTCGAAATTCGGCGTGCTGACCACAGCTCGACTTGAACTTCAGTATAAACTCTTCGGTATGCCGGAGGCGGATGTAGGAGAGATCCCAGACGTGCTTGAGGGCGAGATAACAACTGCGATCCAAGGCTCGAATATTTTCGGTCCCAAAGATACTACGTCATCCGAAACCGAGCCCGTAAGTCCTCCCGATAGCGGAGAGGTAACTCAGGGCTCCGATGTTTCGGGAGAAATAAGCGGAGAGCAGACAACTGTTGATCCTCCTAAACCTCCCGTTATTGACAGAAGTCCCCAACGCCTTGATATTGATTTCGATAAACTTATTGCAGACGCAAAAGCCGCGGGCAAGAATAATCTTGCCAAAGCACACTCGTTCTTTGCAACGCGTGCCGGCACGAATAAGCACGAATATACCGGCTTTTTTGAGGGTAAAAACCTGATTTATATCACGGTCGAAGGCTGGGCACCCGCCGCGATCAACGAAAAGCTCACCCCCACCCTCTATATGATGAAGAACGAGGGATTTGTTTTCGATAATTATTATTGCTCTCTTTGGGGCGGAAGCACCGCGACGGGCGAATATGCGAACATCACCGGCAATTTCTATTATGATGCCAAGTGCTTGAAAATGAGTGCGGATACCTACCAGCCTTTTGCTCTCGGCAATTCGCTCGGTAAGCTTGGTTATGAATGCCACGCATTCCACAATCATACCTACACTTATTATAACCGCGACAAGTCGCACCCGAATTTTGGATATGATTGGCATGCGACCGGTAACTGGGACGTGACGTATTCCAATCCCAAGGCGTGGCCGCAATCGGATAAGGAGCTTGCGCTCAATTCACTTTCTTACCTCAGTCTCGAGCAGCCCTTCCACCTCTATTATATGACTGTGTCGGGTCACGCATATCAGACCTTCGGGGGCAACTATCAGGCGGGAAAACACCGTGCATACGTCACCGAGGTGCTTGGAAACGATTATAAGCATCAGCTTTCTCTTTCCTTTATCGCTTGCCAATATGAGGTTGAGCTGATGGTCAAAGAGCTTTATGACGAATGCGCGCGTCTTGGCATTCTTGAGGACACCGTTTTCGTTCTTGCACCCGATCATTTCCCCTATGGTCTTAGCCAGGATGATGCTGCGAGTGAGGCGGCTCTTGCCGAGATGTATGGCCTGCCAAAGGAAAATATTATGAGCAACTTCGACCTCTACAAGGCACCCCTCATCATCTGGTCGGGCTCTATGAAGGAGCCTGTGAAGGTCGATAAGGTCTGCTCCGCGATCGACATTCTCCCCACTCTTCTCAACCTTTTCGGGGTAGAGTATGATTCCAGAATTATTATGGGTCAGGATATACTCGACTTCAATGCCGAGGGAATCGTTACGCTCAATACTATGAAATCAAGCTATCACTTCATCACCGATTACGGAGAGTTCAATTTCAAAACCAAAAAGTTCACGGTAGGGGAGGGCTATAACGTCGACCCTGCGGCGCTTGAAGCTTACGTTTCTCAAAAAAGAGATTATCTCTACAATATGAGAACCTACGGCCCATATATACTCGATAACAACTACTATAAGATTCTGTTCCCGAACGGATAATCTCATGCCGCCGCGCTTTTAAAGCGCGGCGGTT
>JAZORB010000094.1:0-10053 GCA_045656385.1 Eubacteriales bacterium | reverse complement strand
GGATGGCGATCACCGCCCCGCAGATGAGGAAGGCCGGGGGATCCCCCGCCGGGCTCCGTCCCATGCAGCGCACCTCGGCACCGGGAACCAGCCCCAGATCCAGCAAACGGCGGCGCATTCCTCCCATCCCCCGCAGCGCCGACACCCTGCCCCACTGCCCGGGGGCAAGATCACACAAACGATATTCCATAAGCTTACACCTTTATTCTCAGCAATTCGCGCAGATGCGCTATGGGCAGTATATTCGACAAAAGGCGGGAAGGTGACGGCGGGAAACCTCTCCAAGTCCTCCGGTTTTGTCCCGCAATTTTCTCAAAACAGCTTTTCTTCACCCGTCAGTTGTGCTATAATGAAGCTGTCGCGGAAATCTCTTTTCCGCAAATCCGTATACGGAGGAACCTATGGGACAGTTCATTTATCAGAAATCAATTCCCGCCGATCTGACGGCGGATGTGTTGGTTATCGGCGGCGGCCCCGCCGGACTTTGCGCCGCCATTGCAGCGGCACGGAACGGCGCGGACACTCTGCTCATCGAGCAGAATGGATACTGCGGCGGAATGGCTTCCGCGGGTCTGGTGGCCCCCTTTATGACCTGCTATGACAGCGGCGGCGACAAGATGCTCATCCGAGGACTTTTCGAGGAGCTCGTCGAGCGCCTTATCGCAGTCGGCGGCGCGATCCATCCCTCCAAGGTCAAATCCAAGACTGCCTTCACTTCATACATAGACAAAGGGCACGTTCACGTCACCCCCTTCAAGTCGGAAAGCCTCAAGATCGTTGCCGATGAGATGCTCACCGAGGCGGGCGTAAAGATCCTTTACCACACCCAGCTCGTTGACGCCGAAGCCGAGGGCGACCGTGTCACCCGCATCATCGTGGCAATGAAGGAAGGACTTGCATCCATCCGCGCCAAGGCATTTATCGACTGCTCGGGCGACGGCGACCTCGCGGCAAAGGCGGGCGCGGCTTACACCGTCGGCAACAAGCAGGGCAAAATGCAGCCCGCAACAATGTTCTTTACCGTCGGCGACGTAGACGTTTCAAAGGTCGATGCCGATATCGAAAAGAACTGGGATAATTTCTACCGCAAGGACGGCATCAACTACCGTTCTCTGCACTGGTGGGTCGCCAAGGCAAAAGAAAACGGCGACTGGCCGCTTGACCGCGTTTCGATCGGTCTTTTCCGCGGCGTTGAGGAGGATGAATTCAGCATCAACACCTCGCGCGTTATGAACATCGACGGAACAAAGTCGGAAAGCCTCACCGAAGGTGAGATCGCGGGCAGACAGCAGGTTCGCATCATCTTCAATTTCCTGAAGAAATACATCCCCGGCTTTGAAAATTCGCGCCTCATTCTCTCGGGTTCCACTCTCGGCATCCGTGAGACCCGCCATATTGAGGGTATCAACACGCTGACCGTCGACCAGATCCTGAACTGCGAGGTTCCCGAGGATTCCATCATGCTCGCGGCAAACTCTGTTGACGTTCACGGCAAATACGGCCCCAAGAGCAACGAATATATCACCATCCCCGAGGGCAAGTGCTACGGTATTCCCTACGGCACCATGATCCCGCCCGCGTTCTCGAATCTTGCCGTTGCGGGCAGAGCGATCTCCGCAGACTGCGAAGCGGCGGGAGCCATCCGCGTTATGCCCCCCTGCATGGGAATCGGTCAGGCTGCGGGAACTGCAGTTGCAATGGCTGTCCTTGAGGGCACAGATCTTCGTAAGCTCAACGTAAACGCTCTCCGCGAAAAGCTCAAGGCGTCAAACGTTATGCTTGATGCGTAAATAAGTTTTTGAAGAAGGTAACCGTAATGAATAACGAAGAAATCAAATTCATTTTCTGCACAGAATGCGGAACAAAAAACGAGGCAGACGCAAACTTCTGCACCTCCTGCGGTACTAAGCTCGTCAAGCCCGTCGCAGTTCCCGAGCCCGTTGCGGCTCCCGCCCCCGAAGAATCTGCTCCCGAGGAAGTCCCCGAGGTCGCCCCGGCAATCCCGGAGCCCGTCATCGAATCTCCCGCCGAGGAGCCCGAGGCAGAAGAACCTGCAGTGGAGGAAGTAAAAGAAGAAGCAGAAGAGGATCCTCTGCCCGAGCTTGTTCCATTGACCATTCCCTCCGCCGAGGAACCGGCGCAGGAAGAAAACGTAGCGGAAGAGCCCGCACCCGAGGCTGATCCTGCAATCATCCCCGAGGTTGAGGAAACCAAGGAGGAAGAACCCGAAAAACAGCCCGAGGAACAGCCCAAGGAGGAAGTAATAACTCCCGTTGTTGTTCCCGTCGCCCCGAAGGTTTCAAAGAAGGAAGCCAAGCTTGAAAAGAAGCTTGAGGAAGCCAAAAAGCAAGCCCAAGAACAAGCGCGCAAAGAGGCTGAAAAAGCCGAAGCCAAGGCTCAGAAGGCAGCCGAAAAGGCTCAAAAGGCTGAAGCAAAGGCTCAAAAAGCCGCCGAAAAGGCAGAAAAGAAGACTAAAAAATCAGAAAAGCAGACCTCCGCAGAGACTGCTCAAAACAACTCATACTATTATTATAACCACGAATCGGGAGCCGCTGTCGCACAGCCCGCGCCCGAAAAGCCCAAGAAGAAGCGCAGACAGAATTTCTTCCTCAAATTCCTCTCCTTCCTTCTCTCGCTCGTTCTTTTGGCGTCTATCGCTGTCGCTGTGCCGATAACGCTTTTGAACCTGTTCCTGACCGACCATAACATTGACGTCATCGTTGACCGCGCAATTTCGAGCATAGAGCTTGACAAGATCGAATTTTCAACTGCTGACGGCACCAAGACCCTCTCGGGCGCTATCCACGACGTCACAAGCGAATTTGAGGGCTTTGATCATATCACCGAGGAGCAGATAAACGATGCGCTTCTTGAGGATTTCGTCAAGCAGTTCGTTTCCGACACACTCTCCCAGCTCGGCATGTCGCTCAAGGAGGGTGAGGCAATGCTCGGATGGACACCCGAGCAGATCTACGGCTTCATTGAAGCAAACGCGGACACCATCGAGCAGCTGGCACGCGATGCGGGCTACGAGGGTGAGCTTCCTATCGAAGAAAAGAAGGAAATGATGATCGAAAACATTGAGGAGAAGATCGGCAAGGACGGTATTTCCGCCTCGGCACTTCTCGGAGATTCGAGCGAAGCCGAAGAGTTCGCGCTCTATCTTGATGCCGCGCAGGCTCTCTTCTCGATCAACGTTCTCTACCTCGCTTGGGGACTCGTTGCCTTTATAGTTATTCTGATAAGCTTCACCAACATCGGCTATTTCGGCGCCTTCTGCCGTGCCTGCGGAATTCCCGCGTTCATAATCGGAGCGCTTTATTTCCTTGCGGGACTCGGCGTTTCGCCTCTGTTGTCGATCGTAACCATTCCCATTCCGATAGTTGCCTCCGCGATCGAATTCACCGCGGGCTTCCTCGGAGCTCTGCTTATGGACATCTCTCTCATCGTCCTCGCCATCGGATTTGCTCTTGTTGTTATCTCCTTCATCTCCGATGCCATCAGACGTAAGATAGACAGCAAAAAGAATGCATAATAAAAATAACGGAACCGATCTGTTTGATCGGTTCCGTTTGTTTTATTTTCCGAATCCTTGAGCATCAATGTCGTCAGACCCCGGGCGGTTTGCCGCGAGCCAGGCTTCAAAGAGCTTTCCGAATTCGGTGGAAGACTTTTCCTCTCCCGCGTTTTTCAGTATCTCTGCCGTGTATTTGCACACGTTGCCGTTGTTATAGAAGATGCTGCTTACCTGCTCGCCATCGAGAGCGTAAGTCAGGTTGCCGGCATTGAAGCGGTCCTTGACCTGCGAATCGTCACCGCAGATGGATTCATCGGTCTCAGCCATAATGAAGAGCACCGGCACGCCCGTATCGAGGCCGCTGTAGGTCGACGAGGGCAGACCGCAGACTGTGATATCCACGCCGAGGTATGCAAGATTCTCCGCCGCCGTACCGTAGGGCACCATGCCGATCAGCTTACCGACAGAATCCTTCGCGTGGAAAGCACAAATTGCGGCATCGACCAGCTTGTCATAGGAATATTTCGTTTCCTTGATGCCCATACCGTTTTCCTCAAGCTCGATATGCTTGACGGTATATCTGTTGTTCCATTCCTCGCTCGCACCGATGACCTCGCGGGGGTGACCCTTGAGAATGATGTCATGATCCGCGCCGTAGAGCGAATATGTGAACTTAAAGGTGAAGATATAGTCGATATAAAGGTTGAAGCACTCTGCCTTCATCTGCGCGATGATCTCTGCGGGCGCATCTGCAGGATAGTTTGAGTTATCGTTTATGACGGAAAGGAGTATAGCGTAATCCGATTCGCTTCCGAAGAGGAGCTGGGTCTTATATTTCTCGTCGAGAGCGGCATAACTTCCGGGGATGCTTCGCTTCTCGCCGATACCTCCGATGCCGTATTTTACATCAGACGCGAACTTGGGGTAATAACCGTGGCGCGCGCCGATAAATACGAGCTTTTCAGCGGGTGCCGCTTCTCCGGCACGCGTAGTGCGAGTCAGCGCGGCATAGGTGTTTTCGTAGTAGTCGCCGTACATCAGCGTAAGATAATTCGCTTTTTGCTCATCGGTCAGCTCGTTAATCCTTTCCGCGATCGTCATATAGCGGAGATTTGCTGAAAATTCGGCGGTGTTTGCCGAGTCACCAATGCCAAAGATCGGCGCAAGCGAAGTCTCGCGCAGGATTCCCGCGACATTTTCACCGTCCTGAAGCCAATAGGTGAAATTGGGCAGAACCGAGAGTGCAAATGCGGAAGGCAGGCTGTATTTGAGCACTTCATCCGAGTTTTTGTTGTCACGCTTCGACATCACGGTGTTGAACGCGGGACCGACCTCGTTGAGAAGCGACAGGAACTTTCCTTGCGGATCTGTTTTTCCGTCAAAGAAATACTCGCGCAGAGTTTTATATGATCCCGAGCCGTCCTCGATCATAATGACATGGAAATCCTCGACGGGAATTCCCGCATTTGCGGCAACCGCGGCGGCGCGAAGAGCCGTTGCATCCTGGGTGTAGATATAGAAAAAGCTGTTTTTCTCCGCCTCGCGGAGCTCCTTCATCTTATCGACCATTGCGACGAATTCGTCGGAGGTGAACCCATTGCTTTCATTGCTTTCGGGATCAAAGCCCGCGTTGTGGAAATTTTCGATCTTTTCGATGCCGTTGTAGGTCTTGCCCCTCTCGATGATGGCGTAGGTTTCGTATCCGCTGTCGATAGCATCAAGCGCGGCAAGTACGGGCGGGATCGTTGCAAGCGCGAAGATGATGTTATAGACCTTCGCGTCGGGCGCGGGTGCGGTAACGACTCCCTTCTCCGCCTCGGGCAGATAGCTTTCCTCAGAAAGCTGGGATATGGTGTTTTCGATAATTTCGTTTTCGTTGTTTATATCTTTATCGCCGTCGTTTCTGCAGGCAAAAAGGATGGGAACGACCGTTGTCAGCGCAAGCAGAAGTGCGGCGATCTTAACTGTTAGTTTCATGATTCTCCTGTAATTTGCGATTGTATTTGCGAACCGAGATAGTATACCACAAAGTGCTCCTCGGGTCAACCTTTTGGGCTCAAAGTTTTAGAATTAGGTCGAAATTGGTTAAAAATTGTCTAAAATTCCTTAAAATTGTTGGATTTTTTCGGTACGCAAATGGGAATAGACAGCTCAAAAATTTTTGTTGACATATATATACTATTATGATATAATAAAAGTGTAATAATGTAAAGGAGGCTTCGCCGATGATCAAAAAAATTATTTCCATCACACTCGTACTTATCTTTATTTTTACCGCCTTGCCCTCCTGCGCCGATGAGCCCGCCGAGGACACAGCGCCCGAAACGACGCTCTCGGTTCCCGAAACTTCGGAAGAAATACACGAACCACTTGTTTTGAATTCATTTTCTGCAACAGAAGTGGGATTTAATAACGATCCGTATAGAGATTACCTGTGTTTTATGCCGGAGAAAGGCTCGGAAGAAGCCGAACGATGGGGACGTATATACGCCATCGGCTCCGTTATCAAAGAGCTTGTGCCGAGTATTAACGAAGGCGAATACGTAACCATAACCTACTCCGGAGAAATCGAACCTTTGAAGGATACCGAATTCGGATTCATAACTAACATACATTCCGTAACCATTAAAAACGATCCGCGCGAATACGGCGGGATCAATTACGAAGTAGCCATTTTGCGGCAAAATGGCTACTCGGGTAAACTTATCATATCAACTCATAATGATTTTAGAAAATTGATGGAAGAAGATATTATGTATCCACGTCCCATTGCGGATGATGCAAGCGATTATGCAAAAATGGCAATATCGCGTCGCAATAACCGCATTCATCTTGTCAGCAACTACGACGAAGAATTTTTCAGCGATTATGATCTTCTGATGGTATTTAAAAGAACGGGATCGGGAGGATCGCGCTTTGACGTTACCGATATATCGGTCGAATCGGGCATTTGCACGGTCACGATTGACTTCACAAAACGCGGTGTTACTTGCGACATCGGACAGTGGATCGCGTTGATTTCAATTCCGAAAGAAGTCAGCGCGGGGGTAACAGAGTACAAAACTCGCAGCAATGTTTCAGAACTCGATGCACCGCTTTGGTAATTGTTAACAAATTGTGACTTTTATGTATAACCCTTGACAAAACTGTGATTCGGGTGTATAATCATTGCATAATTATTCAGCGCTTTGAAAGGAGTTCCAAAATGGCAAATATTCTTATGAATACTCGATTTTATTATTATTTTAGCCATACGGGCTGCCTTGCAAAGTGTGAGTGCGCAGCATAACCGATATGGTTTTGTTGCCGTTCATTAATTTGAATGCATAACAGCCCGCAATCATTTCGCCACGTCGGCGAATCTTTGCGGGCTTAATTTTTTGAGGTATGAAGATGTCGAACGAACAGAAAAACCTGCTCGAAGAAGCAAGAGAACAGATAAACCGAGTTGACCGCGAGATGGCGCGTCTTTTCGAGGAAAGAATGAATGCCGTCCGCAAGGTTGCCGAATATAAGATGGCGCGCGGGCTTCAGGTGCTTGACCCCGAGCGCGAAAAGCAGGTCATTGAGCGCAACTCCGCGCTGATCGAGGACGCCGAGCTTCGAAGCTATTATATCAGCTTCTTGAACGAGAGTATGGCGATCTCGCGCAAGTTCCAGCACCGTCTTATGGAAGGACAGCGAGTTGCATACAGCGGCGTTCCCGGAGCATTCGCGCACATCGCAGCGGCGCGCATCTTCCCCGATGCCGTTTGCGTTCCCTACGGCAACTTCAAGGAAGCGTACGATTCCGTCCTCGCCTCGGATTGCGACTGCGCTGTTCTCCCCATCGAAAACAGCATAAACGGCGACGTCACGCAGGTTATGGATATGGCTTATATGGGCAACCTTTATATCAGCGGGGTATACGAGCTTCGAGTTGAGCATTGCCTCTTGACGCTCCCCGATGCCTCGCTTGAGGATATAAAGACCGTCATCAGCCACGAGCAGGCGCTCGGTCAGTGCTCCTCCTACCTTTCGGGTCACAAATGGACACAGAAAAGCGCGGTCAACACCGCCGTTGCGGCAAAGGAGGCGGCAGAGGCGGGCGACAAGACGGTTGCCGTCATTGCAAGCGAGGAGACCGCAGAGCTTTACGGTCTGCGCGTGCTTGAGAGAAAGATCAACGAGGGCACCAACAACGTCACAAGATTCGCAGTTTTCACCCGCGAGCCGATCATCCCCACCCCCGCAAACAACCGCTTCATCATGTTCTTCACCGTCAAAAACGAGGCGGGAAGCCTGATGCACGCCGTTGAGGCATTCGGCAAGAACGGATTTAACCTCCGTGCCCTCAAGAGCCGTCCCACGAAGGAAGCCAACTGGGAATACTACTTCTACGTCGAGGGCGAGGGCACCATTGCGGACAAATCGGGCAGAAGAATGATCGAGGACCTCGAGGAGGTCTGCGGAAAGATCAAAATAATCGCATCGTTTGACAAAGATATTACTCTGTAAGGAGAAAAATATGATCATCCCCGTAAGGCTCGGCGAAGCGAGCTACGATATAGAGATCAGCCGAGGAGCTATCAATCTCGCGGCTGAAAAGATAATGAAAAAGGACCGCAAGGTCTGCGTCGTCACCGACAGCGGTGTTCCGACAGAATACACAGAAAAACTTCTCGCCTCTCTTGGCAACGGCGGGGTACTGCACGTCATCCCCGCGGGCGAGGCAAACAAGAATTTCGACACCCTGCAAAGCGTTCTCCGCACCATGCTTGAGGCGGGATTCACCCGAAACGATGCAGTTGTCGCGCTTGGCGGCGGCGTTGTCGGCGATCTTGCGGGCTTCGCGGCGGCGACTTATATGAGAGGAATCGATTTTTACAATATTCCGACGACTCTCCTCTCGCAGGTCGATTCCTCGGTCGGCGGCAAAACGGCTGTCGATCTTGACGGATACAAAAATATGATCGGTGCGTTCTGGCAGCCGAGAGCGGTCTTCATTGACCCCGATCTGCTTTCTACTCTTCCCTCCCGCCAGATCTCGAACGGTCTTTGCGAGGCGCTGAAGATGGGCGCAACCTCCGATCCCGAGCTTTTCGAGCTTTTTGAAAAGAACGATGTTCTTTCACACCCCGAATTGATCGAAGAGATCATCATCCGCGCGGTAAAGGCAAAGCGCGACGTTGTCGAGATCGACGAGCGCGAGGGCGGTCTGCGTAAGGTTCTCAACTTCGGGCACACGCTCGGACACGCCATTGAAAGCTCTTGCGGACTCTCGCTTCTGCACGGCGAATGCGTCGCGCTCGGAATCCCGCCGATGTGTGACGGTGCGGTAAAGGAAAGACTAAAAAAAGCACTTTCTAACATCGGTCTTGACACAGATGCGGCAAAATATATTTCGGATAAAAATACGGTCCTCGAAGCGCTCACCCACGACAAAAAGAGCGCATCGGGCGGCAAGATAAGTGCAGTCCTTCTCAAGGATATAGGAAATTTTGAATTTGTGAAGCTCACACCCGAAGAACTTATTGAAAGATTGGATTAAAAAATGAAGAATTCATTCGGAAACGCAATAAATATTTCGCTTTTCGGCGAAAGCCACGGTGCGGGAGTCGGTGTTCTTATCGACGGCATCGCCCCCGGCATCAAGGTCGACGAGGATTTCATCGCGCATCAGCTCACCCTTCGACGCCCCAAGGAAAAAATATCGACCTCTCGCCGCGAGCCCGACGAATACGTCATTCAAAGCGGAGTTTATAACGGATACACCACGGGTGCGCCGCTTTGCATTTTCATTCCCAACACCGACACGCGAAGCCGCGACTATACCCCCGAGCTTCCCCGCCCCTCGCACGCGGATTTCACCGCACGCGAAAAATACCACGGCTTTGAAGATTACCGTGGCGGCGGACATTTTTCGGGCAGACTGACTGCGGCGCTTGTCGCAGCGGGAGCAATAGTCATCCCCGCCCTGCGCGAAAAGGGTATCTACATCGGCACTTGCATCAATCAGATCGACAGCATCGGAATTTCGGAGATCCCGACAGACCGCGACGGGCTGCTTGCGGTTGCCGAAAGCGATTACGGTCTTACCGACGATAATGCCGTCGCAATGATGAAGGAAACGATCGAGCTTGCCGCAAGCGAGGGCGACAGCGTCGGCGGCGCGCTTGAAACCGCCATCATCGGTCTTCCCGCAGGACTCGGAGAGCCCTGGTTCGACGGAGTTGAATCGCAGATAGCACGCGCTGTTTTCAGCATTCCCGCAGTCAAATCGGTGGCATTCGGCGCCAAGGATATTGAAACCATGAGAGGTAGCCGCGCAAACGACGCCTTCAGGGTGAAGGACGGCTCGATCGTCACCGCAACCAACAATTCGGGCGGGATTCAGGGCGGCATCACAAACGGTATGCCCGTCATATTCCGCACAGCGATCAAGCCCACCCCCTCGATAGCGCAGATTCAAAAGACGGTCAATATGTCAACCGGCAAGGAAACCGAAATGATCGTAAAGGGCAGACACGATCCCTGCATCGTTCCGCGCGCGAGAA
>JAZORB010000093.1:0-8010 GCA_045656385.1 Eubacteriales bacterium | reverse complement strand
GATCTTCATCGCCTCGGTGATTATGGGAACGATAATGGTCTTTGCCGCCGAGCCGCTTTCGCGCCTGATGGGTGCTGACGGCGAGCTCCTTGACACCTCGGTAAGATATCTGCGCACCTGCGCGCTTCTCGGACCTCTTGCCACCATATTTTTTGCAATGGACAACTATCTGCGCATCAGCGGATACGTCAAGACAAGCATGGTGATCAATGTCTGCTCGAATCTATTGACGCTCGGACTTCTGAGCTTCTTCCTTCTCGGACTCAAAATGGACGTTGTCGGCTCGGCACTTGCTGTATCGCTTTCGATGTGCGCCTGCTCGGTTGTTGCGATGATCCCGTTTTTGCGCGGAAAAACGCTTCTCAAATTCACAAAACCGCATTTCCACCTTTCCATGTTCAAGCAGATCGCGGCTTGCGGCTCGCCCGTATTTCTCAACAACGTTGCAGGCAGAGTTACCTCGATCATAATGAATATCTCACTGATGACTCTCGGAGTGATCGAGTTCGGCGAGGGCGGTGGAACCACCGCGGTTGCCGTTTACGCCGTGCTGATGTATGCCTCCGACCTCTGTTGGCCGCTGCTTTACGGCGTCAGCGACTCGCTCTCGCCCGCCGTTGGCTTCAACTGGGGCGCGGCAAACTATGACCGAGTCAAAAAGATCGTCCGCTGCGGATTTATCGGTACAGCCGTTATCGGATTCGTTTCGACCTCGATACTCTTTTTCTTCCCGGGAACGATCGCCTCGCTCTTCGTCGATGCCGAGGAGATCCGTCTGCTCGAGGTATCGACCCGCGCGATCAGACTTTTCTGCCTTGCCTATATCTTCCGCTGGGTCGGCGTTATGACGCAGAGCTTCCTTTCCGCCATCGAAAAGCCCGCGCTCGCAACGGTCATGTCTGTATCGATCGCGCTCGTTTTCCCCGTTTTGATGCTCGGCGCGCTCTGGGGGCTCGGACTTGACGGCATCTGGCTGAACTTCTTCGGCGCAAATGCCCTGCTCGCCGTCCTTTCCGTGATAATGCTCAATATCGTCGGCAAAGAGATCAAGAAAAAACAATCGGCGCAAGAAAAATAAGCACACATACCCATATCTTTGCATACACTTACTGTAGTATCACAGAAAGGAACAAAAGATATGGGTATAATTTTTTCAAACAAAGAACTTAGCACAGAGAGCATTGCCTGCGGTGGCAGCTTCAACATTCTGTTGACATTGACCGCCGTTCCGAACTCGGTCGGTGGGGACGTAACTCCCGGCGCGGAGGATATTGTCGTCAGCGACCTCGTTTCGCCCTGCTTCCGTATAACCGGGCTTTCTTCTCCCACCAGAGGTACGGCTACGCTGAGTAACTCGAACAATGTCATTTGGACGATAGACGCACTTGCCGAGGAAGAAGAGGAGACTGCAACCCTTGAGTTTACCGTTCAGCATATCGGTCCCTGCTCGGGCACGGTTGAGGTGAATGAGAGCACGAGCTACGACGATTCGACCGGTAATGCGGTGACCTTCCCCTCGCCCACGATCGTTGTCGATTGCGGCATAAATTTCTGCGAGGGAAGATGCGCAGAACCTGTTGATTTCACCGCCTCGGGCTGTACCGACAGCATCGAGTTCGATGCGGGCGACATTTGCGTTGAGGGCTTCGGCAGGATCGTGCGAGTAAACGCCGTCCTTCGCGAGGTCTGCCCCGGCAGGAGAGTTGCGCTCGCTGTTGTTCTTAACGAGGTCGACACAGAGGGCAACGAGCTTAGCAGAGGCATGAAGGTGCTGACGCTCCCCGCAGTTGCGGGTGAGGTCTGCCGCGACGTTAATATCAACTGCGTTACCTTCGTCGTACCCGAATTGCCCGACAGCACTCTCCCTCCCTGCGCCGAGCGCACCTACCGCGCCCGCTTTATCGCAAACTATCTGGATAGCGATTTCAACCCCTGTTGTCCTGATGAAGCATAAATAAAACCAACGCCTCCGCAAATTCGCGGAGGCGTTTGGGTTTAATATATGATTTATTTCTTCGTTTTTTCGAGATCATACTTGCCGATTCCGAAAAGCCTTGCCGTATTGTTGTAAAGTATATCCTCGCGCTCTTTTTCGCTCAGGTCTATCTGCATAAATCTTTCGATTTCGGCTTCGGGCGTCCAGAGAGGGTAGTCGGTGCCGAATAGGACGCGGTCCGTGCCGTAAGCCATAATAAGCTCGCGCGCTTTCTCGGGCGAAATCGCATAGAGCGAGGAGGAGCAGTCAACGTAAAAGTTTTCGCGGCCCGCATAGTCCCTCCAGGCTTCCTCCCAGATCGACCAGCCGCCGAAATGAGCGCCGATGACGGTCAGATTCTTGTAGGTATCGAGTATGGGAAGCATCCTGTTGGGGTTCGAGTAGTCGTAACGGCAATCGCCCGTGTGGATGAGGATGGGCAGCCTGCCCTCGCAAAGCTCATACATTTTCAGCATGCGATAGTCGTCAAGCTTGACCTCTTGAATATCGGGGTGGAGCTTTACGCCCTTGAGACCGAGGCTGATTATCTCCTCCACGGCGGCTTCCATATCCTCACAGTCGGGGTGGAGAGTGCCGAGCCCCGTGAATCTGCCGCCGCTTTCGGCAACCGATGCCGCAATGAAGTTATTTATGCTTGAAACCTGCTTCGGCGTCGTTGCGACGGATTGCACCACGAAATGCTCGATGCCGGCTTTTTCTCCGTGCTCGAGAAGCGTGGAGATTTTGCCGTCAAGGCTTGTGGGAAGATCGTAAAAGTGACCGGTCGCGTTTGATGCCTTTTCTGCGATCTTATCGGGGTAGATATGGCAGTGTGAGTCGATTATTCTGTATTTTTTCATCTGATCTTTTGCCTTTCGTCTTCGGGCGGATTACTTTTTCAGTCCCAGCCTCTCGACAGATTCGTCGCGCATCTTGTATTTGAGTATTTTGCCAGCCGCGTTCATCGGGAAGGAATCGACGAAGATAAAGTATTTCGGAACCTTGTGCTTGGCGATAGAGGCGTTGCCGTAAGCGCGCATCTCGGCTTCATCAGCGCTTTCACCTTTGTGAAGAATGATCCACGCACAGCATTCCTCGCCGTAGGTCTCGTCGGGAACTCCGACAACCTGAACGTCGCGAACCTTGGGGTTGGTCAGGTAGAATTCCTCGATCTCGCGGGGGTAGAGGTTCTCGCCGCCGCGGATTATCATATCCTTGAGTCTGCCCGTTACCTTATAATAACCGTCGGGTGTTCTCATACAGATGTCGCCCGAATGGAGCCAACCCTCCGAATCGATGGTCTGTGCGGTAGCCTCGGGCATTTTGTAATATCCCTTCATAACGTTAAATCCGCGAGCCACAAATTCGCCGCTTTCCCCGTCGGGGAGTTCATTGCCCGTTTCGGGATCTATGATCTTACATTCAACTCCGGGGAAGGCACTGCCGACGGTTTCAACGCGGTGGTCGAGGTCTTCGTTTACCTCACCCATAGTGCATCCGGGCGATGCCTCTGTTTGACCGTAGACCGAAATGATCTCGCGCATATTCATCTCGACAGACGCGCGTCGCATAAGGTCTGCGGGGCAGTTTGCGCCCGCCATGATACCCGTTCTCATATAAGAGAAGTCGGTCTTTGCAAAATCCGCGTGGCTGAACATAGCGATGAACATCGTCGGAACGCCGTTGAAGCATGTGATGTGCTCGTCGTTTACGCAGGCGAGCGAGGATTTGGGCGAGAAATAGGGAATGGGGCAGAGAGTTCCGCCGTGAGTCATCATCGAGGTCATCGAGAGGACCATGCCGAAGCAATGGAACATGGGAACCTGTATCATCATACGGTCGGCGGTGGAAAGATCCATTCTGTCGCCGATGGTCTTGCCGTTGTTGACGATATTGCGGTGAGTCAGCATAACGCCCTTGGGGAATCCTGTCGTTCCCGAGGTGTACTGCATATTGCATACGTCGTCGGGCTTGACGAGAGAAGCGCGTCTGCGCACCTCCTCGCGCGGAACGAGAGAAGCGCGCGAGAGCATCTGCTCCCAATCGAGGCAGCCTTCCATATTAAAGCCGACGGTTACGACGTTGCGCAGGAAGGGAAGATTCTTGGAATAGAGAGGAGCACCGGGCTTGAGGCTTTTAAGCTCGGGGCAGAGCTCTTCTATGATAGCCTTGTAGTTGATATCTTTGCAATACTCGATCATAACGAGGGTGTGGGTATCCGATTGTCTGAGCAGATACTCGATCTCGTGTATCTTATACGCAGTGTTTACCGTGACGAGAACTGCGCCGATCTTGGTGGTTGCCCAGAAGGTGATGAACCACTGGGGAACGTTGGTTGCCCAGACGGCAACGTGATCGCCCGCCTTTACACCGAGCGAGATGAGCGCGGCGGCGCATTCATCAACGTCGCGGCGGAATTGCTCGTAGGTTCTCGTGTAATCGAGGGTGGGATACTTGAAGGCGTACTGATCGGGGTAGTGCTCGACCATAGTGTCGAGAACGTCCGAGAAGGTCGCTTCGATAACGTCGTATTTCTTCCAGACGAAGGTGCCCGTCTTGGCGCGGTTGTAATAGGTGCGGTCAAAGGTCTTTTTGTTGCGCGCCAGAGAGGAAATATAGTTTGTAAAATGAGTCAGAACGATATCTGCATCCGCGATCTCCTCGTTCCATGCCGCGCAGATAAAGCCTTCGTAATTGAGGGATGAGAGCGCGCCGAGGAGCTTGCCCACTTCAAGGTCGCCTTCACCGATGAGAACGGTCTTGCCGTCCTTCATATCGCCGAGGCGAACGTACTTGATATAAGCGCCGAGGGTCTTGATCGTCGCCTCCGCAGTCTCGCCCGCATGGAAATAGGTTCCTCTGACGTTCCAGGAGGCGCCAATGGCGGCGGATGCGAAATGATTTATTATGCCGATCACGTTTTCGGTGTTCGAGAGATATCCGATCGTTTCAAAGAGGATGTTGACGTCCGCGTTTTCCGCGCGCTTGATAGCATCCGCAAGCTTTTCGTCGAGAGCTTCAAAAGAAGTGAATTCTTCAACCCGGACTATGACGTTGTCGATGCCCGCCAGTGCTGCCATATCAACGTATTTTTTAACAAGCTCTGCGCTTGTTTCGTCGCTTTCAATCGGAGCGGGCATACGGAGCGCGGAAACCGTGAGATTTCTGTTGACAAGCTTTCTTTTGGCATCGGCGGTGCGGTCGTGCCGCAGGATGCTGTCGTGATGTCCGCCACGCTCTTTTACGGCATCGTATATTTCAAATCCCTCAAAACCGTAGTCGTATGCAAAACGGCAGGTATCAAGAAAGGAAGCACGGCTTACGTTCTTGGTTGAAAATACGATCTTCATATTTTAATCCTCCTCAAATACTATCTTGTTGAGCGCGTTGATATACGCTCGGATACTTGCTGCAACGATATCGGTGGACGTGCCGTTGCCCGAATAGAGCTTTCCGCCCTCGCGCAGTTTGACGAGCGCCGAGCCGAGAGCTTCTTTTCCTTCGGTTACCGACTGGACCTGATAGTCGTCAAGCTCGTAGTGATGACCGATGCACTGCTCGATAGCGCGGAATGCCGAGTCGATGGGACCGTCACCGTTGCTTACACCGCAGATGATCTCGTCGTTGCATTTGAGAGTGACTTGCGACATAGAGCTCGAAACGTTGCTGCTGGTTGTTGTGTAGGATTCGAAATGATAGGTGGAAGGAGCTTGCATCGCCGAGCTTGCGATCAGAGCCTCGAATTCCTTGGCGCCGACAGCTCCCTTCTTGTCGCATACCTGCTTGAGAGCTTTATATACGTTGCCGACGTCGGAATCCGAAAGCTCGTAGCCCAGAATAGCCGCCGCGCCTGCAACCTGCGCCAGCGTCGAATCCGAGTCGAGAAGGATCTTTTTCTTTTCGCTGACTGTATTTTCGGTTTCGTATGCATCGTGGTTGATGCTCGATACCATATCTTCAATTCTTGCGTGAATATTGGTGGCGCTCAGCTTGATCTCTGCACCGATCTGCGCGCCGCAAGTGTTCACGGCATCCGAGATCTCACCCGTCAGAAGAATATCCTTGCCGACCATAGCGCACTTGAGTCCGTCAGCGCCGGCCTTGATGGCGGCAAATGCGGAAGCGACTGCCATGTTGATGCGGTCGGAAAGCTCGACGTATACCTGCACCGAAACTGCGCCCTTAACTTTTGTCACGAGATCAGCGATCTGATCGGGGGTGGAAGCTCCTGCGATGTCGCAAAGAGTAATGATATTCGCGCCTTTCGCCTCTGCCTCGCGTGCGGCGGCGATCAGGAAATCCTCGTCCGCTCTCGTCGCGTCAAGCGCGGAAAATTCAACGTCGGCGCAAAGATTCTTTGCTGTGCTTACAAGCTCGCCGATCTTTTCGAGCATCTTTGCCTGCTTGATGTGATAGGTATATTCCATTTGAATGGTGGAAACGGGAAGCTCGACCTGAAGGCGCGGGGATTTTGCATCCTTGATGCATTCCCATGCCGCGGTGACCTCATCGCCGCTGAATCCGACGGGAATGGCGAGAGATGCGTTCTGAATATTCTTTGCAATCGTTTTATATATGATAGAGTCCTCGCGGGCGTTCTTTATCGCGGGTAGCTCGACAGAGTCCGCACCCACTCTGTCCGCGCAGTTAGCAATAGCGGATTTTTCACGGAAAAGCAGGGATACTGCACGGTTTTCCGAGAGTTTCTTGAGTGTGACGTCCGAAATATTGATCTTTTTCATTTTTGAAAGCCCCTTTCAAAATTTAAATATAAGCTTGAATTTATTCTAACAAAAAACGCTTCCGCCCCTTTGCCTGATCAAAGAGACGAAAACGTAAAAATATGTTTCCGCGGTACCACTCTTTTTCATCCCTTTCGGGATGCACTTTGGATGCTGACACATCCTTGCTCTATTACGGGAGCACCCGTTTGCCGCTATTTTTGTCCTTCACAGCAAACGCTCCGCGGTGAGTTCAGCAAAACTCCCACCATGCCTCGCACCAACCGGCAACTCTCTTAAAGTGAAGAAATTCGCGTACTATTCCGCATCTTTGCGTTTATGATAAAATATTATAGCACACTACCGAAGCTTTGTCAAGTGATTTGACAAAAAAGTTCATTGGTTATTCATAATGACGCCGAGCGCCTTTAGTCTTGCATTCGGCGGCGCGTTGTTTCTACATTATATATAATGGCGGCATAACGGGTGTGAGTCTGTTTCGGGAAGCACCGGAAAAACAGAATAATCAAGGGAAAATAAGGGATCGGCGAACCTTTATGAGCGCAAAAGAGATGCGGAGGTCTTTTTTGACTTTTGAGGATTTTACTTCACTTTTTTTCAACTTTTTAAGTTTTTTTTCGCAAATAAATAAAAAAATGAAAGAAATATGAATTTTTGAGTAAATTTTTTTGCAAAAAGAGATTGACAATACAATCGTTTTGTGGTAAAATATTTATGTTCATATATCATCTATCCGTGCCAATACTTTCCTTTTGATTAATCTCATTCGTGAGACTGCCGTATTTGCTTGCATTTTTCGGTACGCTTTTTGTACCGATGCGGGCGTCAAAAGAAAAGATTATTCGGATAATGATACATTACAAATTAAAAACAATATGGAGGAAATCTTTATGAACAAGAAACTCACATCCATGCTCGCACTGGCAATGTGCTTGATTATGGTAGTTGGTACGTTTGCTTCTTGCAAGGATCCCGTGACCCCTGCAACCTTCAAGCAGGCTCAGTACAACACCTATACAGCTACAATGCCCAGCAACTGGAACGAATTCACCTACGCTGACAACAATGATACTCAGAGCATGAGCTACATTGGTTCTTCTTTCTTTGACTACGACTACAAGTTCGTAGATGACAAGAAGTTCAACGAAGATGGTTCCATCAACAAGGAAGGCATCGTTCCCGGTGCTTACACCACCAACTACTCCGCAGCTACTAAGCTCGAGGACGTAACATCTCCGCTTGACGCTAAGTGGGGCTACCCCGATGCTCAGAAGGCAGAAGGCGGCTATGCTT
>JAZORB010000092.1:0-13407 GCA_045656385.1 Eubacteriales bacterium | reverse complement strand
CGGGATGGAATTCCACGCCTTGAGATACGTGTCGTTCAGGCATTCCTCGCAATCGCATTCGTCGCGCAAAATGTTGTAAGCGATCGTGTAAAGGTATTTCCCGTATTTTCTGTCGGTTTCCTTTATCGCGTCTTCCGAGCGCTCGAAATAAAGCTTAAGAATTTCCTCGTCTGTAAGAATAATTCCTTTATCTTTTCCCATGTCGCACCTCCTTCGGAGTTTGTAAGAGCCCTTCACTTATATAGACGGCATTTTTGTGGAAATGTGTAATTTTTGCCGCTACAAATTAATGTAACGGCAAAAATAAACATATTTACGACCCCTTTTTCCTGCTTCCAATCGCCTCGGCGTATGCGGCGGCGGCGGATTCGGTTTTGTTGGGGGCGTATTTGTAGTAAACGCGGTTCTTCAGGTCGTCGGGGAGGTATTGCTGGTGCGTGTAGTGATTCGGGTAGTCGTGGGGGTAGACGTAGCCTTCGAAAAGCGGGGATTGGATGTGCTTTGGCGGAATTTTTCCGCGTCCCGCCTCGATGTCTTCGTTTGCCGCGGCGGCAGCAAGGTAGGCGGAGTTCGATTTCGGGGCGGTCGCAAGCATTATGGCGGCATTCGAGAGCGGAATTCTCGCCTCGGGCATACCGAGCTCGCGCGCCGATTCACAGCAAGCGCGCGTGATGACGGGCGCCATCGGGTAGGCAAGCCCGATATCCTCGCTCGCAATGACCTGCATTCGCCTGCAAACGGCAAGAAGCTCGCCCGCCGCGAGGAGCTTGTTGAGATAAAACACGGCGGCGTCGGGGTCGGAGCCTCGGATCGACTTTTGCAGAGCGGAGAGGAGATCGAAGTGGATGTCGTCGGAGTATTCGGTGATATTCGACTCGAAGGGCGTGACGTCGGAGAGGAGAAGTGCGTCGCCCTCGGAGGAAAGATAGGCGTTTTCAAAGAGAGTCAGCGCACGGCGGACGTCACCGCCCGATGCCGCGGCGATTTTTTCGGCAACTCCCGCGTCGAAAACGCGCTGTCGGTTCGTTTCGCGATTGAGGTAGTCCATACCGCGTCCGAGCGCGCGAACGACCTCCGCTTGCGGCACGGGCTTGAACTCAAAGAGCGTGGAGCGCGAGATGAGCGCGCCGTAGAGGTAGAAGTGCGGGTTTTCGGTCGTCGAGGCGATCAGCGTGACGCGCCCGTCCTCGATGTATTCAAGCAGCGATTGCTGCTGTTTGCGGTTGAAATACTGGATCTCGTCGAGATAAAGCAGAATTCCCTCCGATCCGAAGACGTTTTCGGTCGAGGCGAGCACGTCCTTGACGTCGGAAAGCGACGCAGTGGTGGCGTTCAGGCGCACGAAGGTCATGTCCGCATATTTCGCGACAAGCGACGCCGCGGTCGTCTTGCCCGTGCCGGGAGGGCCGAAGAAAATCATATTCGGTATGCGCCCCGAATCGCAAAGGCGGCGCACAACGCCGTTTTTGCCGAAAAGATGGGTCTGACCGACGATGTCGTCGAAGGATGTGGGTCTTATGAGTTCTGCAAGGGGAGTTCGTTTCATTTGGTTCCTCTGAATAATGTGTAGGTTATCGGGCTATGCCCGAGATAACGTCTGTATTTTTGAAGGTTTTAAGATTTGCGATAAAAGAGGAGGACTTTACCAGTACATATCTTCGTAGTTATTGTACCGTCTTTCATCAGCGGGGTATTCTATCTCTCCATCAGAGCAGATCACTTTAAACGCAGGAGAGCCGACATTCCATTCGTTGTTTTTTTCAAGGCTGTTCCATTGCTCAAGCGTGCCGCTGAAGAAAATTTCCTCAAGTGACTCACAAGATCCGATAACGCCGTATCCGCTGATCTGCTTCAGCGTTGAAGGGAGGTATATCTTTTTAAGCTTCGTGCATAATGCAAATTCATCGAGATAAAGATCTTCTCTTGAAGCGGGAATGACCGCAGATTCAAGAGATGCACATTGCTTGTAAACCTTCTTTCCTAAATACTCAATACCTTCGGGAATATCGAGGTGTTTCAGTGATTCGCATCTTTTAAATGCCGAATCTCCGATACAACGCAAACCGGAAGGAAGATCGATTTCTTGAAGCAACGGACACATCATAAACGCGTTGTCGCCGATAAATCCGAGATCATCGGATAAAGTAACCTTTCTGAGTACTTCGCAGTCGTAAAACGCGCCGGCTTCTATAACCTTCACACCCGGAAGCGAGATGGATGAAAGGAGCGGACAGTTTGCAAAGGCATATTGATCTATGACGTCGGTTTTATCTGTCAAAGATACCTCCACTAGCTTACGACAGCTGCCAAAGCAATTGTAGGATATTTTGCGCAGCGACTTTGGAATTGAAATGCGCTCAATGCTATAGCATTGCAGAAAAGCGGAAGCACCTATCTCCTCGAGATTCTTGCCCAACTCGACGGTAACGAGGGAGCGGCAGTTATAAAATACGCTTCTTCCCATCTTTTTTACCGAATCGGGAATTACAATGCTTGTGAGTTCGCGGCAATTTGAAAAAGCATACGACTCGATCTCTTTAATTCCGCTTGACGGTATAACCGATGTTTTGATTCCACAGAGAAGGATTCTTCCGTCTTTTCTGATGATGCAGTTGTTCTCGGAATAGAGATATTTTCCCCAACCGCCTTCTATTGAAAGACTTGTCAACGTTTTGACCTGCGGTATCACATCTTGACATACAGCATAGGTGTCGGGATGCAGAACAAGAGATTCGGCATCTTCATTTTTAAGTCCGATAAAATATAAATAGGGATTTTTGTCGTCTCCGAGGTAAAGACCTCCGAGGTATTCGTTATAAAGCGCAGTTTCGGGGAAATGAACATATCGGGAAATCGTCTTTATACCCTTATGCATCGTGATTGATTTTAGCGCAGTACAGCCTGCAAATGCAAAGGACTCTATTTCGGTAACGCTTTTGGGAAATTCAAAAGTGTCAAGAGATTCGCAGTAATGAAATGCGCCACTTCCAATACGGGTGATCTTTCCTCTCATTTCAATTTTTTTCAAAGCCTTACAAGAGTTAAACATTTCATCGGTCAGTTCTGTAACGCCCGCGCCAATCACAACACTTTGTAGCTTTTCACTGTGACCGAACAAATGATCTCCAATATGAGTCACATTATCAGGGATAACAAAGGATGTCAGCGAGGAGCAACGCGCAAAAGCCGCGTAACCAATAGATTTGACACCTTCAGGTATGGTTACCGATGTCACGTGAGAATTTTTATTGAAAGCGTAATTTCCTATAACTTTAGTATCTTCGTGCAAAACAACTTGATGAGCGAAATCGCTTTCGTACTCTACGAGCGCATAGTAGGGATTATCATCGTTTCCAACATAATATCCGTTCTCGTATTCATTAAACTTAAGATTTGGCGCATCGGATTTGAGAACAGTTATTTCCTCGATAGTATCGGGAACTGAGATACTTTTTATATTTTCAAGCTCATCAAGTCCGGTCGTGAATTGCTTTATCGGTATTCCGTTATAGTAAGCGGGAATAACAAGATCTACTCCGTCAAAATTTCCCGTGCTACTGAAAGTATAGTAGTTTTCTTCCTTATTGTAGGTCAGCTTGAAACCTTCTTCGGTATAAACAGTCAATGCGTTTATCGCCTCTTGGATAGGATCCTCGGGACGTGAAGCCTCTTTCACCAAAAGTATTACGGCAAAAACAGACAACAAAACAATTAATGTACCCAAAATAGCAAATACGGTAGTTTTCTTCATGTCATAGATCCTTTCTTTTAGAGTGTAGGTGAATTGAGGGAGATAAATTGGAAACGTTTATTTATTGCTTTCGTTCAATCTATCCTTGAACGCAACAAATTTCACGGTATCGCGCGGGTCGGACTGAGGAGTAAAGAAGTGGAGCTTGCCGCCGTAGTAGACGTCAAAATGGTCGGCGACCGAGATCGGGAGCGCGCCGGGGCAGTCTTTGCCGAGAAGGGAGATGTGAGTTTCCTCGCCGTTTATCTCGCCGTCGAAGGTGAAACCTTGGTAGCAGAGAGTCATTTTGCCGTGGCCGACGTCGCGGCGCATAACGCCGTCCTTTTTCGGGTCGCCGTCGGTCACGCCGGCGGGGCAGTCGCCTATGAGCATATCTTCGTCGTCAAACGAATCGGCGCAAAAATCGTACCAATCGGCGATGGTTTTGATCTCTTGGTGTGTGCCCGTGATCTGTCCGTGCGCGTCAACGGTGGCGTGGAGATCGCAGTATGAGCAGGTGATTTTGTCGCCTTGGCAGACAAGAGTGTGCTCGCTGTGGCACTCGGGGCACTTCCAGAGGATGCCGTCAAGTCCCTCCGCGGGGGCGTTCGACTTGAATTTCACGTCGGGGAGCGATTCCCACGCGTTGTGGGAGATGGCGTCAGTGATCTTCTGCTCGATGTCGTCAAGAAGCATCTCCTTCAGCTCGGGGCCGTCGAAAAGCTTGTGAAGATGAACGTCGATGCGGCCGATGCGGGGCTTTTTCGCCCATTTCGGGAATGTCTTTCCCGCGCCTTCGGCTGTGATCGTGTAAACGGGCACGCCAAGGTTGTGGATGAGCTCCGCCGTGCCGGGCGTGATGGGGCAGGAGACGCCGTTGCAGGTAAGACGACCCTCGGGGAAGAGCAGAAGGGTGTTGCCCTCGCGGATGGCGCGGATCATCGAGAGCACCGAGCGCGTGTCGGGGCAGAACATCTTTTTCGGGATCGCGCACATGATCTTGAGGATCGGGCGGAGCGTTTTGTTAGCGAAGAAGTGTTCGCTCATAACAAAGGTCACGCGTCGCGGGTAGAGCGCCATGGCGGTGAGGAAATGGTCCTTGTTCGAGGTGTGCGTTGCAAGAACGACACAACCGCCCTTGGGCATCGATTTGAGTTCGGAATTGTAGATATGTACGCGGTAGCGCAGACGGTAGTAGAGAGAGACGATGAGAAAAGCGGGGTGGTAGAGCCAGGCGGCGGGCTTGCCGATTTTTTGAGGTTTTTTCTTCTTTGCCATAAGTACTCCTTATCCGCCTTCGGCGGAATGATAATCGCGCAAAGCGCGAATGATAGTCGGCTGCGCCGAATGATAATCACGCTTCGCGTGAATGATAATCTGCTTCGCAGAATGAAGGTAAATTTCCGAACACGGAAATTTTTAATTTTATTGAAAAAACAACAGCGGGAAAGTTTTGATCGAACTTTTTCAAAAGTTCGCGGAGCAAGAGGCAGAGCCTCGGACTAATGCGAGAGCTTAAGCTCTCGCTTCCGTGCTTCAAACAGGTGAAGCTCCGCTTCTCCTGTTTGGACAGAGTCAATACTTCCCGAATGTAGGGAAGTATTGCGCTCTGTCACCCCGCGCGATCTTTGATCGCGCAATGCCAAATAGAGATTTCGTGCGTTCTGCGGGTGCAAACAGGTAATTTTACGCGCGCATAGAGATTTTGACGATATCCTAATAATTTTGTTCCGGCAAATCGGGACCTATCCCCTTACTCCCCTTCCCGTAAACCGGGAAGGAGACATTTAAGAGCGCAGACTTCTTTGCTCAGCGTTCTGAACAGCATTTTTCAACGCTCGCGCCCTGCGGGCGCGTGATATGCCTTCGGCACGATATGTTCCGCAAGCAGACCGTGATCGTATATTATTACATTATATATTATACCATCATTTCCCACATAATTCAACAAAAATTGCAAAAAATCTTTCCAAAACCTATTGACAATCACGTGACCGTGTGATATAATATAAATACAGCAATAACAACCAAACATCTCAATGAAAGGAAGGTATTTTACAATGTTTTGGATAGTTGCTTCAATAGTTGCAGTTTTGGTGCTCTTTGTGGCACTCGGTTACTCGAAAACCGGATGGAGGCTTTGCGGCCGTCAGGCTCTTTGCGTTTTCGGTCTTGTTGTCATCCTTGGCGGAATGGTTGCAACCGTTCCCACGGGTCACACGGGTATTCTGACCACCTTCGGTAAGGTCGAGGATAAGACCCTCGAGGCGGGAATGCACGTCAAATCTCCCTTCCAGGAGATCGTTTGCATGGATAACAGAACGCAGGTTGCGCATCTTGAGCTTTCGGCATTTTCGAGCGACATTCAGGAGGTTCTCGTTTCCTATTCGATGAACTACCAGATCGAAAAGTCGAACGCGCAGAAGATCTATAAGGAGATCGGCGTTGATTATTACAACACCGTCATGGCGCCCCGTATCCAGGAAGTTGTCAAGAGCGTAATCGCGAAATACACCGCAGAGGCTCTGATCGAAAGCCGCGAGGCACTTTCGGTGCAGATCACAGACGCCCTCATCGAACAGCTCGGAGCTTACAATATCGTTGTCGTTTCGACCGCTGTTGAGGACATCGACTTCTCCGACGCCTTCACCGCGAGCGTTGAGGATAAGGTCGTAGCCGAGCAGGCTCTCCTCAAGGCGCAGACCGAGCAGGCGCAGAAGACGATGGAGCAGGAAAAGGCTGCAGAACGCGAAAAGATCCAGGCAGCGGCAGAGGCTGAGGTCAAGGAGATCCAGGCGGCAGCCGACGCTGAGGTAGCAAAGATCAAGGCGGCTGCGGAAGCGGAAGCTAAAAAGCTCGCGGCAGACGCAGAAAAGTACGCCGGCGAAAAGGAAGCCGAGGCAAACAAGGCTCTCGCCGCATCGATCACGGATGCGCTCATTAAGTACTACGAGGCTCTCGGCTGGGACGGTAAGCTCCCCGAAACCGTTGTCAGCGGAACCGACACGATCCTGCCCGTTCTTGGCGGTGTTGGCGGCGAAAATTAACTCTTTTTTCCGCTTGACAAACAAAGAAATAACGTGATATAATAAGGATAGTACGGAAAGGAGAAATTATGAAACACTTTTACAGATTTTTGGCACTATTTATGACTTTTTGCATGATTTTCCCGCTTTCCGCCTGTCTCGGCGAGGAGGCTGAGGTAACGACCGAGCCTCCCGCCACCTCCGCAGAGGAAACAACGGCGGAAGAAACACTGCCTCCGGAAGAGGAAACAACGTCGCTTTACGATAAGCTTGCGGCGATGGAACCGATTGCTCTTTTGCGGCAAAGCGCAAAAAAGACAAGAAATTATAAAAGCTTTATCAAAACTACCGAAATTTCCTTTGATATCCCCGATGTCGGGAAACAAACAAAACAGATCGTCTATATAAAAAACCACGATAATTATTCGGAAAAGCTTTTGGTAGACGATGAACTGCAAAGCTTCGTAATGTATTCAAACAGCATATTTGCATTCTACGTTTCAATGATCGGAGATATGGGATATTCCGCAGTTGTTGAAAACGAAGAGCAATATAAGAAGCTCGAGGGCGACGGCCCTACCATATCAAATCCTATGTTGTTTGATTTTTCGGGCAACGAAAACTTCGCGAGCGGCATCGTTTCCGCAGGCGACGAGGGCTTTATCGTAAACATAGATCTCACCGATAAGGGAAAAGACCGCCTTGTTGGCAATGTCCCCGGTGCGCCGGAATCTCCATACACAGTCGGAAAAGCGGGAATCGTTGCCTGGATAGACTGCGAGGGAAATATCGTGAGCATTTCTCTTGAAGCCGAACTTATGTTAAAACAGCTCGGCAAGGAAGAACAAATCGATTTCAGGACGTACAGCACGCTCGAGAGGATCGGCGAAGACATACAAATTACTCCTCCCGATGAACTTTCGATCTATCAATTCGAAAAATTCGACACGTTCTATAATTTCATCTCCAAATTATCCTATAATTACTACCGCTTGGTCAGATACGGAAACAGCTTCAGCTTCTCAAACAAAATTAAAATCACAAAGATCGAAAACAACAAATGGGAAGAATTATATAATCATACTGTTTACGGAAGATACCGGGGGAACGAAAGCGTAGACGTTACGCATGAAATATACAAATTTGGTGAAATAGCACCGAGAGAAACTTTCGCCTATAGCTTTGCGGACGGAAAGATCACTCACACCGATTTCGACGGTGTGCAAACCGAGCGAAATGATATTTCGGCAGACGGACTGTATAATTACGTTTTTTACGGAATGTTTGGTAATTTCATCGGCTATTATAAGCCGGATAAACTGCTTGCCGAAAAAACCCAATACACCTTTACTCTCACTGATGAAGTAGCTTTAGAGTATCTGAAAGAATATCTTGCTCTTGCAGATTTGGACGCCGACCGGTGCGAAGTCGAGTTTGTAAGACAAGTCGTAGTATACGGCTCTGACAGCCAAAACAGCGAAATCGACTCCGTGCAAATTTTTCTTGAGGTAAAAATAAAATACGAGGGAAGGCAATTCACGCTCACAATAAATGACTTGCTTAATCAAGCCTTTTGATATTATTTAGCTTACTTAGTGCTAAAATAGCATACGAGAGGAAATATACCTACAATATGTGCACTTTGTTGCTTTTTCGCGCATTTTCTTAGATTTATTTTAGTGATAGTAAACAAACCTATCGTCAAAATGCCTAAACGATAAATTAGTTATTGACATTTAGGTTTGAAAGTGGTATAATATTTCTAATAAGAATTATAGGATGTCGAATTGTCGGCAAATTCCAAAAAAATTCCGAAAAATTCCGAAAAATTTTCCGAAACCGTGCAACCTTTTTGAAAAAAAGTTGTCTATATAAGTAGAGGGGAATTTCAGAATTTTTCTCTCCCAGATTTGAGGTCTTGACGGAACGCGTGTTTTCTTTCAACACTGCTGCGACACCGGGCGATGAGCGTCACACTCGCCCGGGAGGTCTGACATGTCGGTGATTGATAGCGTCAAGGAAGATGCGCGCAACAGTCTCCACCGCGCCAAATCCGAAAAAAACAAAGGCAAGACGCAGTTGCCGGCGTTTAATCGGATTTGGCACGGATAAATAAAACAAACACCCGACCGAATACGCGGTCGGGTGTTTGTTTTTTAGTGATCACTTTTTCCCCGTCAGCTTAACAATCTTGATGATTCTGACAAAAACGGGGGAGAGAAGGCCGTTCATGAGAACTTCGATGATGAAATTGCCGAATGCGAGGGCGATGAATACGCCAAATCCTGCGCCTTCGATGCCAACAAGCTCGCCGATCGCCTTGGCATGGGGCATGAAGAATACCGCGCTTCCGAGAAGGAAGATGCCGGTGTTGACGATGGGGCAGAGAAGCGAGGCAATTATCGCGGCAAAGAATTTGAGCTTCGGTTCAAGAAGCTTGAAGACGAGTCCCGCGACGAATCCGCAGCCCGCGCCCTTGAGAAGGACGGTGATGACGGTTCCGGGAACGCTGAAGGCGAAGAAGAGAGCCGCGCCGCCGGTTACGAGAACTACGATACCGAATACGAGTCCGAGCCAAGCGCCGACGAGGGGGCCGCAGATGCAGGCGCCGATGGCGATCGGGATCAGTCCGATTGCGGTCGAAAAGGGTCCGAAGAAGGCGGTATAGGTCGCGAGAAGCTGAAAAACGACAACCAGTGTCGTCATCATCGCGGTCATAACAAGTCTTCTTGTGCGTTCGCTGTTTTTTGTGTTTTTCATAAATTCCTCCTTGCTGTCGTTTGCTTTCGCAATACAACGCTGAAATTTATATTATCCCTTTCGGGAAAATATTCAGTTGTTTTTATTATAGATCAGATCAAGCCCGCGCAGAACGAGGTGCTCGTCGT
Organism: Eubacteriales bacterium; assembly: GCA_045656385.1. Classification (GTDB taxonomy): domain Bacteria; phylum Bacillota; class Clostridia; order Oscillospirales; family CAG-272; genus CAG-390. The sequence continues at coordinate 3,763 of JAZORB010000092.1, read as the reverse complement.
AAATGTAGTTGTGAGCTATATATGGCGTGACTAACTTTGCCTGACTGCCGGTAACGATGATCTGCATCTCGCCGTTTTCGGCAAATATGCGGTCGATCATGCCGTCGATCATCGAGGCGTTGCCGTAAATGACGCCCGAGCGCATGCAATCCGAGGTGTTTTTGCCAATGACCTTGTCGGGCGCGGAAAGCTCAACGGTCGGCAGAAGCGCCGCACCGCTTGATAGAGCTTCAAGTCCCATAAGCACGCCGGGGATTATCGAGGTGCCGACGAAGGCACCTTCCGAATTGACAAGCGTCATCTTCGTTGCCGTGTCGATATCGATGATAAGCGAGGGCGAGGTGTAAAGATTATGCGCGGCAACCGAGGCGCAGATAAGATCGCCGCCAACCGAGGAGGGCATATCGCATCTGATGCCGATTCCCGTTTTAACGCCGGGGCCTACCGTGAGCGGTTCAACGCCGAAAAGGAAGGAGAGCGCAGATTTGATTACGGGATTCAGCTCGGGGAGAACCGAGGAAATAATGGCTCCCGTAACCTCCGAGCGGTCGCGCGAGTGGAGCGAGAGCAGGGAAAGCAGAGAAACGGCGTATTCATCCGCGGTCTTTTTTCTGTCCGAGGCAATATGCGCGACGAAATCGAGCTCGCCGAACTCAAACCCGCCGATATTTATCACCGAATTGCCTATATCAAGCGCTAAGATCAAGTCACCGCCCCCTTTTTGGAATTTTTAACATTATACCACAATAAAATCTATTTGTCAAGAGCGCAGAGGTTGCTTCATTAAGTAAAACGCAAACGTTTGATTTTTGCAAATGATTACTATTTATTTGATTTGCAGGCATAAATATATAATAAATCAACTTTTGGAAGATTTTCTCGCGAAGGGGCGATTTGTGCTTATTTAGCTAATGATCCATTCTTCAAATCAACCATTGTTCACGATCGCCTTTATCGGTTCTTCTTGACTTTTGGCACAAAATGTTATATAATTATATGTGTATGCAAAAATTCCCCTTTATGGAGGTCTTATGAAAAAGAAAAAGAAGGATACAAAATGGCGAAAGTGGCGGCATCTGGCTGTCAGAAATATTGCCTATTGTATCGTCAGGCCTTACGTTCATTTCAAGTACGGCATAAAGATAGAGAGATACAAGGAGCAACAAAAGCGTCCCTATCTCATTCTGCTCAACCATCAAACGCCATTTGACCAGTTCTTCGTCGGTATGACGCTCAAGGGCACCGTTTACTACATGGCAACCGAGGATATTTTCTCGAACGGCTGGATCTCGAAGGTGATCAAATACCTCGTCGCGCCCATCCCGATCAAGAAGCAGACGACCGATATCCGCGCCATTCTCAACTGCCTCAAGGTGGCAAAGGAGGGCGGTTCGATCGCCATCGCGCCCGAAGGCAACCGCACCTACAGCGGACGCACCGAGTATATGAATCCATCAATAGTCGCACTGGCACGCAAGCTCGGCATGCCCATTCTGCTTTACCGCATCGAGGGTGGCTACGGAAGCGAGCCGCGTTGGAGCGACGTTGTGCGAAAGGGTAGCATCCGCGTCTTCTGTGCCCGTGCCGTTCAGCCCGAGGAATATGACGCGATGACAGATGACGAGCTTTTCGCCGTCATTCGCGACACGCTCTACGTCAATGAGGCTTGCGAAGATTTCGAATACAAGCATCCTAAGCTCGCCGAATATCTCGAACGCGCGATCTACTATTGCCCTTTTTGCGGGCTTTCCGAGTTCCACAGCCACGAGGATATAATTAAATGTAAGAAATGCGGCCGCGAGGTGCGTTATCTGCCCTCCAAAAAGCTTGAGGGAGTGGGATTTGACTTCCCGCACGAGTTCGTAGCGGGCTGGTATGACGCTCAGAAGGACTTCATGAACTCGCTCGACGTCACCGCTTACGGCTCCGATGTGATCTACACCGACCGCGCGCGAATCTCGGAGGTAATCGTCTACGACCGCAAGCTCCCGCTTTGCAAGGATGCCGAGATCACCCTTTGCGGCAACCGCATCACGGCGCGCGGCGAGGGCGTCGATCTCGAATTCCCCTTCGACGAGGCAACCGCTGTCACGGTTCTTGGCAAAAACAAGGCGAACATCTACCACGGCGGCAAGATCTATCAGCTCAAGGGCGGCAAACGATTCAACGCGCTGAAATACGTTCATATCTATCACAGATACAAAAACATAATTAAAGGAGACGAAAATGAACAATTTTTGGGACTTTAGTGTATGGGCTTGGATCAACACCTTCGCGGTGCTCCTTGGAAGCCTTCTTGTGGGAAATATGCTCAAGCGCAGCATTCCTTTTCTCCGCGATTCTCTGACCCCCACCTCGGTTGTCGGCGGAATCATCCTTCTCATCGTTGCCGCCATTTATAAGGCGATAACGGGCGAGGTTATGTTCGACACCGCCGCATTCGGCACCAACGGCACGGCGCACCTCGAGATCATTACATATCACGCGCTCGCGCTCGGCTTTATAGCCTCATCATTCAAAACGACAAATTCAAAGCTAACCAAAAAGAGATCTGCCGAGATATTCAACACGGGCGTGACCACGGTTTCCACCTACCTTCTTCAGGGCACCGTCGGACTTATAATCACCATCCTTGCCACCTTCATCATCAAGGACTTCTTCGCCGCTGCGGGCGTTCTTCTCCCCTTCGGCTACGGTCAGGGCACGGGCCAGGCACTCAATTACGGCACGATCTATGAGGTCGAACACGGCTTTGTCGGCGGCAAGAGCTTCGGTCTTACCATCGCCGCACTCGGATTCCTTTCGGCTTCGATCGGCGGAGTCATCCACCTCAACATTATGAAAAAGCGCGGAAAGATAGTTCTTTCGAGCCGCTCGGACGGAAGCACTCATTCCGAAGAAGTCGATCCCGAGGGTGAGATCCCGCTTCAGGAGAGCATCGATAAATTCACCGTACAGATAGCACTCATCATCGTGGCATATATTGCCGCTTACCTTTTGATGTTTACACTCGGCAATCTTCTTCCGGGTATGAAATCGGTAATTTACGGCTTCAACTTCCTTCTCGGCGTGCTTACCGCGACTCTTATCAAGCTCGTAATGAACTTTCTGCACAAAAAGCAGATTATCCACCGCAGATACACCAACAACTTCCTTATGACCCGCGCCTCGAACTTCTTCTTCGACCTCATGGTCGTTGCAGGCGTTGCCGCGATCAGACTTGACATTCTCGAAAGCTCTTGGGGGATCATCCTCATCCTCGGCGTTGTTGGACTCATGGTTACCTATATCTACAACCGCATCGTGGCAAAGGTCCTTTTCCCCGACTATTATGAGGAGCAGTTCCTTATGATGTACGGCATGCTGACGGGCACCGCGAGCACGGGTATCATCCTGCTGCGCGAGATCGACGGCGAGTTCAAGACCCCCGCGTCGGACAATATGGTATACCAGAACTTCCCCGCGATCGTTTTCGGATTCCCGATGATGTTTCTTGCGACTCTCGCGCCCGCAAAACCCGTTCTCGTTCTCATCATCTTCATCCTCTTCTTTGCGGGAATGAATATTCTGCTTTTCAGAAGCAAGATCTTTAAGAAAAAGGCTAAAAAATGATAAAAAACCTGATTTTTGATTTTTCGGATACGCTTTGTCATTTCGGCGGACTTGATTGGCTGCGTGAAACGGTGGGCGAAGAACGTGCGATGCGCATCCACCGCGCGATGTTCCTTTTGCCCGAGTGGCCGATCTACGACAGAGGCGAGAT
>JAZORB010000091.1:0-6702 GCA_045656385.1 Eubacteriales bacterium | reverse complement strand
GTAATCGAGATGATGCTTGCGGGCGCGACCGCAGTTGAGGTCGGCGCGGCAAACCTTGTAAATCCCTACGCGTGCAGAGATATCATCAATGACCTGCCCCGCGTAATGGCGAAATACGGCATCGAGAACCTCTCCGACATCATCGGCGCGGTAAAATAAGGAGAATTACCTCGCTTTGCTCGGAAATCGGCAATAAAATTAAAGATAACAGCAGCGGAAAGTTTTGGTCAACCTTTTTCAAAAGGTTGCGAATTCTTAAGGCAGGGCCTTAAGGCGCGCTCCGCAGACATATTTGCCTACGGCAAAAGTCGACTCTGTCTTGTCGGCTCCCGCCTCCATTTTCCTTCGGAAAACCGCCAGAGCCGCGCGAAACTTCCCCTGCGCTTCAAACAGACTGCGCCTCTCAGGCTGTTTGGAAGGAGTAAAACCTCTCGCTTGCGAGAGGTTTTTGCTCCTTCACTTTTTTATATTTCGCATTTGGATAATTCAATATCGCGCACCGTTCTATACCCTCCCGTCCCTCACGCAAGCGGTAGGGCGAGAATAAAAATAATAATCATATAACGTCAAAACCGATGCCCTTTGGCATCGGTTTTGTATGTATCAATATTTGATCAATCCACGTTTTTTAAGTATTTCCAAAATTATCCCAACGATAACAGAAGCGAAAAAGATCATGCCACAGATCGCCCAACCGTAATGGGTGTGACCGTACTTGTCTCCCGGGTTGGGACCGAAGATCAGTCCCGCGAGAAAGCCGACGGTGAATCCGCTCAAAGTTGTGATCGAATACAAATGCTTCCCGAAAAGCGATGGTAGGATCGAGATCGCGGCGGTGATGTAGAACATATTGCTGCTGAGCAGCCAACCGTAGAGATAGCTGTGCTCGCCCGATGGGCGCACGCTGAATAACCACGCGAGAAAAGTGCAGTACTCGCGATCGCACCAAATGAATCTGCCGATCAGATAGAAGACAATATACCCCACTGCGATGCAAAGTGCAACAATGAGGTTCTTTTTCAGCTTCGCCTTGAATTCCGCGCGCTTTTGCTCTTGCTCCATTTTATACATATAATAGATCTGCTCCGCGGGAGTCGCGGTGCTTTGCTCGTCGCTTTTTATCAGCAGATCGACGGAAGTGCCGAATATCTGTGCAAGCTTGAAAAGCTTTTCCGTGCTCGGCGCGGATTGATCGGTCTCCCATTTTGTAACTGCCTGACGGCTGACCCCAACAAGCTCGGCGAGCTTTTCCTGCGACATCCCGCAGTTTTTTCGCTGTTCTTTAATTCTTTCACCCAATGACATTTTATCACCTCCGCGTACAGTATAGCAGATTTTTGAATAATTTTCAACCAACTATTCGGCAACTATTGGTTGCAACTGTACTTTTTTATAATAATCCCCCGAATTCATCGGAGGATCGTATGTTTATTATAATGCCATTTCAAAAAAGAAGTTTGTGATAAATGTGCCCGAAAGCAGGATGACGAGGGCTTTGAAGACCACGCTTCGGAGCTCGAGGAATATCATTCTTTTGACATCTGTTTCGGTCATACCTATCGAGAGATAAGCGCGCGCGGATTCCTTTCGGGCGGCAATCTGTATGCGAGCCATAAAGAAGGCTTGCAACAGACCTATGCAGGTTAGTGCGAGGAAGCAGCCACACAGAAACAACAGAATACTGTCGGTTGCTTCAAGGACGGCGGTGACGGTATCAATTCCGTCGAACGGATTTGTGTCGAGTACAACTTCGGTATCTCTGATATGGTAAAAGATCAAAATGATCAAGAGAGGGTACATTGCAGCCGAGGCGAATGTCAATGCGATGCCGCTGTATGCTTTTGAATGATAGTCGATGCTCTTTTTGGCGAGGCGACTAAGCAGCGATTGGTTTTTGAAGGTCTGCGATTGGCGATAGCTGTGGCGTTCCTCGGATGCTTTGATGTTTTGTTTTTTGACTGCGCCAATGACCGTGCGCTTTTTGATCGTGATACCGGGGAGAAAATTGCAAAGGAATATCAGCAGTATTCCCATCGTCATTATCAGCAGCGCCAACGTTACATATAGCACAGTATATGAACTTGATGTGCTCGGTGCACCGACGAAGTTGTTTCCCAACGCTATTCCGGGCAGGATACCGATTAATACGCCGAAAACTACGGGCGGGGCAGAGAGGATCAGCATATCGAGCAGTATCAAAGAATTCTTTTGCTTTGATGATGCGCCTATGCTTGTGAGTACGGCGAGAGTGTGAGTGAGCTCATCCCTTTTCATGGAGCTGTGGACTCTTACCGTCAAAAACGTTATAAACGAGAGGACGGTGGCGGTAGTTCTCATACATATTCTTATATCGCTTAAAAAATTACCGAACGGCAAACTGTCTGCAGCACTTGGGATAAGTTTTGTTTGGATATCGAAGAAGAGAATGAAGGAGATCATCATCATTGAAAAGGTAAGCGCGAGTGCGGGCAGAAGGGCTTTTCTCCACTTGTTCGCGATTCTTCGCAGGGCAATTTTGGTGATCGGAGTCATTCCCTTTGTCTCCTATCGTCAGCAATTCTTCCGTCCGAGATCGTAATGACGCGGTCAGCCTCACTTGCGACACTTTCGCTGTGTGTTACGATTAGAACCGTCGCGCCGCTCTGCTTGTTCATGTCCTTGAGCAACCGCATGATCTCCGCACCGTTTTCGGCATCAAGGTTTCCCGTGGGCTCGTCGGCGAGTATCAACGAAGGTTTGTTGTATAATGCTCTCGCAATGGCAACGCGTTGCTGCTGACCGCCAGACAGAGTGTTCGGGTAAGCGTTTTCGCGTTCGTCAAGACCGACGGTTTTAAGTATGCTTGCAAGCCATTCACGATCGGGCTCTGCTCCGTCAAGCTCGGCGGGGAGAGTGATGTTTTCACTGATGTTAAGCTCGGGAATGAGATTGTAAAACTGATATATGATACCAATCTTTTGTCGGCGGAGTATGGCTGTCTGACGGTTTGATAGCTTGACGATATCGGTACCGTCGAGCAGTATGCTTCCGCTGTCGGGAATATCGAGACCGCCGATCATGTTGAGAAGCGTGGATTTCCCCGAGCCCGACTTGCCGACGATAGCGATAAACTCGCCGTCGGGTGCCACAAATGATACGTCGTTAAGCGCGACGATCTCGCCATCGAGCGTGGAGTATTTCTTTGTCAGGTCTTTGATTTTCAACATGATCATTAACTCCTATTATTGAAGTAAAGTTATGTAAGAAAAGCGGTGTTGTCAATTTGTTTTGCCAATGAGTTCGTCCAACTTTGCTTGTGTGGGCAAATCAATATAGGCGTAGCGTTGGTTATTTATGTTTGTAAGCCTACTGAATTGGGGCTCATAAATAATAGTTGCGTTTTTGAGCACGAACCTATAATTATGGTAATTCTCAAAACCGTCAAAAAACACTACCGATGCATCCCATTCGAGACAGTTCAAAATAGAGATGATTTCCTTGGCGGCATCATCTGTAAGATCAACTTCGGATATCTGATTCATTTGGTAGTTTTCGATACTGAAATATGTGCAGGAAAGCGGCCCGCGGAAGCGTATACTGCCACAGCTATGCAAAAGCAGGGTGAGTATTAAGGTGATCATTATCAGCGTTCTTTTCATTTCCGCTCTCCTTTTGATTTGTTTAGTTCAATTATAACATATAGCGCTGGATATGTCAATATACGATCCCGAAATGATTCGTCACCTCTGCGCTGATAGTTATGGCATCCTTCGAGAATGTGAAGCGTAGGTTGTCCTTTTCGGCTTTGAGGGCGGTGCCGGATTCTGTTACGGTGAAGCCCTCGGCGGTCATGGTGGATCTGATCTCTTCGTGAGTGTAAGTCATCGAAAGCCCGTAGACTTTGACGGCGGGGTCTGTGATCGTGATGCGAGTGATGCAGAGTGAATTGCTTGAATAGTCGGGGTAATTCGTCACGGTGTAGATGACGCAATGCTCGGGGTCGATCTGCTGACCGTTTTCGTCGGTGGCGGGGAGGTAGCCCGTGCCGTAGTATTCATAGCCGCCGAAAAGACCGTAGCGCTGTTGATATGAGGAAAAATCGAAGTCGTTCACATCTTGAGTTATCCAGAATTCAAGGTCGTGCTCGGGCTCGCTCGGACGAGCAGTGCAGGAGGGGAGAATGAGGATGGCAGAAATTAAGAGAATGATGAGCTTTTTCATTTTTGCCTCACTTTTCTGTGCGGAAGGCGTAATATACCGTTCCACTGTATTTCTGACCGCTCCACGATGCAATTATCTCGTAAACGTAATCGCCGGTTTTAGCCTCGAAGGAATTGCCGCTGACTGTGATCTCATCGAAGCTGTCGAAATCGGTAGTGCTTGCTTTGTATCGTTTGACCGTGATCTTCGACGGCGCGGCTTCGAATTTCAAGTTGACGGTCGTCTTTTTCGTTATTTCGAGAATGGGAAGAACATCCTTGCATTGAAGCGGGTGAGGGCTGTCCGATTCGATGCCCGAACCGATTCCATTTTCGCCCACGGTCATCCAGGAAGAAGTTCCGCGCCAAGCGTCAACGGCATTTTGGTCACCGACAACAAAAAGATGAGGCGGCGCAAGGGGGAAGATTGTGGGTACAACGGGAAGCTGTACTTCGCCGACCTCAGCATCCGGATCCGTATACATTCTTGTTTCCTCGCATACCGCGCATTTATCGACCGCGGTGTGCTGATCAAAATTTGCTGTTCGTTTCCATTTGTGGTCGCATTCTTTGCCGCAGCCCGAAAAAACGGATAAGCACATCAGCGCGGCAAGCATCATAAGTAATGATTTTTTCATTGGATACCTCTTTTCGAGCTTATTCCCACGAGGGGTCGAAGCCGTCGAATAAAGCTTCCATAATTGCGTTAACAGCCTCTTTGTCGCTTTCATTCAATTTAAGAGAACGCTTGTTTTCAATATCAATAAAGGTTCCGCAGGAGGAATGATAGCGCAAGGATGAGTCATCAAACTTCAAAACGTAATCGTGTGCGCAGTCGGTGACATCGTTTATCCATTCGCCGTTATTCAGAAGATCGAGTATCAAGGCGGATGAATAGTCAGCTACCTCTATGTGCGAAAATTCTACGCTGCGGACTCCAAATGCGCCCGAGTATGAATACGTTACGGGGTGTTCGATATCCCAAAGCTCCTCAATGGATTTGAAATTGTCGGGGAAGAAATAAACCGAGGTATTGCTGTAAGTGTCGATCCTCTCAATTTCCCCGTCGACATATATTGACATGAGCCGATTCCATTTTACAATCTTGTATGTCAGAGATGCATAAATGCGCGTGCCGCCGTCGTCGAGGGTTCCAATCGGAATGGGTAAAAACAAGATTAAAATCAATGCCAATCCAAGAATAATAAGACGTTTTGCCATGAGCTGACCTCCTTACCGGTTAATTTTCAAATGACAATGCGGAAAACCACCCGTCTCCCCACACCTCGGGATTGCTTCTGATCTCAACCAAAAAATCGTCGTAAACAAAAACGGTGTTGTTTCTCGGATCGTCCTTGTATTCACACACCAGAGCCGTGACTTCGCGGTCGCGGAGTTTAATTACTTTTTCGTAAATGCTTTCGTGACGATTGCCGAGGTTATTTACGTTTGGGGAATTCGGGGAAAGCTGCTTTATTACCGCCGAAGCTGTCAGATCATTTTGTTTTTCAATGCTTTCGGGCAAATATGTGATCTTGATAAAGAAATTCTCGCCCGTGGAAACTTCGGGATAGTAAGCTATCCACGGTAGACCGTAAAGCTCTTTGACTAAAAAGGTGATGTTCGAAAAACCTTCCTTGTTGCGGTATGCGATCTCTTTGCCATCAAGCATAGGACGGGGAAAGGCTTTGTCGGCTTTTATTCTGTCAACAAATTCCGTATAAGGCTCCCCGAGCAAGGGCTTGAGATTCTGAATAGTATATGAGCTTTTGGATATATCGTATTTTCGGAAATCCTTTATCATTTCTTTGTAGCTGTCAAAATGAAAGGTGGTCTGATAGATTCCCGGCGCGGCTTCGGGTACGGGGATGATCGCAATATCGTAAAAGTCGGGTTCTTTGACGCATCCCGAAAGGACGGTCAGGCAGAGGACGAGGATCGTTAGTAGAATTCGTTTCATGTTTTTCTCCTTTATACGATCAGTTATCCAATTCATACAGCAGGGTGCTAAATCGGTTTGCTTCCTCGAAGATCATTTCATATCGCAGTCCGCCCTCTGCCATGATGTATTTGTTGCAGGAATGATATACGGTCGTGACTTCTCCGTTCTTATGTTCGATCGATATGACCCATGTCATACCGGTCTCGGAATCAATTCCCAAAAATGGAGTCAGATGCAAGCTTTCAAGATAATCAACGATCGCCTGCGCGTCATCCCCTTTGAATGAATACTCATATCCTTCCGGAAGCGACGTTACGGAGATCCTTTTGATGCTGTTTTCGTCAAGCTCCGGCAGACCGCAGCTTGAAAAGAGTGGCAGGCAGATGGCAAGGGCGAGGATAATTAATGGAATTCGTTTCATATTTTACCTCTCTGATGGGTGTAACAACTGTTACTATATCAAAAAAGATGTGTTCGCGCTCTCAAAATCAGCATTGCCCCCACCGTGGAAGGCTGAAAAATGGGTGCTGATATTGGCTTTTGCGTATACTTTTTATTGTTATTGCTTTTGCTTAAAAGTCT
>JAZORB010000090.1:0-14050 GCA_045656385.1 Eubacteriales bacterium | reverse complement strand
TTCCCCATCGACCTCACTCGTGAGATCGCAGAGGAAAGCCACCTTACAATCGACGAGGAAACCTTCCAGATGCTGATGACTCAGCAGAAGAAGCGCGCACGTGAGGCACGTGCAAACATCGGCGGTTGGGATTCTTCCTCCAAGTCTCTTCTCGAGAACATTCCCGCAACAGAGTTTGCAGGATACGCAGAATACACCGCAGAGGCAAAGATCCTTGCTATCATGGCGGACGGCGAGCTTGTCGAATCCGTCAGTGAAGGCGACTGTACCGTCATTCTTGACCGCACACCCTTCTACGGTGAAGGCGGTGGACAGATCGGCGACAAGGGTACTATTTACGCAGATGGCAAGCTTCTCAGCGTAACCGATACCAAGAAAGCAGACGGCATCTATCTCCATCTCTGCACCGTTGCAAACGGCGTATTCAGTGTTGGCGATAAGGTAACCGCTGATATCGAAAACATGCGCCGCAAGGCAATCATGCGCAACCACTCCGCCGCTCACCTTCTCCAGGCGGCTCTCCGCACAGTTCTCGGCGAGCACGTTGAGCAGGCAGGTTCCTACGTAAGCAACAAGATTTGTCGTTTTGACTTCTCCCACTTCCAGGCTCTGACTGCAGAGGAGATCGAAAAGGTTGAAGGACTTGTAAATGCACACATTCTTCTCGCTTCTCCTATCGTAACCAAGGAAACCGACATTGAGACAGCAAAGAAGGAAGGTGCTATGGCACTCTTCGGCGAAAAGTACGGCAAAACCGTTCGCATGGTCAAGATGGGCAACTTCTCGACCGAACTTTGCGGCGGTACTCACTGCTCGAACACCGGTGAGATCGGTCTGTTCAAGATCACTTCCGAGACCTCTGTTGCCGCAGGCGTACGCCGTATCGAGGCTGTAACAGGACTTGGTGTTCTTGAGCTTATCAAGCAGAAGGACAACCTCATCACCGAGACCGCACGCGAGCTCAAGGCTCCCAATCCCGCAGACGTTGCAAAGAAGGCATCCGCTACCATAGCTGAGCTTGCAGCAGCAAAGCGCGAGATCGAATCTCTCAACTCGAAGCTCGCCGCTACCAAGCTCGACTCGCTCCTCTCCGGCGCGAAGGCTGTCGGAAGCGTCAATCTCTGCACCGCTCGTTTCGACGGAATGGCAATCGAAGTTGCACGTTCTCTTGCAGACGAGATCAAGGCAAGCCGCACCGACGTTGTTGCAGTTCTTGCAGTCAACACCGACGGTAAGCTCAACTTCATCACCGTTTGCGGTGCTGATGCTGTAAAGGCAGGCGCACACGCAGGCAAGATCGTATCCGCAGTTGCCGCTGTTACCGGCGGTAAGGGTGGCGGACGTCCCGACAACGCAATGGCGGGCGGACGCGACGCTGCTCTCATCGAGGATGCTCTTGCAGCAGCAGAAACTACCCTCGCAGGTATGCTGAAGTAATATATATCAAAACATCCTCTCCGAATTCGGAGAGGATGTTTTTTATATGAAAGAACACCGCATCCGCGCAAAGCGCGGATGCGGTGTTTTGCGTATTGGGATAATCGCGGAAATTAATCTGCGGTAAGTCCCGAACGCTCAATACCCTGTACCAGGAAGTTCTGGCAGAAGAGGTACATGATAACCAGCGGAAGGATGATGAGCAATCCGCAGGTGTTTCTGATTGCCGAGTAGTAGAGATTCTGACCGGGATAGTCTGTCGTGAGCGACGTAGGAATATCTACAACGTCGGGCATAAGCACCGTCTTGTTGGTCGTAAAGAAGAGCGTGGTGTAGAAGTCATCGGTCCACTGCCAAGAGAAGGCAAAGAGGAATACGGTGATCATCATCGGCACCGACAGAGGCAGAATGATCTGCAGGAAGGTACGGCCTGTACCCGAACCGTCGATGTATGCCGACTCTTCAAGCTCGTTCGGAACGCCCATGAAGAACTGACGAAGCATGAATACGTAAAGACCGTTCTTAAATCCAAGTCCGGTGAGGGAGAGGATGATGAGAGGCCAATACGAGTTGTTAAGGTTGAATGCGCCATCCTCAACTACCGACTGGAGGAACTTGCTTGTAGGCTCAGCTCCGAAGATGTTGATATTCGCAAGAATATCATTGAGGAATCCGATCTCGCCGACTGTTGCATTACCCGAAAGGAACTTGATGATTCCGAAAATATCGAAATAACGGAAGTTCATAAACATCGAGTACTGAATTGTCTGGTGAGGAACGACCATCGTAAAGATAACTGCCATGAATACGAGGCCCGAGCCCTTGAACTTGAACTTTGCAAGTCCGTATGCTACAAGACAGCAAACGAAGGTCTGGATAAGCGCGGTAGATCCGGAAAGAAGAAGTGTATTTCCGAATGCCGTGAAGTATTCATTCTCAAGGAGAATGAATTTGTACATATCAATCGAGAACTCCTTGGGGATAAGCATAACCGTTACGTCAACGAAGTCATTTCTACCCATAAAGGAACCTGCGATCTGTGTAAAGAAGGGGTAAAGTACGATGTAGGAAATACCGAGAAGCAGGACGAAGCGGACGATATACCAAATCACACCGCCGACGAATGCCATATTGATGAACTTCGCCTTGAGTCTTTCCTTAAGCGGGGTACGCTCAAATTCAACTCTGATCTTATTTTTTGTCTCCTTAGTGATCTGAGGAGCGCCTGTCTGTTGTGCGTTCATTGAAATATCCTCCTTTCCTTAGTCTTTCTTCTGATAGAATACGAACGCAGATGCGATACCTGCTACCGCAGCTACGATGAGAATTACGATCATAAAGTACATCCAAGCCATCGCAGAGGAAATTTCCTTACCGCCGCTTGCCTGAGTATAAACAGTATCGATAAATTTCATAACCGTATTCTGGTCTGTGGTGAACGAGTCGATGATGGTATAAACCGCGTTAACCAGGACCATCGGGCTTATCAGCGGGAAGGGGATCTTCCAGAAGGTTTCCCAACCGGTTGCACCGACGATCGAGCAAGCCTCATAGATCGCAGGAGAGATCGACTGAAGACCTGCAAGGAAGATAAGCATCTGTACGCCGGAACGGTTTACGATATCATAGATGTTGTTGATCATTGTAGCAACGTATTCAACAAGCTCTGTACCAACCTTCATGCCGGCAAAGAGTGCCTGAATATCAATTGCCGATACGATCTCAGCTGCGGTACTTGTTTCGGTACCGTCTGCAATACCTTCTTCACCCATATCGTCCATAATGTTCTGCGATGCAATCGATTCCATAAGACCTGTGGAAATAATAACAGGAACGAAGAGAATTGCACGGAATGCTGCACGGCCTGCCATCTTCTGGTTAAGAAGAACAGCCATAAACAGCGAGAACAGGATGATTGCGGGAATGTCGAACGCCAGCTCCTTAATACCCGTTACAAGGGTCTTAACGAAGTCGGGGTTGACGAAGAGAGCTTCCATGTAGTTCGTAAATCCTACGAACTCGGAAATCTGTCCCTCACCGGGAACGATCTGTACTCGGCAGAAGCTGAATACGATCGAATCCCAGATCATAGGAAGGTAGATGGCAATAAAGCCAAAGAGGAAAGGCAGTACAAAGAAATAACCTGCGCGAGCCTTACGTCTGTCAAGAGATGCATTGCCGCGGCGCTTTTTGGGTGCCTTGGTCTTCTGCTCACTGACAACGTTATTAAGTTTCAATTCGTTTGTCATTTTCTCCGCCTCCTTTAGTTAATATCTGTAAATGTGAAGCTCTGAGGCTCCTGACCGGAAACGACCTTTACGCCGCCGGACTTTTCAAGAGTGTAGGTTACACCGTTAAACTCAACGGTAACCGCATAGTAGTTGTAGTTAAGAAGGAAGAATGTGCCGCCCTCGTATTCAACGTAAACAATGTTTCCACTGTCATCTGTGTACTTGGTGTACTCATACTCGGGAATCTCTTCCTCTTCGCCTTCTTCGGTCTCCTCTTCAACAACTTCGGGCTCGTGGAATACCAGAGAACCGTCTGCCTTAACCTCAACGCGAAGAGCGGTGAGCTCGAGGTCTGTGCTGGTGTTGGGGATAATCGTCTTGGCAAGAGTGAGTGTATCGATGAACTTAGCAAATGCAAGGTCAACAATAGCATTGCCTTCCTGGGTGTTCTTAACGGTTTCGTTGTAAACGTTCTCGAGAGCACCGAGGAACTGTGCAGAGTAAACGCCCTTGAATTCTGCGGAGTTGTAATAATCCTTCGCGATGTCGGAATTCTTGAGTGCGTTGTTGAGGGTATCAACCTGAGTGTTGAACGACTTGAAGAGAGTGTTAACGCTGGTGATCTGGCTCTTTACGTAACCAAATGCAGTGTTAAAGTTCTTGAGAGCCGCCTGATACTCGGTAAGGATATTGGGGTTGGATGCCATTGCGGCATTGTAAGCCTCAAGTACCTTTGCATAGCTGTCTACGCCCTCAAATGCCTTTGCTGCTGCAAGATTTGCTGCAGCCTCATCAGCAGCTGCCTGGGAGGTAATAACGCTTGCCTCTGCAGCTACGAGCTGAGCGAGTGCATTCTTGAGATCAGAATTGTCGATCAGATACTGGCCTCTCTGCTTTGTGAGATCATTCTTAGCCTGAGAGAGAGTGGTATACTCAGAACCGAGCTTACCGCTCTTTCCGTTCTTGTAGGTGTTTACTGCGGTCTCAGCAGTCTTGAGAGCTGCCTCGGCAGCCTTGTAAGCCTCGGAGGTCTTGCAAGTCTTCTGCCACTTGGTGATGAAATCGTTAATGATATAGCCTGCGCCCTTAACAAGACCGTCATTGCCCTTCTCTACCTCAAGAAGAACGTTGGTCTCAACGCCCTCAAGTATCTGAGGAATGGTTGCCTTCTGATACTTAACTGTCATAAGGTTAAGAATTTCGGTGGCAATCTTGATCTGGGTCTTGGCATCTGCGCCGTTGATCTGTGCTACCAGCTCAGCAATCTTTGCATCGGTGGGAGCAACGAGCTTTTCATACCAATCCTTATAGGTTGCATCCTCAAGGTATCCGTCAAGAACCTGCTGGAGAGCGAGCTTCTTAGCGTTTACTTCAGCAACAAGCTTGGTGTACTCGGAGCTCGAGAAGTAAGTCTTCTCCATAGCTGCCAGCTTAGCGGTGTGATCTGCCTCGGTAGCTGCAAGTGCCATGTAACCGTCAGCAAGCTTTTCGTATGCTGCCTTTACGGAAGCTTCGATAGCAGTGCGGAGGTTTTCGATAGCCTTTTCGCTTGCAGCGACAGCTGCTACTTCATCAGCGATCTCTGTTGCGGACATGTAGTTCTCAACTGCTGCTGTAGCTGCCTCAGCCTTTGCCTTGAGATCTGCAAAGCTTGCATCTGCTGCTACGTAGAATACGTCAACCGCGTCCTGTGCCACCTTAATAGCAGCCTTGGTGTTTGCGATCTTCTGCTCGTAATCTGCGATGTAGGAGATGATGAGCTTATGCTCTGTGCTGTCGGGATAAGAGATGGAGTAGGTTGCGAGAGCCTTTTCAAGGCTGGACTTAACGATCTCCTGAGTGGAGAGCGAAAGGGTTACTTCATCAAGAGCCTTGAGCTTTGCATCGAAATCTGCATTGCCTGCAAGCTGTGTCTTGAGATTGGACTGTGCTTTGTTGTACTCATCGTTAGCCATCTTTGCAAGACCGTTAAGATTGGTCAGGTGCTGATTGATAGCCTTTTCAGCAGCTTCCTTTGCGTTGATAGCATCGGCGTATGCACGTGCATCGTCAATGGAAGCTACAAAGTTGGTAAGATTTGCGAGTGCATTATCAACTGCGGTCTGCTTTACGAAATAATCGGGAGATGTGGCATCTGCGATAGCATCGCGAGCTGCAACTGCAGTATCATAAGCAAATACGAGAGTGGGAATAGCGGCAACCTTTGTGCTGATTGCATTTTCCATTGCAAGCTCAAGAGCTGCTTCCTTCTCTGCAATCGCGTTGATAGCGGTTGTAAGAGAAGTCTTTGCCTTCTGGTCAGCAGCAATAAGATCCGAACGAAGCTTATTGGAGCCGGTAAGAACGAGGCTTGCGAAGGAGTTGTTTGCTCTGTTCCATGCATTTGCAAGTGCATAAGGATCTTCAAGAGGAGCCTTAGCTGCCGCATATGCGAGAGCGTCCTTAACAAGAGTATCCATACCGATTCTTACAGAAACGATACCCTTCTCGTTGATGTTGATAGCGCCGTTGTAGTAACCGCTGATATCGTTGTAGATCTTGTTGATCTCATCGCTTGCGGTCTTGGAAACGGTTGCTGCGTATACACGACCCTCGAGGAGCGACTGCTGAAGTGCCTTGCGAGCTTCTTCAGCTGCAAGCTCTTCTGCAAGTGCCTCTTCATTCTTGAGAGCCTCTTCATCCGCGAGTACTTCGTCAGCATCGGGAATACGCTCGCCGATCAGGAACTGGTGTCCAACGATCTTGTTGAGCTGGAGATCCTTGGTGAGGTCATTGAGGATGGTGTAATACTTGATAACGTCATCCTTAAGGATGTCGTAACGTACGGAGTAGTACTTCTGGAGGTTGTAGTCTTCCTTGAGCTCTTCGTAATTTTCATAACAAAGAACGAAGTAAAGACCTGCGCCGTTCTCGATTGCCTTGAGCATGCTGTAACCGATGTTACCTTCCATGTTCAGAGGAGTTCCTGCAAACTCAACGCTTCCGTGGAGAACTACACCAATGAAGGGAACTGCGTTTGCGGAGTTGTTGTAACGGCTGGAGTCAAGAGGCATGTTGAGAATGTAGTCAACATACTTCCAAGTGTAAGCGTTTGCACCGTCAGTCATTACGAGATCGTAATCCTCTTCCATCTTCGAGAAGAGCGCCTGAGTATGCTTCTTGGCATCATCGCGGTTGTAAGGCTCATCCTCGTCAAAGTCGGAGTTGAGGTCTGTACCGAGGGTACTTACCGAGATGCCTGCGAGAGCAGCACTGCCCTCATAATTCTTGAGAAGGTTGGATGTGAGCTTATCATAGAAGTGAGTGAAGTATGCGGAGGAGATAGCAAGCTCGAAACGTCCAACGTGTGTCTGACGTGTTGCGCTGTAGTAACGGCGGGACATATAGGTATCGTTGATCGACTTAACAATATGCTTCTTGAGCTGGAGGCCGTCGAATGCACGGTCGCCCTGGCTGTAAGCAAAGTCGAACTCGGGGAATACCTCAAATCCCTTCTCTGCCGAGTAAGCGAGGAGATCCTCATATCCCTTTTCGCCGCCGACAGACTTTTCCCATTCAAGCTTGTAAGGAACGGAGGAGTACATACCGCCGTTTGCATAACCGGTAAGCTTGAACTTGATGTTGTTAACTCCCTCTGCGGAGAGCTCATCATACATGGTCTTGACGTTCTCAAAGGATGTGAGAGAAGTCATTACGTTTACAGGGATGGACATGATCTTCTCGAGAGTTTCGAGAGTACCGAATGTCTCGATGTACATAGGAATGTCTTCCTGTACATCTTCCTGGGTAAGTGCGTCGAGCTCGCCCTTATCATAGAGATAATCGCGATATGCCTCAGCCATACCCATCCATGTGCACTCGTAGTAATCGTTGATGCCCTTTTCTTCAGCAATGCGCTCGTCGGTGAGCATGATGTAACGGATCTTGTAGTTACCTACGTACTTACGAGAGGAAACAACTGTCCAGGATGCGTTTGCACCAACGGAAATTGCGTTTGCGAGGTTGTAGGAGTCCTTAGGTCTGGGGTAGAAGAGCATCTGAATGGTATTGTACTTAGAGGAGGAACCCATGTGGTAGTCAGAAAGCTCTGCAAGAGCGTCGCCTTCCTCGATGATTGCCACAAAGCCCTTATCTTCTTCAACAAGAACTTCCTCAACAACTTCCTCATACTTATGAGCGTCAACAATCGAGCCGTCCTTATCAACGATAATGACGTTGCCGTTGTTGTCAACTACCTCTTCGGTAGCAAGCTTCTCAACCTTTACTTCTTCGGTACGGTGAGTGTTGGATACTATACCAAATACGGGATAACGAATTACCTGCTGGTTAGAGCCGGTGATGGTGTTGTAAGCAAAGTCCTGTCCGTAAACCTTACCATTGATAACGGTCTGAGACTTCTGAACGAGGTCTTCGTGACGGAAGAGAGTACCGGAACCGTCGGGGAAGAAGTTATAACCGGTGTAAAGATCTTCCTTATCCTTGAGGTGATAGTTTGCACCTGCGCCCATATAGGGAAGGATGCTTACATAAGTGAGCTGATAGAGCGACTCGTCAAAACGGAGACCGTTTGCGGGAAGTCTTACGCTCATACCCTTTTCATCAAGAGTGTACTCGAGAGCCATCTTGAAGAGAGGGGGCGACTTATCCTGACCGATGTATTCAGTCAGCTGATGGTCGTATTCAAGCTGTTCAAAGGTGTATGCGGGGATGTAGGTCTTGATATAGCCCTCAACGGTGATAAGCTCGTTACGGCTGATATCGGGAGTACATACCCAGATGTCCATCTTCTTACAGATGGGGTAGAGAGCCTCCATGGAGCGGCGCTCCTTTTCGGTCTCTGCCTTTGCAAGGCTCTTTTCGGAATAGAACGCGAGAAGCTTAACGAACTTAAACCACTCGTTGTTACCGTCCTTGGGGTTGCCTGTGGGGGAGGAATCCTTAATCATGTTGTTACGCTTCGCCATGGGAAGGTAATCTCTCCAGTTAAGGATGTTGTAGCCGTTTTCCTCAGAGATCTTGTTGATCTCGTCTGCGAAGGGCTGAAGAATGTTTTCCTCGAATCTGTTCTTTTCGATTACACGGGGAACGAGCATTCTTGCTTCTTCTCTACCGATACTGTACTCAACACGGATACCGTTCTTGATATACTCAAAGTTGATCTGTCCGCGCGATGCAGCCTCGGCGAAGCTGTTCATAGTCTTATCGGTGTCGTTATCAGTGTACTTGATAACGATCTGCGAGAAGAGCTCGTTTCTGATGTTTTCACTAGTTCCCTTCTTGAGGTCGGTTTCAATACCGATGTCATAGGGGTTGGACAAAAGGATCTGACCGGATTCTACGCAAACGGTCGCTACTTCTCCGGTGTAGGTATCTACCCAAAGCTGATAGCCGTCCTTCTCGTACATCATCTCCATTGTCGCGAGCTTTTCCTGCTCGGACTCAAAGGGGAGTGTAAGATACTGCTTGACGGTCGCTTCCCAGTCAACTTCACCGGGAATCGGCTTACCTTCATCGTTGGTCATCAGGATATCTGATACTGCAACGGCGGAAAGATCGATAGCAAACGTACCGAACATCATAATAACAGTCAAAAGCAATGCCAATATTCTTTTCATTATTGTATTTCTCCTTTCCTGTCAGTTACATTCGGTAGCTTATCTCGGTTACAATGTTGGTAATAAAGCTTACAATCTTACCAACAAGAGTGGTGAAGAGGATCGCAACAAACATGATAAATACCATTGCAACGATCGTTCCGAGCGATGTGATAAAGTTCTTTGACAGGGTATAATCGTGTGTTACCATCATACCTACAAAGATCAAAAGTACTGTCCAGATGAACGCGACTGTCACAAGAAGATCTGTGATGTCGAGCTCTTCCTTGAGCGCGAAGTTAGTATAAATGGTACAGGGAACGACCAGAAGAACGAGAGGAAGCAGAGAATATCCGCATGCAATGAAGATATCCTTGAAGCTGCCTTCACCGTCAAACAGGGTCGTAAGACACCAGTTAGCAACTACCCAAAGGAAGAGAGGTACAAGTACGCTCAATGCCTGAGAGAAGATGGTGGTGTAGGAATCATAGGGATTTACAAGGTAGCCCGAACCGATAGCCTGATAGAAGAATACCAGAACGGTTACTACAACGTAAACGATAGCTGCTCTCAGAGAACCTCTCTTTTCGTGCTTGAGGTCCCAGAATCCATCGAAGGGATGGAAGATGAGGTGGAAGCCGTAGAGAAGCTCCTCAACGAAGGTTCTCTTGCCGCCTGCGGTAGCAGCTCTCTTGTTGATCTTTGCAGCCTTCTTGAAGAAGAGGGCTACGAGAACGATGATACCAACAACGAGAACGGGAATGAGAAGAACGTACTTAGCGATCCACTCTTTTCTGATCTCCTTGTAGGAGTCGGACCAACCGTCGGTATCGTAAGCTGCCTCATAATAAGGAAGCGCTTCCTCATACTGACCGTTACGGTAAAGAGCGTCACCGATACCGATATATGCCGCGTCAAAGTTGGAGTTTCTCTTAAGAATCTCTTCC
The DNA here is from genome assembly GCA_045656385.1 of Eubacteriales bacterium. Taxonomy (GTDB): domain Bacteria; phylum Bacillota; class Clostridia; order Oscillospirales; family CAG-272; genus CAG-390. Next base: position 3,841 of record JAZORB010000090.1, on the reverse strand, counting down.
CAGTCCTGCTTTGCAAGGTCATACATACGGTTGTTCTGGTTCTGGAGAGCCTTGATAAGGATGTCTCCGTATTCAGTACGCTCGTAAATGGTAATGTTATCGGCAGTCGAGTCAAGAATGAGCATCGTGCCGTCGCTCATGTAGGTAATACCTTCAATACCCTGAAGGTTACCGAGCTGGGAACCCTTATCGCCAAATGCGAAGAGGAGGTTACCGTTGTCGTCATAGGTAAATACTTTCTGACGCTTTTCGTCGATGATAGACCATGTGTGCTCAGGGCCGATTGCAACGTCAACGATCTTGGATACGCCGGTTGTTGCACCCTCGGATGCTCTACCGGACATATCGATTTCACCTGCGGGAGGCCAGAAGCCGTTACGCGCCATAACCTCGTCACCCGACTGGTTGAGCATCTTAACGGGAGCGTAGTCACCCGACTTGGACTTGCCTGTAATAGCCTTTCTTACGTCACTGTCCTTGATGGTCGATGTGGTAACGTAAATGAAGCCCTTTTCGTCGATGGTGATGTTGTTAAACTCGGTCGAGATGTTAGCTGCAGAGAGCTCTCTCTGTGCATCGGTCTGGAACATTCTCCAAATTCTGTCCCATGCGGAGATGGAAACCTTCTGCGCACCAACGAATCTGATGAATGTGCCGTCTGCACTCATAACGATAACACCCTGATAGGTGGTCGAGGATACAACGTAGAGTCTGTTATAATCGTCGACTGCGATAGCGATCGGCTTGTATACAGCACCCTCGTCGAAGAGCGAGGACTTAGGCTGGGGAATGATCTTGATGAAGTTGCCTTCTCTGTCGAAGGTTACGATACGGTTCTGGTCGGTATCGCAAACCCAGATAATATCTGTGGTTACGAACACGCCCTGAGGCTTGTTGAGCTTATCGTCGATACCCTGGTCGTTAACGAACGTGCTGATTTCAAACATAAACTTGTAATAGCGGTCGAGAACTACGATACGGTTATTGTTGGTGTCGGCAATGTAAACATTGTCCTTGTCGTCAATCTCGATATCGTGAGGGGTGTCGAGCTCTTTCTCAAGACCCATATCAATATAGTTGATATTCTTGATAGGGGTGTATGCGTCAGGAGACTGAAGAGCAAATCCGTCGATAGAGTAGGTGTAGGTCTGGTAGGTTCTTGCCGCCCCAACGGGGAGGGCAAGAACTGTTACCATCACGAAAAGAAGGCAGAAAATACTAATTAACTTTTTCATAATTGCCTCCTTAATCTTTCATACCGGACGAACCCATCGTTTCGATGATGTTCGACTGGGAGATAACGAATACCGCGATCGGTACCATCATCATAATAACCTGGGATGCAGCACTCGCGCCGGCACGCTTGATACCGCCCGCGGTGATCTGTCCGATTGCATAGTTGAAGGACTTGAACTGCTCGGAGTGAATGTAGATCGAGGAACCGGCGTTCCACAGACCCTGGAAGCAGTAGATGATAAGTGTAAGCCATGCGGGCTTAACCATGGGCATCGCGATGACCCAGAATGTCTTCCACTCTGTTGCACCGTCAAGTCTGGAGGACTCGAGTACCGAGTCGTTTACGTTGGTCTCCATGAACTGCTTCATGAGGTAGAGTCCAAGGGTCGAACCCCATGCGGGAATGATAAGCGCAAGAGGAGTATCGATCAGAAGGAGCACGCTCATGATAGTGAAACGTGTTACTGCGGTAACAGTCTCGTGGAACATGAGAGAGGTACGAATGGTCTTGAAGATCCACTTACGGCCGGGGAACTTGATCTTCGCAAGAGAGTATGCACACATCGATGCGAAGAGGAGGTTACCTGCGGTACCGCAGACGGAAACAAGGACCGTGTTGAAAATGTAACGGGAGAAAGGAACCCACGAGGTGTTCATGAGAACGAAAAGGTCGGAGAAGTTATTCAGCGTGGGGTTCATAACGATGAATCTCGGAGGGAACATCCACAGCTCGTCAAGAGGCTTAAGAGACTGCATGACTACGTAGAGCATGGGGAGGAACATAAATGCTCCGAGGAATGTGAGCATAAGTGTAATGCCCAGGTCACCGCCGACAGAGCGGTTAAGAACGACCTTATGTTTTCTTGTTCTTAATCTTGCCATCTTACTGACCTACCTTTGAGAGCATTCTCTTGACCAGCACGTTCGCGCCGATCATGATTGCGAAGAGTACAACTGCTATTGCGGAGCCGTATCCGACCTCGAAACGGGCACCGAGATAGTCGTTGAGGTGATGCATTATTGTCCATGCGCAGTAGTCAACCGAGGGGTTACCTGCAAGTGCGTCAACAACGCCACCGAAACCGAACGAGCTGGTGATTGCCATGATTGCACCGAACATCAGCTGAGGCTTCATAGAGGGAAGTGTTACGTACCAAAGCTCCTGCCAACGGTTACGGATACCGTCAACGGCTGCAGCCTCGTACATCGAACGGTCGATACCCTGAAGACCTGCGATAAAGGACAGGAAGGAGGTACCGAGCGAGGTCCAGAGTGCAACGATGATACAAAGAGGCATAACGTACTTTTTATCCTCGAAGAACTGGATCTCCTTGGTGATAAGACCAAGGTCGAGAAGGGTTGCGTTTACCCAACCGTAGGAGTCACCCGAGAAGAGTGTACCCCAAATAAGGTAAACCTGACCTGCGATAGAAGGTGCGTAGAAGATAAGAGTTACGATCGCACGAATACGGGGACCGAGCTCGTTGATGAACCACGCTACCATAAGCGACATAAGGTAGGATACGGGACCTACGATTACCGCGAAAATAAATGTGTTCTTAACGGCGAGAAGGAAGATATCGTCGTCAAGGAAAAGGCGGATGTAGTTATCCAGGAAAAGGAAGTTGGGAATCTGAATCATGTTAAAGTCGGTGAAACTCATGATTACCGATACCACAACGGGCGCCATTGTAAAGAGTGTGAATACGAGGCAGAAGGGAGCGATCATAAGATAAGCTACCCAGTTACGCTTCATCTCTTTCCATGTCCACTGAAGGCGCGTCATATCTTTTCTGGAGACAGCCTTTTTTGTTGCTGTTTTCTGTGACATGAACTTTTTCTCCTTATTGTATTATTCGGACTAAGTCTTGATTACCTCTGGGGGTAGGAAGCCTGATACTCCTTAAGAGCATCTGCACAATCCTTGATGTACTGACAGATATTTGCGAATACTTCAGCATCGGAGCCCGAAGCGGATGCGGTTGCAGCCTTGAGAGCTGTTCCTGCGTCACGGAGAGCCTGGATATATTCATCTGCGCAGTAAGCAGTATAGGTAGGAATTGCCTCGAGAGCGTCGGTGAGAGCCTTGAGCTCGTTTGCATAAGTGCTCTTTGCGCTGTCGGAGAGTGCTTCAATACCGTACTTGTTGCCGTTCGCATCTTCAAGGATGGTGACCTTTTCGGTTGTCTCGTCTACGGAGTAACCAAGGATCCAGTCATGTCTCTTGGAAGCGAGTGTCTGTCCGATCTCGAGAGTTTCGAGGTTGAACTCGGAACGCTTACGGTTGATTTCCTTATTAATAGTAGTGATATAAGAAAGGAGCTCGGTTACGGGGTCTGCGTTATCGTTGTAAGCGGAAAGGAACGCAAACTTGGTGTAACGTCCAATAATATATGCACCGGGGTAGTTGGGGATGGATGCGAGGTTTTTGAACTGACCCATGAGGTTGGTGTATTCCTTGTTAGTCCAAGGCATAGTCTCAAGAGCAGTGATATTCGCGGTAGCGTGCTTAGCCGAGTCACCGAGGATGGCAACCATTTCGTTAGAGTACTCTACCTGACATTCAGCGCCGGAGTGCCACTTCATAAACTCCCAAGCAGCAGCC
>JAZORB010000089.1:0-2411 GCA_045656385.1 Eubacteriales bacterium | reverse complement strand
GGTATGACGTCAACATCAATTTCGGCAACCCCGGAAATTATGTCAGCCGCGGATTTGTGAGCTGTAAGAAGAAGGACGTTAGCTTCGTCGTTCCGGGCAATTACCCGACGGCACTTCTCGTCTGCGAGCTCGTTCCCGGCGCGCTGGACGGCAAGAAGTGGATGTATATCGCCTCCACCGCAGCAGACTGTTGCGACGATACCGAAGCCGTCGAAGCATTCGATGCAACTTTCCCTCCCAAGGAAAAGAAATGGATGCCGAGCCAGGAGGAGTTTTATATTTACCGTCATTCTTCGGTAGTGAGATAAAGTAAAATGCCGCCGAGGTTTCGAAAGAAGCCTCGGCGGATGTGTTTTATTTTATGCTTTTAAACCAAAAAGTTTCGTCTCGGATAAGATTGTATCCGAGCAAAAATACGGTCAGGCATACGGCGAATCCGAGCACGGCGTTCATTATGCGTATATCTCTTTCCGCCATACCAACGAAAGAAACAAGCATAGAGCGTTGCAATGCAAATATCGATACGCAGCTATCTGCAAACGATATGTTTCGCAATGCTATAAGCTTTGCGGAATTTCCGTGCCGCGAACGAATCAGATTTACGATAGCAAGCGTAATTTTGGTAAAAGCATACGCCGCTATAGCGATCATAACAATCTCATGCCAAACTTTTCCTCTATCGCGAATGACCGCAAGGATGACAGTACCAACAAGCGGCAGAGTAAGAATCATCAGCATTACTCCTGTAAATCTTACTGTAAAAGCACAGTTTTTCTTCGTCCTCAATACGGCAAATCTGACCACGCTCAGGATCGCATAATATATACCTACTGTAAAAAGCCACCACGAATGTGTTACCACACCGAAAACAACATGATATGCGCTGTATGCAATATTAAACAATAAGCTTAAAATTGAAAGCTTTTGCGTTTTATCCATTTGCAATATCCCTCGGTCCCATGACGCAATCATCTATGATTTTGATAATGGAATCGATACTGTCTGCGCAATCGCGGTCGAGCCACTCGGACACGATGGCAAAAATGCCCGAAAGATAGAATTTTATCACGTATACGCGTTCCTTTTCGGGAATGTGGAATTTTTCAAGAATGGGTTCGAAGATGTACTTGAACATCTGATCGTAAACGCTTTTCATATTCAGTATATCGAACCGTTTGATGGCAAGCCTGAAAACGCGGCGGTTTTCTTTGATAAATGTCAGGTAGGGCGTCAGATACTTGTTTGTTATGAATATCAAATCAGGTCTTTCGAATTCATTCAAGTGCCCGATCATATCATTTTTATCGACATCATAATACGAAAAATGTTTGTCGAGAATATACCGCGTCGTTTCATTCAAAAGATCCGATATATTTTCGTAATGAAGATAAAAAGTCGAGCGGTTCACGCCCGCAACCTCGCATATTTCCTTGATCGTGATATACTCAAACTCTTTCTTTTCTAGAAGTGAGATGAGGGCTTCGTCCATTTTTACAGCGGTATTGAAATATTTGCTTTCGTTCTTGTTCATAAAAGAAGCCCTCCTTTTCGGTTATTTTCCTTCGCTGATCTCTCTTGCGAGCTCTACGATCTCATAAGCATATTTCTTTTTGCCATTTTCAAGCATTCTCTTATATATCGGATAATTGATTCCCGCGCCTGAGAAGCCGACGATACCGACTGCAATTCCAACTGCGGTAAGCACTGGGGTGCCACCGATGACCTGCATTGCAAGGCACATTCCGAGCCCCGCCAGAAGCGTCGTTACGATACCGAAGGTGTATGTAAAGACGGTTGCGGGAAGCTTTGCCTTGGCGTCCAACTTGCGGAGGGCGATTATCTTGGAGTTATCCTTGGGAGCGTACTCCTTTGCGATTGATTCTGCGTAGATCTTGTCTGTGTTCATTTTTATTTCTCCTTTTTCGTTTGTGTATTTATTATACCAAACGAAAAGAAAAAACGGAACAACAAATTTATCAAAATCTGTTGGTTTAAGCAGAGTAATTATTAAGTATATCCATTATATCCTTTTTATACACATTCCCGCCAAGGACATCGCCGTTAGGATCAAAGGATACACACCTGACATCTGCGGGATCTTCGACATAAGGATTATCCGGCGCGGAATCGGTAAAATATTCCGCAAAATATTTCAGCGCATTTCCCTCGGGGAAGATGACGTTGCCATCCGCCTCTTCTATGCCGAGTTGGGTGAAAACGCTGATTATCTCTTTGGTTCTGATATTATATTCATTCCCGTCCTCACGGCTGACAAGCCACGCGGGTTGAATGCGGATAGAAATTCCCGCTTTCTTCGCCTCCTCGGCAAAAATCTTGACGGGTTCGAGCGGAATATATTCCTGATGAAATGCATCCGCGGAAAGGCGCAAATCGTTCACTCCCGATTGTGC
>JAZORB010000088.1:0-2901 GCA_045656385.1 Eubacteriales bacterium | reverse complement strand
CGAGGCGGGCGATGCGGTGCGCGAGGGCGTGCTGAAGGCGGATGAATCCGCAGAAGTCGTTATCCGTCCTCTTGCCGACGGCGGAGAGGGCACGGTCGAGGCACTTGCGATAGGCCTTGGCGGCGAGATGATCGAAGCCGATGTTACGGGACCTCTCGGCGAGAGTGTCCGAGCGAAATATTGCATAGTCAAGGGCTCGACTGCCGTTATAGAAATGGCTCAGGCGGCGGGACTTCCTCTTGTCCCCGCGGATAAGCGCGATCCGATGAACACGACTACCTACGGTGTCGGCGAGCTGATACTCGATGCGATCCGCCGCGGTTGCCGCTCCTTCATCGTCGGCATTGGCGGAAGTGCGACGAACGACGGCGGAACGGGTATGCTTTCTGCGCTCGGATTTGAATTCCTTGATAAAAACGGCGAAAAAATCAATTTCGGCGCGAGGGGGCTTGAGGCTCTTGCATCGGTTTCTGCGGAAAAGATCATTCCCGAGCTGAGCGAGTGCAGCTTCCGCGTTGCCTGCGACGTCAACAATCCTCTTTGCGGCGAGCGCGGATGCAGCGCTGTTTACGGTCCGCAGAAGGGTGCGACGCCCGAAACCGTGAAAATAATGGACGAATGGCTCGGGAAATATGCCGAGGTGGCGAAATCCACCTTCCCGAATGCCGATCCCGATTACCCCGGTGTGGGTGCGGCGGGAGGCCTCGGATTTGCTTTCAAGACCTTTATGAACGCTTCGCTCGAGTCGGGAATCGAAATTATCCTTGATGAGACCGAGCTTGAAAAGCATATTGCGGATGCGGATGTCGTTGTGACGGGCGAGGGAAGGATCGACTTCCAGACTGCCATGGGCAAGGCTCCGATCGGTGTTGCTAAGCTTGCAAAAAAGCACGGCAAGCGCGTCGTTGCTTTTGCCGGATGCGTCACCGCCGACGCCGAGGAGTGCAACAACCACGGAATTGACGCCTTTTTCCCGATCATTCGCGGAATCACCACGCTCGATGAGGCGCTTGATCGCGAAAATGCGTACTCAAACCTCCGCGCGACGGCTTATCAGGTGTTTAATCTTTTGAAATGAGGAAAAAATGATGAGAATAATCAAATCGATTTCTTTACTTCTCGCCCTACTTCTTGTTGCCGCACCGCTTGCGGCTTGTACGGGTGAGAACGAGGTCACAACGGATGGCGGTGCGGAAAGTTTGATCCCCGAGGAGACCGAACCCGCAATTGATCCTATGGAAAAATTCGTGTCGGGCGGCAAGCCGATCTACACGATCGTCAGAGGTCTCGATCCTACCGCTCTTGAAGCGGGCCTCTCGAAGAAGCTCAAAAACACTTTTCGGAATGTAACCGGAGTAAGCTTTGAGGCTGTTACCGATTTTGACGGCAACAAAGACAACAGTGCGCGTTTTGAGATCCTGATAGGCAAGACAAACCGTGCGGAAAGCCTCAAGGCAGAGACTGAGGTGGCTGAAAACGGCGGATACGTTATGCGCGAGGACGGTAACAAGATCGTTATCTTCGGCGCGGACGATGCTGCTCTCGCAAAGGCCTTCAGTGAATTTGAACGCGTATATTTCGGTGAAGGAAACGTTACCGTTATCGGTGACTACTCTCCCTTAACGGCTGTGCCTGCGGGATACGAAAAGGTCAGCGAAAAGACCGAGGAACTTCTTACCGTCAAGGATAAGTTTGATTATACCGATGCTTACAATGTGAATTTCGTCGGCGCGACCGACACACCCGCTTACACGGGTGAGATCAAGACGGGACTTATCGTATCCGAATACGATACTCTTTATGATATCGTTGCCGAGCTGAACGTTCTTTCCTTCGGCGCAAAGGGCGACGGCAAGAGCGATGATACGGCGGCATTCAAAGCGGCACTCAAAGCCGCAGATGATAGAGGCGGTTGTGTCATTTACGTTCCCAAGGGATACTATTGCCTGACCGAATCGCTTACGCTTGGCGATAACGTAAGCATAGTCGGTGAGATCAAGCCCGGAACTGCGGAAGGTACAGTTCTTTGTATCTACGGTGGAAAGGGTTCGACCGATCCCACAAAGTCGGCATTCCTGATGGGACCGAACGCATCTATTCAGAATCTTGCGATCTGGTATCCCGAGCAGACGTTTGTTAACGGAGAACCGATCCCCTATCCCGCAACGATCAAGCAGGAATGGATAGACGGTGTTACCGTAAGAAACGTTACTTTCGTTAACTCCTATTACGGCTTTGATTACACCGGATCGGGTATTTACGCGCTTCAGTATACTCGCGATATCTACGGCACCTTCCTACATCTCGGCTACCGCAACGACCGAAGCCTTGATATCGGTAAGCTTGAAAACTTCCATTTCTCGCCCGATTATTGGCTCCAAAGCGGTCTTCCCGGCATCCCCGATGCAGAATTGCTCAAGACTTATATGATCCGTAACGCAACCGGAATCATCATCGAGCGTATTGACTGGACGTATATTTCGGATATTTATATCGAAGGCTACAACATCGGTCTTCACGCCAGACGTTCGGTGGGACCCGATGATTATGACGGAGTTACCAACGGACAGGTTTATAACCTCAACGTAACAGATAGCTATACCGGAATGTTGATGGAGGATGTTTCTTGGCTTATTTTGACGGGATGTAATTTCAGCACACTCGGAAACAGCGGCGCTGCCGCTCTGCGTTTCCTTTCAAGCTGCGGAAGCGGACCCAAAAATCAGCCCGGTGACCTTTGCTTTGTTGACAGCAGCTTTGTGAGTGCGGGCGCGAATGCGGTAATTAACTGCTGTAATGCAGCGGTTACATATACCTCTTGTAAGCTTTCCTCGAACAGCGGAAACGTTATAGCAAACATGACCGACGCTGCCCAGAGAGTTCTGAATTCCGAAGTGAGCG
>JAZORB010000087.1:0-4365 GCA_045656385.1 Eubacteriales bacterium | reverse complement strand
CCTCCCGCTTGCGGGAGGGGTGGGGGGGGAGTCAGCGGCGCGCGAAATTTTCTGCTAAAAAAGAGTGAAGGAGTAAAACCTCCCGCGAGGGGAGGTTTTACTCCTTCCGAACCGCCTGCGGGGCGCAGTCGGCTCGAAGCGCAGGGGAAGTTTCGACCTCTGCGGAGGTCGACTTAAGGCTCTGCCTTAAGAATCTGCAAACTTTTGAAAAAGTTTGATCAAAACTTGCCGCTATTTTTATCCCAACATAACGTCAAGCAACATCATTGTGGCAAATCCGAGGACGATTCCCATTGTTGCAAAATAGGGTTGTGTTTCCTGATTCTTCTGGCATTCGGGAATCAGCTCGTGCACGGCGACTAGAATCATCGCTCCCGCGGCGAATGCGAGGGCGTAGGGCAGTATGGTTTCGACGTAGACCACCAAAAGTGCGCCGATGACTCCCGTGATTGGTTCGACCATTCCGGATGCCTGACCGTACAAAAAGCTCTTTTTTGCGGAGAAACCCTCTCTGCGGAGTGGCAACGAAACTGCCGCGCCTTCGGGAAAATTCTGCAAACCGATACCGATTGCAATAGTAATCGCTCCCATAAGGCTTTCAGTACTCCATATGCCGTTTTTGAGAACTCCGAAAGCCACTCCGACCGCCAAGCCCTCTGGTATGTTATGAAGCGTGATCGACAAAATCAGCATCATTATTCTTCGGAACCGCTTATTCGGGTTCTCCTGTGTATTATCCACATTCCGCTGAGTCAGTGAAACGACTTTATCGCTCCCCCACATAAACAGCGCACCGAACAAGAACCCCGCTGTGACAACAAAATACGCGGGAAGAGCCAGACTTTCCTCCGCGCGTTCTATGGCGGGCTGCAAAAGCGACCAGAAACTTGCAGCTATCATCACGCCCGAGGCAAATCCGAGCATAAGGTTCAACACCTTTGGATTCGGCGATCTGAAAAACACCACCGTAGCCGCCCCGCAAGCCGTCACAAACCAAGTCCCCAGTGTCGCCAGCAACGCCATCAAAACTACGTAATCCATTTTACACCTCCTATATCCATTATATTTTTTGTCGATATAAGGTGTGTATTGTTTTAAAAATAAAAAAGTGAAGGAGCAAAAATCGCCCGCAAGGGGCGATTTTACTCCTTCCGAACCGCCTGCGGGGCGCAGTCGGTTCGAAGCGCATGGGAAGTTTCGACCTCTGCGGAGGTCGACTTAAGGCTCTGCCTTAAGAATCTGCCACCTTTTGAAAAAGGTGGACGAAAACTTTCCTCTTGCGCTTTGTCTTTAGATAGCAAAAACGGCAAGCCGAAGCTTGCCGTTTTTGCTATCAGTTCTTCTTCGCTGGGATAGCGGCCTTAGCCTTTGCAACGATATTCTCGGTGGTGAGACCGTAAGCCTCGAGAAGTGCGGGAACCTTGCCCGACTTACCGAACTTATCCTCAACGCCTACGCGGAGAACGGGAACGGGGCAGTTCTCGCAAACGACCTCAGCAACAGCTGCACCGAGACCGCCGAGGATGTTGTGCTCCTCTGCAGTAACGATGCATCCGGTGGTCTTTGCCGCCTCGATGATGTCTTCCTTGTCGATAGGCTTGATGGTGTGAACGTTGGTTACGCGAGCGGAAATGCCTTCCTCTGCAAGCTTCTCTGCCGCCTCGATTGCCATGTAAAGCATGGTTCCGGTTGCCATGATGGTAACGTCGGTACCCTCGCGGACGGTGAGGTTCTTGCCGAACTCGAACTTGTAATCAGCCTCGTCGAATACTACCGGAACAGCAAGTCTGCCGAAACGGATGTAAACGGGACCAACGTAATTGAGAGCCCACTCAACGCATGCGCGAGCCTCTACGTCATCAGCGGGGTTGAGAACTACCATTCCGGGAATGGTTCTCATAACGCCGAGGTCCTCGAGACACTGGTGGGTTGCGCCGTCCTCACCAACGGTGATACCTGCGTGAGTTGCGCCGATCTTTACGTTGAGGTGGGGATATGCGATAGAGTTACGAACCTGCTCGAAAGCACGTCCTGCTGCGAACATTGCGAAGGTGGAAGCAAAAACGGGCTTGCCGGTGGTTGCAATACCTGCCGCAACGGTCATCATGTTGCCCTCTGCGATACCGCAGTCGAAAAATCTTTCGGGGAACTTCTTCTTGAAAACACCTGTCTTGGTAGCCGCCGCAAGGTCAGCGTCGAGAACGACGAAATCGTACTTCTCGCCGAGAGCCGCAAGTGCGTTACCGTAGGATTCTCTGGTTGCAATTTTCTGTGCCATTTTAACTACCTCCTAATCAAAGACTTGCCTTGATCTCTGCAACTGCCTGCTCGTACTGCTCGTCGTTGGGAGCAGTGCCGTGCCAGCTTGCCTGATCTTCCATAAAGGAAACGCCCTTACCCTTAACAGAGTTTGCGATGATTACCGAAGGCTTGCCCTTGCAAGCGCGAGCGTTTGCAAATGCTGCCTCGATGGACTCGAAATCGTGAGCGTTAGCAAGAATTACGTTGAAGCCGAAGCCTTCGAACTTCTTGTCGTGGGGGGTGGGGTTCATAACCTCGGTGATCTTACCGTCGATCTGAAGACCGTTGAGATCGAGGATGAAGCAGAGGTTGTCAAGCTTGTAGTGAGAAGCGAACATAGCTGCCTCCCAAACCTGACCTTCCTGGGATTCACCGTCGCCGATGATAGCGTAAGTACGGTAGTCCTTGCCGTCGATCTTAGCTGCGAGAGCCATTCCGCAAGCAGCGGAAACGCCAAGACCGAGAGAACCGGTGGTCATATCAACACCGGGAGTGCCCTTCATATCGGGGTGACCCTGAAGGAAGGAACCAACCTGGCGGAGGTTCTTAAGCTCGTCCTTGGAGAAGAAGCCCTTCTCTGCGAGAGCGGCATAAAGTGCGGGAGCGGTGTGACCCTTCGAGAGAACGAGTCTGTCGCGTTCGGGGTTCTTGGGATCTGCGGGGTTGACGTTCATCTCCGAGAAATAGAGATAGGTCATGATGTCAGCGATCGAGAGCGATCCTCCGGGATGGCCCGATGCTGCTGCGTGTACGCCCTCAAGAATGCCGAGACGTACGTTTACGGCTGTTTCTTTGAGCATCTGAAGCTTTGCGTTATCCATTTTTTCCTCCATAAGAGTAAATTTTTATACTATTATATTATATAATAAAATCCCCCGTTTGTCAATGGGGGATTTTATTTTTGTAGGGTTGAACAAAACTTCGACGCTTTTGAGTTTCAATCTTGACTTTTTCTCCCGCTCGTGCTATACTTAATATAGGGAATTATTTCTTTACATATATTTTCGGAGGCAAACATTGAAGAACTTAGCTTATTACAACGGAAAGATTTCATCTATTGAAGATATGAGAGTCCCCATGCTCGACCGCGGATGCTATTTCGGCGACGGCGTATATGATGCAACGTTCGCGCGCAACCACATCGTCTGGCAGCTCGAAGAGCACGTCGCGCGCCTTTACAGAAGTGCCGACGCACTCGGCATCGGCATCCCCCATACGCCCGAGGAGCTTTGCGCCCTCATCCGCCGCCTCGTCACGCAGGTCGACACCGGTGAGCAGTGGGTGTATTTTCAGGTAACGCGCGGAACCGCTCACCGAAATCACGTTTGGGGCGAGATGTGCCACGGAAACGTTTGGGTAATGCTTCGCCCGACGGAGATGGTGGACGTATATAAAAAGATCAAGCTCATCACCGTGCCCGACACACGTTTTCTGCATTGCGACATAAAGACGATCAACCTTCTTCCCTCCGTCATGGCATCGCAGAAAGCGGCTATGGCAGGCGCAGACGAGGCAGTCTTCCACCGTGACGGCAGAGTCACCGAGTGCTCGCATTCGAACATACATATCATCAAGGACGGCGTTTTCCGCACCGCACCGACAGATAATCTCATTCTGCCCGGCATCGCACGTGCAAATCTGATCCGCTATTGCGGCGCCCTCGGCATTCCCGTTCGAGAGGAAGCCTTCACGCTCGACGAAATGATGGAAGCCGACGAGATCATCTCATCCGCAGTCAGCCGCTACTGCCTCGCTGCAGAAGAGATCGACGGCAAGCCCGTCGGCGGCAAAGCCCCCGAGCTTCTCCGCGCGCTTCAGGATATGGCGCGCAAGGAAGTATTTGAGGCAACAGATAATTAAAAAAATTGGAACCGACTGCAAAGTCGGTTCCAATTTTTTCAGTTAACTCTGAGTCTTTCGTCCGCCCACTTTTCGTAGACTTTCGCGCAAATATATCTTTGATAAACAAAGTACAGCGCTATGTTTGCGATCACCGTAACAATAAACAGCAGAATGCTTCGAGAGCCTGCATTAATACCGAGCACAGACAGCAGTACAGTCGGC
>JAZORB010000086.1:0-12719 GCA_045656385.1 Eubacteriales bacterium | reverse complement strand
CGCCGCCTTCACCGTAGAAGGGAGTCTTGTCGAGAATAACAGTACATTCGCCTTCGGAAACGGAATCAACGGATTCTTCTTCGCAGAGGATCGCGATTACCTTTGCCTCAGTTTCGGTTTCGGTGTATCCGGTGAATTCGGTCTTTGCTATATCGGAAAGGAGGGACTTGGATGCGTCGCTCCAGCCGGAGATATTGGCTCTTGCTTCTCTTGCGCGAACTTTCTGCTCCTGCATCAGTGCCTTGAAGGCATCTTCATCAATCTTCAGCTTGCTTTCTTCAGCGATTTCACGGGTGAGGTCGATGGGGAATCCGAATGTATCATAAAGCTTGAATACCTCTTCGCCCGAGATCACGCCGGAGTTTTCAGCAAGAGCGTTGCGAACGAGGTTGGAAAGGATCGAAAGACCTGCATCGATGGTAGCGTCAAAGCGCTCCTCCTCGATGGAGAGAACCTTCTTGATGTAGTCTGCTCTTGCGGAAAGCTCGGGGTAAGCACCGCAGCTTTCGCCGATAGCAACTTCTACAACGTCAACAAGGAAGGGATGATCGATTCCGAGGAGCTTACCGGGGCGGCAAGCGCGGCGGATGATACGGCGAAGAACGTAGCCTCTGCCTTCATTGGAGGGAATAACGGTGTCCGAGATCATGAACATTGCGCTACGGACGTGGTCGGTGATAACACGGATGGAAATATCGTTCTTCTTGTCGTCGCCGTACTTCTTGCCGGAGATCTCGCAAACCTTGCCGATGACCTTCTGAATGGTGTCAACCTCGAACATGTTGTCAACGCCCTGCATTACGCATGCGAGACGCTCAAGACCCATGCCGGTGTCGATGTTCTTCTGTGCAAGTTCGGTGTAGTTGCCCTGACCGTCGTTGTTGAACTGGGAGAATACGTTGTTCCAGATCTCCATGTAGCGGTCGCATTCGCAGCCGGGCTTGCAATCGGGCGAGCCACAGCCGTACTTTTCGCCGCGGTCGAAGTAGATCTCAGAGCAAGGGCCGCAGGGACCCGAGCCGTGCTCCCAGAAGTTATCAGCCTTGCCGAGGCGAACGATGTGCTCCTCGGGAACGCCGATCTTGTCGCGCCAGATGTGGAAAGCCTCGTCGTCTTCCTCATAAATGGAAGGCCAGAGGAGATTAGAGGGAATCTCGAGAGTTACGGTGAGGAACTCCCATGCCCATTCGATAGCCTGTTCCTTAAAGTAGTCTCCAAAGGAGAAGTTACCGAGCATTTCAAAGAATGTGCCGTGACGTGCGGTGTGACCAACGCGCTCAAGGTCGGGGGTACGAATGCACTTCTGGCAGGTGGTGACACGGTTGCGGGGAGGCTCCTCCTCGCCGGTGAAAAACTTCTTCATGGGTGCCATACCCGAGTTGATAAGCAGAAGCGATTTGTCGTTATGCGGAATAAGGGGATAGGACGGCAGGCGGAGGTGACCCTTGGATTCAAAGAAAGCAAGGTACTTCTCGCGAATGTCGTTAAGGGATGTCCATTGCATGACTGTATATCCTTTCGAAAATTTAATTACTACATAGATATTTTATTATATCATAATAAGAAGAAAAAGTCAATAAAAAGCTGTAAAAAACGCACCCAAACGGTGCGTTTTTATCATTTTTATTATCTTTTGCGCTTGATTTTTTCGATGATTTCATTGGTGTCACAGCTTGTGGTGTCAGCGGGTATTCTAATGCGCGAGCCATCCTCGGGCGATATGATGAGATACTGTGCCGCTTTCTTGCCCTCGGGAGCCTCAATCGTAACTTCCTCAAGCGACGTGTGCGTGCCGAGGGGGAGGGAATAGCTTCGTTCCTTTACCTGCGGTGCGCCGTCCGAGGTTGCACAAAAGTCAATCTCAGTTAGCTTGAGTGTGAAATTTTCACGCCCAAAATCGAATTCGGAAATGCAGTAAACGCTTGAGCGGATCTTGCGGTCCTT
This sequence comes from Eubacteriales bacterium, assembly GCA_045656385.1. GTDB lineage: Bacteria > Bacillota > Clostridia > Oscillospirales > CAG-272 > CAG-390. The sequence continues at coordinate 10,775 of JAZORB010000086.1, read as the reverse complement.
GCCGAGCTTGACGTAACCTCGTTCGCCGTCAAAGAGCTTCAAGTGGTTGACTGATTTTGGAGTGAGCGAGTTTTTTTCGATGAATTCGCGGATGTGGGCGTCATAGCCGTCGTCCTTGACCTTTTTGCTCGTAAGGAATATGTATGCGAGAATACAGCTTCCGCCGATATAAAGACCTATCATCGCATACCACCAATAATAGGTCAGCCATCCGACTATGCAAACGATCATTCCGACAGCTCCACCCGCGAAAAGCACACTCTCAAGCTTGTCGCGGTTCTTCTGCGTGAAATATCTCGTAGCGGTGTTCAAATTGTTTTTTGCCATGTTGCTTCTCCTTGTTTTTTTCTTTATTATAGCATAATAATTGAATGATTTTGAAAAATGGGATAAATAGTGTATTTTCTGGGATAATTGATCGATCTGCATTAATTATACCAAAAAACGTGACAAAGTCAATAACCGCGTAGTTGAGCTCGGGTAACGCCGAAGTTGACTTTTTCATTCTTCACTATATAAGTGTCGCAAAAGGCAAAAAGGTTTGGTTGAAAAAAGAATTTTCGTAATATTTTTTTGATTTTCCGAATAAATTTTAATATCAGACAAGCACGGGGGAAAAGGATGAGCAATATACCCGAATTTATAAGGTTCGCCCTGCCCGACCGTGTGAGGAAGGATATCGAGGATGTCGCCTTGAAACAGAAGAGAGTGGAGGAGATAAGGCTGCATTGCGGCAGGCGAGTCACGTTGACCTCATTGGGCAGAAATATACCGACTTCCGCCGTTTTGACAAGGCAGGAGATCGATCGCACACTCACGCGACTTTGCGAAGGCTCGGTTTATGCCTTTCGCGACACGATCGCCGAGGGTTATATAGGTCTGCGCGGCGGTGTGCGAGTCGGAGTCTGCGGACGAGCTGCGCTATCGGGAGGGAAGATTTGCGGAGTTTATGACATTGATACGCTCGTCATTCGCATTCCGCATCCGTCGCCGCCACTTGGCGGCGAGATAGCCGAGCTTATTCGCAAAAATGAGTTCACGGGCGGTGTGCTGATCTATTCGCCTCCCGGGGTGGGAAAGACCACTCTTTTGCGATCACTTGCAAAAATATTGTCATCGGGAGAACGGGCGGTGAGGGTGAGTGTGATAGACACTCGCGGTGAGCTTGGGTATTCGCTTGGCGACGCGAATCTTTGTCTGGATATTCTTTCGGGGTATCCGAAGCATATCGGCATCTCGATCGCCTCGCGTACGCTTTCTCCGCAGGTTATTATTTGCGATGAGATTGGAAGCCGCTCGGAGGCAGATGCCATATGCGAGGCGCAGAGCTGCGGCGTGACGCTGATAGCAACGGCTCATGCTTCTGACGTGCGCGAGCTTCTGGGCAGAAGCGGCATGGGTATGCTTCACAGATCCGGGTGCTTTTCTTTTTACGTTGGCATCAAAAGGAGCGGAGAATTCGGGTTTTCTTATGATATTTGCAAAAGGGAGGATGCCGATATTGCTTTCCTATGAATTGATGCTGAAGGCAGCGGGAGCACTTTTGCTTTTTGCTTCCGCAGGAATATGGACGGCGAAAAACAAGCGCGTGGGTAGAGAAAGACTTCTTCGCCTTCGCGGGCAGATAGCCTTTGTCGGCTTTGTTCGCGAAAGGATAGAGAGGTATCTTTTGCCGATTTCGCAGATAATCAAGGAGTGCGACAAAACGGTGTCGGATGCTGTCGTTATCGGATGTGACAGTGTCGATTATCTTGATATTGAGGGCTTGCGTGCACTTTTGCGTACGGGCAGGTATTACTCGGACGCTGGGAAGGAGTTTGACAGTTTTCTATCCGCTCTCGGGGCATCCTACCGCGAGGACGAGCTGGTGGGCTGCGATGCTTGCATCAAGGAGCTCTCCGCGCTTTATCAAAAACTGTCGGTAGAGATACCAAAAGACGAAAAAAGCCGCGCGGTTCTGGCATTTTGCTTGTCTGCGGCGATAGTGATCATTTTGTTTTAGGAGGACGTCATAGTGGATATAACCTTGGTGCTAAAGGTGCTTGGGCTTGGGATGCTTATTGCAGTTTCGGGGCAGATACTTTCAAAAACGGGCAGGGACGAGCAGGTCATTTGGCTGACGATAGCGGGTATCGTATCGGTGCTTTTGATGCTTATCAAGGAGATCGCGGGCCTGCTTACCGCGCTGCGCTCTCTTTTTGGAATCTGATGCGGCTTGATACTTATAAGCTTTGCGGCGCAGCGATGCTCTGCGCGGTTGCAATTTTTCTTTTGCGCCATATCAAAAAGGAATTCGAGGTTCCGCTGACGGTTGCGGGAGGCTTGCTTTTGACCGTTGCCGCGTTCGGGATGGGTAAGCCTATTTTTGATTATATTTCCGATCTGATGTCGTCCTCTCCCGTGATTGGTGAGGCGGCGGGGGTGTTGATACGTGTCATCGGAATTGCCGTGATCACAAGAATTTCTGCCGATATATGCCGCGAGATGGGGGCGGCGAACGTGGCGTCGTCGCTTGAAACTGTTGCAAAATTTGAGATTATTCTTCTCAGTCTGCCCTTGGTTTCGGCGATTCTTGAAAGTGTGAGAGCACTGTTTTCGGAGGCGGGGCTTTGAAGAAGGTCGCGGTGTTTCTTATTGTGCTGTCGATTCTGATTTTGCCGATCTCGGCGGAGGAGACTCTGCCCGAGGAATATCTGGATTTCTCGGATTCGTTGCCGGAGGACGTTGCCTCTCGGCTTCCCGAAGGATTCTTTTCGGGGGACATTTCCGAGCTTTTGGATTCGCTGTTTGACGTAACCTCGCCTAAATATATTATCGGTGTGATATTTGATATTCTCAGCGGAGGGCTTGGCGGAGCGTTTTCTCTTTTTGCTTTGCTTGTAGCAATGCTCGCGCTTGCCTCGCTTCTTTCGGCGTTTACCGAGGGCTTGATATCGGGAGAACTCAAAACTGCGGTGAATTACGCAATATCTATCTGCATTTCGGGAGCCGTTGTTGGCTTGCAAGTCGAAAGGATCGGCGCAGTGAGCGAGTTCTTTAAAAGATTGATCGTAGTTATGAATTCGCTGATACCTATCATGGGCGCGCTATATTTGTCGGGAGGAAACACGGTGGGGGCGGCGCTGGCAAGCTCGTCGCTCCTTGTGCAGATCAATCTGATCGAGCTTGCGGTCAGCTCGATCGTGCTTCCCGCTGTGTCCGCCTGCCTTGCACTCACGCTTGCCGATTCGATCGTCTCGGGTGAATCGAGGCTCTCGGGCTTTTCCGCATCGATAAAGCGCACGCTTGCTTTTGTTTTTGGATTATGCTCGACTCTGTTGATGGCAACGCTCTCGGCGCAAAATATACTTGCCTCCGCGAGCGACAGCGCGGGTGCACGTGCAGTCAAATTCCTTGCGGGCAATATGATACCCGTGGTCGGCTCGACGGTGGGGGATACTCTCCGCACGCTTGCCGCGTCTGTGAAGCTGATGCGAAGCACAGTCGGTGTGGCGGGGATCGTCGCCTTGGCGTTATTGCTTTTGCCGACGGTGATCGAGCTCTTCTTGACAAGATTCGTTTTCAACACAGCCGCAGCTGTGGGCGAATTGCTCGGGTGCCAAAGCGCAGTCAAGCTATACCGCGAGATAGCTTCGCTTTATGGCTATATTATCGCCGCGGCGGCGCTTTCTTCATTGCTTTGCGTTTTTGCGTTGACTCTTTTTGCAATCGGACGGGTTGCTATTGGGGGTGGATGATGACTCTTGGCAGATATTTTATGGGAATAGTGACCTTCTCGGTCGTCATCAACCTCATCGGCATGCTATATCCTAGCGACAAAAATGGGGTGCGGCGTGCACTTGATATTTGCCTCTCTCTTTGCTTGCTTTGTGCCGTGATCGCGCCGATAGGCGGAATGGTCGCACAGGCAAAAAAAGATATTTCACTCGATGATTTTGAGATCCCGGAGGTTGATGCCCAAGCGGGTAAATCAATAATGGCCGCTCTTGCCAAGGAAAGCGAAAAAGAGATAGAGGAGAAGCTTTTTGATATTCTTTCTGCAGAGTTCGGCGAGGAGGATATGGAGATCGAGGCGGACGTTTCGGCAGGGGAAGACGGTGTGGCGATAGAATGTGTGAGAGTTTATCTTTACGGCGGCGGACTTTTGATAGATCCGCGCGAGATTGTTGCGGCTGTGGCGAGGTATACCGACGCGGAATGCTGTATTATTGAAGGGAGAAGATGAATTATGCTTAAAGAAAAAACGCGATACAGCACTATATTCGCCCTCATCGGCGCGGGCTTGGGAATACTTCTTCTGTTGTGGGGGAGCTTCGGATTTGGTCAAAAGGAAGAAAAGGAAGTGTCGAGTGCGGATGAGATAGAGGCGTATTCTGCATATCTCGAAGAGCAGGCAGTGCGGCTTTGCGAGAGCGTTCGAGGCGTTTCAAAGGTGACGGTGGCGCTGACGCTCGAGGGCTCCTTTGAGCAGGTCTATGCCGCCGACAGAAGCACTACGGTTGGAGGAAATACCTACGAATACGTCAAGCTTGGAAACGGATCGTCGGCACAGCTTTGTGCGGTGAGTGTAATGGCACCCAAGGTTTCGGGAATAGGGGTCACCTGCCGCGGGGGCGATAATGAATCCGTGCGCGCTGAGCTTACCTCTCTTTTATCCGCGGCATTCGGCGTGGGAACAAATAAAATTTATATCACCGAAGCGGAATAATTCGGGCGCCCCTGCAATATGATGTATTGCACACAAAAAACATATTCACGGAGGAAAGACCATGAACAAGGAAGAATTTGCAGAGAAGATGAAGGATTTTCTGGCGCGACTGGGTAAACGAAATCTTATTATCATCACAAGTGTTTTGGCAGTTGCCGTAATTGCGGCGACAAGCTGGGCTCTCTTTCCCGCATCTACCAATGAAGACCTGCCCTCGGGTGCGGCAGAGGGCGAGGACACCCTTGAAGCTGATGCGCTTAAGGAGACCGACAGCTACTTTGCGGCATCTCAGCTGAGCAGACAGAGAGCAAGAGACGAGGCTATGGAGGTTCTCCAGGGCGTTATCGAGGACGAAAACTCGGGCGAGGAAGCCAAGGCAACCGCTCTTGCCGATATTGCGAAGATGGCGGAGGATATGGAGGCAGAGGCAAACGTTGAGACACTTGTGATGTCAAAGGGTTTTGCGCAGTGCGTCGCGGTCATCTCGGATAACGGCATCAGCGTTGTCGTTGACGTACCCGACACTGCTCTTACTCCCGCGCAGATCGCGCAGATCAACACCATCGTCTACGAGCAGACGGGTATCACTCCCGATAAGACCGTCATCATCGAGAAGTGAGCGGGAAAAGATATTTCGCGGCTTCAAATACCGAGGCGGGATTCGTTTCATATTTTGCCGAAAACTTTCGCCGTCGTGCCGACAGGTGTTACATAATCAAGGGCGGCCCCGGAACGGGCAAGTCGAGGCTTATGCGTGAGATGGGCGAGGCTTGGGAAAAGGCGGGCGCAGAGGTTGAATACTATTATTGCTCGTCTGATCCCTTGTCGCTTGACGGCCTTTGCGTAAATCAATCTGGCGAAGGCATAGCCGTTATGGACGGCACGGCGCCTCACGCGGAGGATATCGTCAACGCAGGGGTGGTTGACAATATCATCGATCTCGGAAGATTTTGGGATGCCAAGATTCTTCGCCGTAGACGAAGCGAGATCTCAGCCTTCGGGGAAGAAAAGAAGCGCGCCTATGCGGCGGCATACCGCGCGCTTTCGGCTTACGGATCAACCACGCGGGCGGCAGATGCGCTTGCGGAGAGTTGTATCGACAAGCAGGAAATAGCCGAGGAGGCGGCAAAGATAGCCTTGAACCTTAAAAAGGAGCGCATGCTCCCCTCGCCGACCTCTGCTATCGGAATGCGCGGGGCTGTATCCTTTGACAGCTTCCGCGAGTCTGCGGGGCTTACGCTCTGCATCTCCGATTGCCGCGGATACGGGCTTTCGTATCTCTATTTCGATGCAATCATCCGCGCCGTCGGATCTTGCAGAGTTGCCCCTCATCCGATACTGGCAGGCAGATATTCGGGGCTCCTTTCTGGAGGCGTTGCGGTGGTTGAAGCAACTCTGACCGACAGGGGAGAGAAGGTTATCGACATTTCTGATTTTGTTGACCGCTCACTTTATCTTTCGGTTAAAGACCGTGCAGAAAGGCTCCGCCTTGCGGCTGATACTATGCTCGAGGAAGCAAAGGAGTCGTTCCGCGAGGCAGGTGCGGCGCATATGAAGATCGAGGAGATATTTGCCACAGCTATGGATTTCTCGGAAAAAGAAGCCTATTCTCGCGAACTTTGCTCGAAAATTGCCTTGGGGGACTTGTAAGTTCAGAAGAATTATGATAAAATAATACCGACGTCCATTGCGGACGTCGGTATTATTTCTTGTAGATTGATTAAAGAGCCTTAACGATAGCTTCGGTATCGCGGCAGATAACGAGCTCCTCGTCGGTGGGAATAACGTAAACTGCAACCTTGGAGTCGTCTGTCGAGATCTTGACGATGTTGGGCTGACGGAGAGTTACGTCGTTTACTTCCTTATTGATCTTGATTCCGAAGTATTCCATATTCTCGCAAACGATCTCACGGAGGCGGGGGTTGTTCTCGCCGAGACCTGCGGTGAATACAACGGCGTCAAGGCCGTTCATAATAGCGCTGTAGGAGCCGATGAACTTCTTGATCTGGTGCTTGAGCATATCAACAGCGAGCTTCGAGGTCTCATAGTGGGGATCGGAGGGACCGTTTGCAATAGCCTGCTCAAGGTCACGGGAGTCGGAAGAGAAGCCCTTGGTAAGACCAATGTAACCGCACTTCTTGTTCATGTAGGAAGCAACCTCATCAGCAGTCATGTTTTCCTTCTGCATGATGTAGGGAACGATAGCGGGGTCCATGTCGCCGCAACGTGTGCCCATGAGCACGCCTGCAAGAGGAGTGAAGCCCATAGAGGTGTCCATTACCTTGCCATCCTTGACAGCGGAGATGGAGGAACCGTTACCGATGTGGCAGGTTACGATCTTGGTGCCCTCAGCCTTACCGCCGAGAATCTTGATCATCTCGCCAGCAACGTAGCGGTGAGAGGTTCCGTGTGCGCCGTAGCGACGGATGCCGTGCTTTTCGTACATGTCGTATGCAAGACCGTACATATAAGCCTCGGGAGCCATTGTCTGATGGAATGCGGTGTCAAATACGAGAACCTGGGGAACGTTTGCCATAACAGCAAGGCAACCCTGGATGCCCTGAATGTGAGCGCCGGTGTGAAGAGGAGCGTAGTCATAGCAGAGCTTGAGCTTCTCAAGAACCTCATCGGTGAGGAGCATGGACTCGGAGAAGTAGTAGCCGCCGTGGACGATTCTGTGGCCGACTGCCTCGATCTCGGACATATCAGCGATAACGCCGATCTCCTTATCGGTAAGAGCGTCGATTACGATACGAACAGCGTCGGTATGGGTTGCGATGGGGAGTTCTTTTTCGGTGCGGGTAGCCTTAACGAGATTCTTGTGGTCGAGAAGTCCGACTTCCTGTCCGATACGCTCGCAGATACCCTTTGCCTTTACAGAGTAATCAGCGGTGTCGAAAAGCTGATACTTGAGCGAGCTGGAGCCTGCGTTTACAACGAGTAATTTCATTTGGAATTTTCCTCCGTAAAATAGAAATATTATACTAACTTATATATTATACTACAAATTTTTATTTATTTCAAGTGTTAAAGGCAAAAATCAGTATAAAAATAGGGAGATTTATCCACAAAAATGAGAAACGTCGGAATTATTTGCGAATATAACCCGCTGCATGGTGGGCATAAATATATGATATCGCGCCTGCGTGAAATGGGAGCGGAGAAAATCATCTGCCTTATGAGCGGTAATGCCGTTCAGCGTGGTGACCTTGCGATAATGCCCAAGAGTCACCGTGCACTTTCGGCTGTTATGTCGGGAGCGGATGCGGTTTTTGAGCTGCCTTTTCCCTATTCTGCAGGAGGCGCCGAGTTCTTCGCCTCGGCGGGCGTTGATATATTGGCAAGACTCGGCGTAGATACGATCGCGTTCGGATCTGAATCGGGAGATATCGAGCATCTTCGTGAGCTTGCGCTTAAAGCAGAAAGCTACAAGCCCTCCATGGATAAAAGAATAGGAACGGCGGCAGATTATTTTGCTTCGCTCGGTGATCTGAAGTCAAATGATATACTTGGAATCGAATATCTGAAGGCGGGCAAAAAGCTTGCGCCGGAGATGAATTTTATCACGATCAAGCGTGAGGGGGCGGGCTATTACGAGGCTGCAGAGAAGGGGGCATATCCTTCGGCTACCGAGGTAAGACAAGCGATTCTTGCGGGCAATATTGAAAGCTATAGCGAAGAGCAACTCCCGAACGAATCAAAGTGCGCTATCCGTGAAGCATTGGAAGAAGGAGAGATCGCACTTGTGAAAAATGTCGAAAGTGCCGTGCTTTTCTTTTGGCGTAATGCAGATATCGAGAAGGCTTCGGAGTGCGCCGAATGTGGCGGAGGAGTAGCCGAAAGGCTCTCGTCGGCAGCAAAGCAGGCGGGAACTCTTGCTGAAATGATGGAGCTTGCCGCTACAAAGAGATATACCGATTCGCGCTTGCGACGTGCCGCGTTTTTTGGTATGCTTGGGGTTACACTTTCCGATCTGAAAAGTCATGCAGCATACGTTAATCTGCTTGCGGCAAATGCGTTGGGAATAGAATTTATATCCTCTGTCGGTGGTATAGAAGTTGTTTCAAAGCCTTCAAAAGTTCCCGCGGGGGAGGCAAGTGCGCGTCAGTTCGCGTTATCCTCTGCGTTCGATTCTCTTTTCACTCTTGCGATGAATAAACCGCGCACATCGGGGTATTTTGTCAGACAAAGTCCGCAAATAGTCAAAAAAGATAATAATTTATGAGCAAAATTAAATAAAATTCAAAATAAGATTGACTTTAGTGGCAAAATGTGATACAATATAATATATTATGCCGACTTTTCGGCAAATACTCAATTTGGAGGTAACAGATGGCAAACGAAGAAAAATTTGCCCCCGTCGAGGGTAAGTATCTTAACTATATGGAACAGCCCCTCGTGCGCGAAGGTCACACGATCTGCTACGGTGACAAGAGCGAGAAGTGCTTCCTGATCCTTGAGATAATGTCTTATAAGAAAGAGCGCGGCCAAGACCTTCCCGAAAAGATCCTGATTCAGGTCGTTGATTCGAAGGACCCCGGCAAGATCATCAAGCAGGGCGAAAAGGACGGGCTTCATAATGCCCTTACCATGGGTATGATCTGGCTCGAGAGAGCTAACAGAGCGTAAAATGAAAGAGCACAAAAAAGACGTCCGCATCCTGCGGCTCTTGGCGCTTTTGCTTGTAGCGGCGCTCGTCTTTCCGATGCTCGGCTGTGACTATGTGTTCAGCCTTCTGCCCGATGAAAGTTCGCCCGAAACATCGGGTGCGGATATCGGTCCCGATGAGAGCACGGATGAGCCGATAGCGGAAACAACCTCTTCCGAGGATACGCTTGACCCGAACGTTACCGAAGATACGGTTCCTGAGGATACCACCACTCCTCCCGAAACGAACGAGCAGGGCGAGATCATCACCTATATCGATCCGCTGACGGGTCTGCGCGTGACCGAGGATTTCTCACAGGTGCGTCCCATTTCGCTTATTTATGATAATATAAGCGTTGCGGCACCGCAAAGCGGAATCTCGAAGATGGATATCCTGATCGAGATGATGGTCGAGGGCGGAATCTCGCGCCTTGTCGGAATCACGAACGATCATCTCGGCAAGGACGGCACGGGTACGCTTGATAAATTCGGACCCATCCGTTCGACGAGGCCCTATATGGTCAGCTTCTCACAGGCGTTTGGCACTTTGATGGTCGGCGCGGGCGGAAGTCCTCAAGGATACGACAAGATCGCGGCACTCGGGCTCAATTACATTGACGGCGTAAACGACCGTTATGCGCTTCAGGGCTTTTACAGGGACGTTGAAAGATATAAGAATGACGGCTACGAGCATTCCTTGATGATCACCGGAAAGGGAATTGCCAAGCTTGCGGAGTATAATTTTTACTCGCTTACGGGCAATAATAAGAATGCCTTCAACTTTATCGATGAAGACAAGTCGATGTATCTTTCGGGCGGTGCGGCAACGCACGTTATCCTGAATTACTCGCTCTATCAGCGCGTTCAGCTTGTTTACAGCGCGTCATCGGGTACTTATTATCGCTATCAGCATGGCGACGTTCCGCATCTTGATGCCGAGAACGGCGAGCAGCTTAATTTCAGAAACGTACTTATCCTTTTTGCGGATACGAGAAATATCGAGGGTGACACCGAGGGCAGACTTAACGTGACTGCCACGGGCCGCGGCGAAGGCTACTATATTTCGGACGGCAGATACGTTCCGATAATCTGGAGCCGTGCAAACGACACCGCAGAGCTCGTTATTTCGGGTATGGGCGGCGAACGCTTAACCATCAACCGCGGAAAGACCTTTATCTCTGTTGTAAATTCCTCGCTGAAGGGCACTCCCTCCATCGAGCTGAATTTCAAGGTCAGCAACTGACACTTATAAAAACAATTATTTCCCGAACCGATAAAACGGTTCGGGGCCGCAATGGGATGTCGCCAAGCGGTAAGGCACGGGACTTTGACTCCCGCATTCGTCGGTTCAAATCCGGCCATCCCAGCCATTGCGGGGGTAACCACTTTTTGGACACTTTCAAAAAGGAGTTGCCCTTTG
>JAZORB010000085.1:0-10753 GCA_045656385.1 Eubacteriales bacterium | reverse complement strand
CTTGAAGATGATTGCTACGTCTGCCGCCGCATCGACGAATATTTCGGCCATCTGCTTGAAAACCTCGTTTACATCTGGAGCTCCGACCCCGAATTCCGCGAAAAATTCGCCGCACAGCCACTCTTCTGCCTGCCCCATTGGGAAATGATGCTTGGTGTTGCCAAGGCGAAGCTTAATAAGAAGGATTACTACGCCTTCGCAAAGGCGGCCAGTGATGTTGTGCTCCCCTACTTCGATCAGCTCCGCGAGGACGTTTCCTGGTTCTGCAAGAAATTCGACTACCGCTACGGCGAGGAGCCTTGGTATAACTCCAAGGACTCGGTCGAGCGCGCGATGGCTTTCCTTAATTCGGACATCCACCGCCCGCCAAAGAAAAAATAAGGAAATCCATTGTAAAACTGCGTTTTACAATTGAGATACGCGCGCCGGATCGTCTAAAATCTGTTTTTTGGTCGGCAAAGCCGCCCCAAAAACAGATTTAATTAAAAAATCACCCACTTGTAGTTCCGACTAATAACAAGAATAAAGAGATTTTTGAAAGGTAACAATCAAAATGATAGATCTGCTTTCGCTGCACAAGCAGTTTATACTTACCCACGTTAAGGAAGGCGATATTTGCGCCGATTTCACAATGGGCAACGGCTATGACACCGAGTTTCTAGCCCGCACGGTTGGAGAGACAGGTAGGGTCTACGCCTTCGATATTCAGCCCGCGGCGGTCGAATCGACAAAGAAGCGACTCGCCGAGGTCGGTTGCCCCGAAAATTACACCCTCATTTGCGACTCGCACCACAACGCCGCAAAATATATCGACTGCAAGATCAAGGGCGGAATGTTCAACCTCGGTTGGCTTCCCGGTGGGGACAAGTCGATAACAACAATGAGAGAAACCACAATGCCCGCCATAGAAACCGCGATCTCGCTCCTCGACTCGGACGGAGTGCTGACCGTCGCCGTTTATCCCGGTCATCCCGAGGGCGATGCCGAGGGCAAGATGATCGAGGAATACCTTTCTGGGCTTTCTCGCTTCAAGCTCTGCGTGACCAAGATCAAGATCGTCAATTCCCCCACCTCGCCCTATTTCTTCTTGATAGAAACCAAGTAAAATTAAGTAAAAAAACAGCAAACACTGCGGAAAGGAAGGCAAAGAATGAATAACGGAAATAAAAGCACAGGCAACTCCGAGCTCATAGCCATTGCCAACCGCCGCCGTGAACAAATGAAGCAAGCCGAGGCGCCGCGTCAGCCCGAGCCTCCCCGGCCGCAGCCGAGACCTCAACCGCAGCCGCAAGCTCAGCCAAGGCCTCAACCTAAACCTCAACCTAAACCTCAACCCAAGCCCGACAAGGCTCGCGAGCGCGAGCTTCAGAAAAAACGAGCCGAAGCACAAAAGCAAAAGCTCGCAGCCGAAAAGCAAAAGGCGGCTGCCGAGAAGCAAAAAAGAGAGCAGGAAGCGCGCGTCGAGCGCGATAAGCTCGCCGCAAAGAAGCGCATCGAACGCCAAAAGAAGACCGAGGAGATGCTTGGAAAGCTCTCTTTGCTTCGGGAGACATATAAAGATACCGTCAAAAGCGCGGCGGCTTACTTCTTGATATTCCTTTGCGTGCTTTTGATAATCTGCACGGTTTCGGCAACAATATTTCTGCTTTCGCTGATGAATTACGGCGAACGCCCCGAAACTCCCAAGACCGTCAGCTTCACCACCGAGGGAAAGAACAAAAAATACGATTACGAAGAGATCGTGCGCGGCGGAATTTATTATATCAAATTCTCCGAAATTTCAAAATTCTGCTCATTTTCGCAAAGCGGCGACAGCACGACCTTCATTTATTCGACCGCATCGGGCGAACAGATCAAGTTCACCCCGCCCTCACGCCTCGTTCTCGTCAACGGCAATTTGGTCACGGCAAGCGCCGAGATCATTTGCGATGAAGGCGAGCTCTGGGTCCCGGCCGACTTCATACGCTACTATATTTCCGGCATCGACCTTATCATAGACGAAGGCACGAATGCCGATTCGGGCAAGCCTTACCTGAAGATAACACTCTCTAGAACCCTTGAAGACGAAGCGACCGCCGAGGTAGGATTTGTCCTCAAGCACAATTCCGTGCTCAGCGGAATCTCGAACGAATCACTCCCCGAGGAGCCCGTCACCCTTCCCGCAGATGCTCCGAAATACGAATACGCATCCGATCTTTCGAGCTACCTCAAGTATATGTGCCCCGAGGATTACGGCAAGCACATGATCCTGATCAATCCCTCGAATCCGGTTGATGAAACCTATATCCCCGAGGATCTGATCTCGGTTCCCAACCCGAGATACGACAACGGCGCATCTCTTTGCCGCGATGCTTCAAAATCACTCGAAGCACTCTTCCTTGAAATGCACACCCTCGGATTCCGCGATATGAAGGTCGGCATCGCATACCGAAGCTACGAGCAACAAAAAAAGCAATTCGAGGTTTATACCTATAACGAGCGCTACTATTACCGCACGAATTACGAAAAGACGGGCAAATGGTTCAGCGACGAGGCTTATGCCGTACTCGGCAAATCCTATCTTGAAACCAAATACATATCGAACGGCAAGACATCGCTCTCGGCGGACGACGCCAAGCGCGTGGCAATGTCCTATTCCGCATATCCAGGCACGGGCGATCACCAGACTGGACTTGCGCTCGACCTCTATCTGCCCGGTTATACCGGAGCCAAATTTGCCGAAAGCGACGAATACAAATGGCTCGTCGAAAACGCCCACAAATTCGGCTTCATCTTCCGCTATCCCAAGGATAAGGAGAACATCACGGGATATTCCTTCGAGCCCGTGCACCTTCGTTTTGTCGGTCAGTATCACGCCGCGCTCATTTTTGAAACGGGACTTTCGCTTGAAGAATACGTTTCAAAATATATTAATTGACAAATCACTTATTTAATGATATAATATTATGATAAAGATTTTTGAAAGGACGGTGAGAACGTGGTAACGATAGCTTCTGTTGAGGCGGGCTCGGTTTGTGACAAGCTCGGCTTGCGCGCGGGCGACAGCCTTGTGGCGATCAACTCACACGAGATATACGATATTCTCGACTACCGCTTCCACCTTTGCGAAAAAAAGATCAAACTGACCGTTCTGCGCGATGGGAAAACAAAGAATTTCCGCTTCCGCAAGGATGAGAACGACCTTGAGATCGGTCTTGAATTCGCAACTGCGCTGATGGACGAAAAGCAATCCTGCAAGAACAAATGCATCTTCTGCTTCATCGATCAGAATCCTCCCGGAATGCGCGAATCCTGCTATTTCAAGGACGACGACTCGCGCCTTTCCTTCCTGCACGGAAATTACGTCACGCTCACCAATATCAGCGAGCGCGAGGTCGAGCGCATCATTGAGATGCACATCTCGCCGATAAACGTATCGGTACATACGACCGACCCGGAGCTTCGCTGCAAGATGCTTTCCAACCGCTTTGCGGGCGAAAAGCTTTCCTACCTCCGCCGTTTTGCCGACGCGGGCATCACCATCTGCGCGCAGATAGTTCTCTGCCGCGGCATCAACGACGGCGCTCACCTCGACCGCACGCTCCACGACCTTATGGAGTATCTTCCCGCGCTTGACAGCGTTTCGATAGTTCCCGCGGGGCTGACCAAGTACCGCGAGAATCTGCCGAAGCTTGAGCTCTTCTCGCCCGAGGAATGCCGCGCGGTCATAAGTCAGGTCGCGGCATACGGCGACTACTGCATGAATAAATACGGAACTCGAGTATTCCTCTGTTCGGATGAATTCTACGTTCGCGGCGGGCTTCCCCTCCCCGACGAGGATTTTTACTGCGGATTTTCGCAGCTTGAGGACGGCGTGGGTATGCTCACCTCCTTCAAGGCGGACGCTTTGCGCGAGCTTGAATTCGCCGAGGCGGGTGAGGGCGAGCGCGTAGTCTCGGTTGTAACGGGACACGCCGCTTACGATACCATCAGCGCGGTCGCGCGGCTTTGCGAGGAAAAGCACGGAAAGCTCCGTGTCAACGTCATCCGCATCGACAACAGCTTCTTTGGCGAAACCGTAACCGTCGCGGGCCTTCTCACGGGCGGCGATATGATCGCGGGATGCCGCGGCAAGGAGCTTGGAGAGATCCTCTACGTCCCCCGCAACTCCCTGCGTGCCGACGGCGACCTCTTCCTTGACAACCTTTCACCCGAACACCTCGAGCGCGAGCTCGGAGTTCACGTCAAGCCTCTGGAGGGCGATGGCGCACTCTTTGTTTCCGCGCTTTGCGGTTATGAGATTTGAAAATGAAGATCAAACTTTCGTCTTTACTTATAACTCTCACCCTGATTGCAGGCACACTTGCCGCTTGCTACCCCGTAACGGGCGACAGCGAATACCGCACCATGCCCCTCGGCACGGGCATCGATGCACCAGTCTTTCTCGAAACGGAGTCAAACGTAATCTCGGAGCTTGAGGATGAAACCACTCTCCCTGCGCCCGAGACCACGGAACTGCTCCCCGATGAAACGACCGCAGAGGAGGCAGTTACCTCCGAAGCCGCAACCGCCGAGGAGACCACCGAAGAGCCTCCTGTAATCGTCACATACGAATACGACGTTATCGAGGACAAGCGCGAGATCGGCGAGATCGGCGGGCAGAAATACTATGCCATTATCAGATACCCCGCGCTGACGGGTCTTGATGATGCCGCCAAGCAGGAAAAGATCAACACCACGGTCATGCAGCACGCAGCGATCCAATACCAGAACCTTCTTCCCAACGCAAGCGAGCTCATCTCGTCAAAGACCGCGGTAAGCTATGAGATCACCTCCGCCACGGTAACTTATATGGGCAACGGGCTTCTCTCTGCTCGCTCTGAAGGCATGATAGACATGGCGGACGACACGAGTGACCTGAAATTCGCATACAGCATCATAATAGATCTTTCCACGGGCAGAGATATTTCGCTCAAAAAGGTCTACTCCGATTTCGGAGCCGTGATGAAGCTTTTCACATCGGGCAAGTTCAAGCAAATAAGCGGAGATCCCTCGCTTCTCTCCTCCGTCTCACTTGAAAAGCTGATGGAAACTTATAAATACTACGCTCAATACAACGATTACCCGGAAACCTATTTCACGCAGGATAGCCTCGTCATCATTCTCGACACAAGCAGAGAAAACGGTTTCTTTGCCGAATTCTCGATCCCGCTTTCCGAGGTGAACGGCTATCTGCAGAAGAGCCCCACAAAATAAATCACTCAAGTTAAGGAATAAGAAAAAATGTCAAAACCCGTAATTGCAATAGTGGGCAGACCGAACGTCGGTAAAAGCACACTTTTCAACAAGCTTATAGGCGAACGCCGCGCTATCGTCGAGGATACCCCCGGCGTAACACGCGACCGTCTTTACGGCGAGACCGAATGGAACGGTAAGCCCCTCATCGTCATCGACACGGGCGGAATTGAGCCCAAGACAGATGACATCATCCTCGCGCAGATGCGCCTGCAGGCGGAGATCGCCATTGAAAGCGCCGACGTTATCTGCTTTGTCTGCGACGTCCGCACGGGCGTGACCGCCGACGACCGCGAGATCGCGGTTATGCTCAAAAAGAGCGGAAAACCCATCATCCCCGTTATCAACAAATGCGACCGAGTCGGAAATCTGCCCTATGAATTTTATGAATTCTACGAGCTCGGATTCGACTGCGATCCCATTCCCGTTTCCTCTGTTCACGGAACAGGTACCGGCGATATGCTCGATGCGGTTCTTGACGCCATTCCCGAGATGGGCGAGAGCGAAGAGGAAGAAAGCGGAATCAAGGTTGCCGTTATCGGTAAGCCGAATGCCGGCAAATCCTCGCTTATCAACCGCATCGTGGGCGAAAAGCGCCTCATCGTTTCGAACATCCCCGGCACGACACGTGACGCGGTTGACACAGTTGTCACCAATCAGTTTGGAACCTACACCTTCATCGACACTGCGGGAATCCGCCGCCAGGCAAAGATCAAGGATGCAGTCGAGCATTATTCGGTTCTCCGTTCTCATACGGCGGTTGACCGCGCCGACGTCTGCCTTATCATGATCGACGCCGCAGAGGGCATCACCGAGCAGGACGAAAAGATCGCAGGTATCGCGCACGAGGCGGGCAGAGCCTCCATTATCGTCGTTAACAAGTGGGATTCGATAACGGACAAGGATAATTCCACAGTTAATGAATACAACAACAAGATCCGCATCGCTCTCGGATATATGCCCTATGCGCCCATCATCTACGTTTCCGCGCTGACGGGACAGAGAGTGACCAACCTCTTTGAGCACATCGACTACGTTTACAATCAGTCGGTAACCCGTATCACTACAGGTATGCTCAATGACGTTCTGCGAGATGCCATGATCCGCGTCCAGCCGCCGTCTGACAAGGGCAAGCGACTCAAGATCTACTATATGACTCAGATCGGCATCAAGCCGCCCACATTCGTTATTTTCTGCAACAACGCAGAGCTCTTCCACTTCTCATATCAAAGATATATCGAAAATTGTCTTCGCAACACCTTCGGCTTCAAGGGCACGCCCATCAAGCTGATCATCAGGGAAAAAGGCGACGACAACGACTGATCTTAACCGATCAAACAAATAATCCACTCCAATCGGAGGTACGCAAATGCTTATAGACAGAGTAACAATTCACGTCAGGGCGGGTAACGGCGGTAACGGTGCCGTATCCTTCCGACACGAAAAATACGTAAACCACGGCGGTCCCGACGGCGGTGACGGCGGACACGGCGGAAACGTCATTGTCCGTGTTGACACCAACGTCAATACCCTGCTTGACTACCGCTTCAAGCGCAAGTTTGAGGCGCAGGACGGAGCAAACGGCGGCGGAAAGAAATTTCACGGCGCCACGGGTAAGGACTGCATCATCATAGTTCCCCCCGGAACGCTCCTCAAGGACCCTGAGACCGACAAAATCATCCACGATATGTCGCAGGATGACGGCGCGGACTTCATTCTTTGCAAGGGCGGCCGCGGAGGCTGGGGCAACCGTCATTTCGCAACACCGACCCGTCAGGTTCCTATGTTCGCAAAGAGCGGAACCCGCGGCGGCGAGCGCGACGTCGTTCTTGAGCTGAAAATGCTTGCTGACGTCGGACTCATCGGCTATCCCAGCGTCGGAAAATCCTCGATCCTTTCTAAGATCAGCGCGGCAAAGCCGAAGATCGCGGACTATCATTTCACCACCCTCTCGCCCAACCTCGGAGTCGTCAAGACCCCCGGAGGCGGCCGCGGCTTCGTTGCTGCCGATATTCCCGGTCTTATCGAGGGTGCTGCAGACGGAGCGGGACTCGGTCACGCATTCCTGCGCCACGTTGACCGCTGCCGACTGCTTCTGCACGTCGTTGACATTGCATCGGTCGAATACCGCGATCCCATCGAGGACATCAAGCTGATCGACACCGAGCTCGAGCGTTACAGCCCCGAGCTTGCAACACGCCCGCAGGTCATCGTCGCAAACAAATACGATCTCGTTGACCCCGAAGCTGTCGATCTTCCCCGATTTGAGGAATACTGCGCTTCTCTCGGACGTCAGGTTCTCTACGTTTCGGCAATGACAGGCGAAGGTCTTGACGAGCTTGTCCGCCTTGCAGACTCGATGCTTCAGACCCTCCCGCCCATGATCGTTTACGAGGCTGAATATCAGCCGGAGGATGCTTACGTTGGCGGCGGCAAGGAAACAACCATCCGCCGTGAGAATGACACCTTCTACGTTGAGGGCGAATGGCTCTTCAATCTTTGCGGTCAGGTCAACTTCGAGGATTACGAATCGCTCAACTTCTTCCAGAAGGTTCTTCAGCGAAGCGGCGTTTTCGAGGAGCTTGAAGCCGCAGGATGCCGCGACGGCCACACCGTTTCTATCTACGATTTCGAATTTGATTACGTTAAATAAATAATTAATTACAATATATTTTGGAGGTCGAAAATGAATATTTGGCATGACATCAACCCCGCCCTCATCACACCTGAGGTATTTACTACACTTATCGAGATTCCCAAGGGTAGCAAGTGTAAATATGAGCTTGACAAGCACACGGGTCTGCTTCGCCTTGACCGAATCCTTTACACATCAACACACTATCCCGCAAACTACGGTTTCATTCCCCGTACTTATGCCGACGACGGCGACCCTCTTGATGTTCTCGTTATCGGTATGGAACCCATATATCCCATGACCCTTATCGACGTTTACCCCATCGGCGTTATGCGAATGATCGACGGCGGCAAGCTTGATGACAAGATCATTGCAGTTGCGGTATCTGACCCCAACTACAATAATATCAAGTCTATCGACGAGCTTCCCGCACATGTTTTCGACGAAATCATGCACTTCTTCACCGTCTACAAGCAGCTTGAAAACAAGCAGACCGCAGTCCGCGAGCTCTTCGGTCCCGACGGGGCAAGACGAATCATCGCAGAAGCTATCGCAGGCTACAATAAGGACATCCTTCCCACACTTTACCGCTATCATTAATTAACAGCAGAGGTTTTTCACTATGAGCAAGGTAAAAATCGGCGTGCTTGGCGGTTACCGCGGCAAGACGATGATCAACTGGTGCGTCATCAATAAGGAGCTTGCAGATGTCGTTGCAATCTGCGATATGAACCCCGACGTTCGCGAAAACGTTCAGAATATGCTCGCAAAGAGCAATTACGAATGCACTCTTTATGAAAACTTCGAGGATTTTCTGAATCACGATATGGACGCAGTCGTTCTTGCAAACTTTGCAAACGAGCACGCACCCTTCGCTATCCGTTGCATGGAGCGCGGACTTCACGTATTCTCCGAGGTTCTTCCCTGTGCCAATATGAAGCAGGCTGTCGAGCTCGTTGAAGCCGTTGAAAAGTACGGTAAGATCTACGCTTACGGCGAAAATTACTGCTACTTCCCCTCGATGATCGAGATGAAGAAGGAGTATAATCTCGGCAAGATCGGCGAGTTTGAATACGGCGAGGGCGAATACGTCCACGACTGCGAAAGCATCTGGCCGAAGATCACCTACGGTGACCCGAACCACTGGAGAAACCAGATGAGTGCCTTCTTCTATTGCACTCACTCGGCAGGTCCCATTATTCACGCAACAGGTCTTCGTCCCGTGTCTGTTTCGGGATTTGAGCTTCCTTACGGCAAACGCCATTTTGAGATGGGAGCGCAGAATTCCGGTGCGGCTGTCGAAATGGTCACCCTTGAAAATGGCGGCGTATTCAAGAGCCTTCACTTCAACATAAAGGGACATAACACCTGGTACAACATGTACGGCTCCAAGGGCCGTATGGAAACCGGACGCCAGGGATTTGACAAGCACTCGATCCATTGGCTCTATCAGTGGGCAGAGCAGGAGGATAAGACCACCGATTTTGCCTTCTATCGTCCCTGTATCGGCGGCGAGCCCTTCGAGGGACGCTTCGGCAAGGTCGGCAAGAGAGAGTACCGCGCAATCTCGGACAGAGGCCAGGATGCAAAAACCTCCTTCGGACACGCCGGCTCCGATTATTACAGCATGGAAAATTTTGTAAAGTCGATCGTCGGCGACGAGACTGCCGACATCATCGACGTTTACGAGGCGCTTGATATGTTCTTCGTCGGTCACTTCGGTTATCTTTCCGCACTCGACGGAAGTATCCCGAAAAACATTCCCAACTTCCGCAACAAAGATGAGCGCGAAGCGTTCAGAAATGATACCTCATGCTCAATCATCGCCTCTGCAGGAGATATGCCTCTTCCCTTCTCAACCAAGGAACATGAGGAGATTCCCGCAGAAAATTACGAAAAGATCCGCGAAAAATTCGAGGATACAAAGAAAGAACGTAAGCAATACGGAGTTTAAAGGAGAATTGCCATGAAAAAGATTCGTTTGATCTCTTTGATGCTCTCTCTGATCATCACTCTCCCCCTCGCGCTTTCCGCGTGTACAGGCGAGGGCGAAGAAACCACAGCAGCTCCCGATCCAACAAGCTCTCCCGAAGTAACGGAAGCACCCCAAACCGCCGCTGAAGAAACGACGGCAGAAGAAACCACCTCGGTAGTCGAGGAAAAGACCTTCCCGAAGTCGCTCAAGATCCTTGCCATCGGCAACAGCTTCTCGACCGACTCTATGCAGTATCTTTATGAAATAATGAAGAACGGCGGAGTTGAGGAGATCGTTCTCGGCAACCTCTATTACGGCGGATGCTCGCTCGATCAGCATTTCAAATTCGGCAAAGCCGATTCGGCTGATTACACATATTACAAACACACCGGCAGAGGTTGGGTCAAGACCGAAAACTACAAGATGAGCCAGTCGCTGACCGATGAGAAATGGGATTACGTTTCTCTTCAACAGACATCAAAGACTTGCGGACTTGCTAATTCTTACAGCAAGCTTGACGATATGATCGCAATGGTCAAGGAAAAATGCCCCGATGCCAAGCTCATCTGGAACATGACCTGGGCGTATCAGCAGGATAGCACACATTCTTCCTTCCCGAACTACGGCAAAGACCAGATGAAGATGTACAACATGATCATCGACGTCGTAAACACCGTAATCACTCCCCTCAATTTCGATATCATGATCCCTTGCATGACCTCGATTCAGAATGCGCGCACATCCTTTATGGGCGACACCCTGACCCGCGACGGATATCACCTTGATTATTATATTGGAAGATATATCGCGGGACTTACCTGGTACGCGGCTATCACGGGCGGTTCGGTCGATGATATTACATACAATCC
>JAZORB010000084.1:0-6437 GCA_045656385.1 Eubacteriales bacterium | reverse complement strand
TAGTGAATAATACAAACAAAAATCCGCATTCTTGCGAACGCGGATTTTTGTTGGTGCGGGCGACAGGACTTGAACCTGCACGAATGAACACAAGATCCTAAATCTTGCGCGTCTGCCAATTCCGCCACACCCGCTAATAAAAGATATTTAATTTTGTTTGCGCGAGACGGCTTGCAACATAGTCGATTTGCTCACGTTGGTCGCAAATCTCGTTGTTGCTGCGCTTTCTCAAGCTCGCTTCATCGCCCACAGGGCGCGCTCGCTATCGAAACTGCCAATTCCGCCGTAGGTGGAATTGCTTCCGCACACACCCACTAATATTTAACGCATAATAGTTTACCACATTTCTCGGGAAAAGTCAAGTCGAATGTTGATTTTTTCTTTCGATTATGATATAATAAATAAAAATCTCTATGGAGAAGTCAAATGAGCAGAGAATACAAATACGTTATCTTCGACCTTGACGGCACGCTGACCGATTCCGCTATCGGCATCACAAATTCGGTTGCATACGCGCTGAAGCGTTGGAATATCGAGGTCGAGGACAAAAGCACGCTGAATTGCTTCGTCGGACCTCCTCTTTCTTGGTCCTTCCAACACTATTTCGGTTTTTCCGAGGAGCAGTCGCTTGAAGCTGTCGAGGAATACCGCGTTTATTACCGTGATCGCGGAATATTTGAAAACCTCGTGTATCCCGGTGTTCCCGAAATGCTCGAAGCAGTCAGAAAAATGGGCAAAAAGGTGATACTCGCCACCTCAAAACCCGAGCATTTTGCAAAGCAGATACTTGATCATTTCGATCTTACCAAGTATTTTGATTTTGTTGCCGGTGCAACGATGGATTATTCGCGCGCAAAGAAGGGGCAGGTCATTGCGTACGCCCTTGAGAATTTTGGTGTAACCGATGTCAGCGAGTGCATAATGGTCGGCGACCGCGATCAGGATGTAAACGGTGCACGTGAGCAGGGATTCGACTGCATAGGCGTTCTTTACGGCTATGGAGGAAGAGAAGAGCTCGAAACATCGGGTGCAAAATACATCGTAGAAACCGTTGAGGATATTCTGAAGTTTATTTGAGGTGAAAATGAGAAAGCTGTTGCTCGTTATAGATATGCAGACCGATTTTGTTGACGGCGCGCTTGGAACGGCGGAGGCTGTCGCAATCATTCCGAACGTTTTGCGCGAAATCGCAAAATATGACAAATCAGATATAATCGCCACCCGCGACACTCATCCCGATGAGTATATGTCTACCCGCGAGGGACGCCACCTTCCCGTGCCGCATTGTATCAAGGGTACTCCGGGCTGGGAGATTCATCCCGAAATCGCCCCCGCGCTTGAGGGATGCAAGATCATCGATAAACCCACCTTCGGATCGACCGAGCTCTGCGAGCATATCTTAGAGCTTGCACAGGGTAAAGACATTGAGGTTACGTTAGTGGGACTTTGCACAGACATCTGCGTGGTTTCCAACGCTATGCTTATCAAAGCGGCATTGCCGGAGATCGAGGTGTCTGTTGTTTCAGATGCCTGCGCGGGAGTTACCCCCGATACCCACGCCGCTGCACTGACCACGATGAAAATGTGTCAGATCAATATTTTATAAATGGAAATCCCGACCGCTCGGTCGGGATTCTTTATTTTTTAATCATCTTTCTTGCTTTATAAAGTGCTTCTTTGCTCATTCTGTGTGCTGCTGAATGATGGCGCCTTTTGGGTACTGCCTTGCGCACGGGTGCTTTTTTGATCTTTTTAACCGTCTTTTTTTGCGGTGCTTTTATTGACTCGGTATCCGGGTGATCATTCTCGTTTGATTTCTCACCATCCGATTTCTTTTTGAGAAGATCTCGTATCGACTCGGTGATCACCGATCTACCTTCTCCGAGAAAGAACTTGACTCCTGTCATAAGCGCCTGCTTGGTTTCGGGTTCAATGCTCGAAAATGCCTTAATGACCGCACTTCGGTTTTCTGCAAGATCGGTTACTGTCTTTGCGCTTGTGGAGCAGAGAATATCAAAAAATCCTTCAACAAATGCGCGTCTGTCATCAGGCTCCATTGAGTATATCCATTTGCCGACTATTTCGTTTGCACGCTTGACGTCGGGTGCAACGTCCTCGTCGCAAACAAATTCAACCCCCTCGACCTCCCATGTCAGCGCATCGTGCTGATAAAGATAATTCTTTGCGCTCGATTTTGTAACGCGGTAGTTTTTGTCATATTTCAAGAGCAGACCGACTATCGAGCCCGTAGGGATCACAGTCGATATTTTGTCCGCGATACGTTCGTAATTCGCGCCTTCCCAAACGTTGTCAAGAAATCCCGGCCCGTCAAAGTTATAGATTTTATCGATTCTTTCCGCAATCTCGTCGGGCGAATTCATCGCCGCCCACAATGCAAGATTTCCGCCCTTGCTGTGACCGCCTACATAGATCGTCTTTGCGTTTGCTGCTGCCTTGAGGAGATACTCCTCGGCGTGCTTTTGAGCAGGCACCGGAGTCAGAAATGCCATTCTGAAATCCTCGCGCCATCCGGTAATCGAATCGTCTGTTCCTCTGTATGCGATAAAAACGCTGTCATCATTGGGAAAAAAGGATATGGCTGAAAATTGCTCGACCGTTTCGTCATCAATTACGTTGACAAAGTGAGCAATAGGAATTTCCGAAAATCTCTTTGAAGAAGCCGCCATTCTAAAAAGCGGAACGATTTCCTTAGGCACCAATTCGCCAAGTCTTATCTCATCGAGTCCCGCATTCCGCTCAAAGAATACCTCTGCCGCTTCGGCAAGCGTGACGTAGCCTTCATCGGGGGTCTCGGGCACTATTCCCTCAAAGAATATATATGAAAGCTCGCAAAAGATCAAAGCATCTATTTCGTTCATCGGCGACTGAGCAAAGTTCAAGTCCCCGCGCCATTTGATATAATCAAATACGTTTGCCATGTCTTTCTCCTTTCATACTTTGTGTGATAATTATAGCATATATTATAATATAAGTCAATCGAAAAAAATGTCCGAACAACGTCGAAATAAAAAAATCTTGCAAAAATCATTTATATGTGATATAATAAAGAAAAACGAAAGGAAGACCTAATATGAAAAGTTCTGAAAAACCCATCGATCGTTCCCCTCTTCGTTTTAAGCTGGGATGTGCCTATTATGGCGCCCGCCGTCGGCTGAAATGGTTGACGATGGAACATAAGTTTGCAAAAAAGCGCACACAAGAGCGCTTGCCCATAGTATATTTCACACATAGAACTCCTATGCGCCGTAAGCTTAAGGATCTTGAGATGTGGATGCAGGAAAATAAAGTAACAAACCTCAAGCTTGCTGTGGCAAGAATGGATGGGCTCCTTCTGCGCCCGGGCGAAATATTCAGCTATTGGCGACTTATTGGCAAGCCTACATACCGCCGCGGTTTCCTTGACGGAATGATACTCCGCAACGGCAAGATCACTCCCGGTGTCGGAGGAGGACTCTGCCAGCTTGCAAATATGATATTCTGGATGACGGCGCACACTCCTCTTACGGTTATCGAACGCCACCGCCACGGATATGATGTCTTTCCCGACGCCAACCGCACCCAGCCCTTTGCAAGCGGAGCGACCTGCTTTTATCCTCACGTTGATCTTATGATACGCAACGACACAAGCGAGGTCTTTCAGCTTTGTCTTACGGTAGAGAAGGACGACCTCGTCGGTGAATGGCGCGTTGTCAGCGAGCCTACGGTGAAATATGAGGTCGTTGAGCGCAATCACGAGATGCGCCTTGAGATATGGGGCGGTTATACGCGCCACAATGAGCTTTATAAGCAGAAATTCACACTTGACGGCGCATTTATCGATGAGGAACTGCTTGTGCAGAATTCCGCGATAATGATGTATTCTCCCTACCTTAATGAACCCGGAGAGACCAAACGCTACGACGGCTCACAGTATAATATCTGGGATGATAATTAAACAAAAAGCGGATGCCAAAGGCATCCGCTTTTATATTAATCCTCTTTATCTTCGTCCTCGTCTTCGGGAACTGCGAGCTTTGTGATGATCGCGCTTTCGATTCGTCTGTCTTCGACCTTTTCGACTTTAATATGTAAGCCGCAGGTCTCGACCTCGATATTTGCATTGCCGTCTTCGGGGATCTCAGAAAGCTCGTTCATTATCATACCGCCGAGGGTAGAGAAGTCGGTGTTCTCGGGCATCTTAAACCCGATAACCTCACAAAGCTTTTCAAGCTCAGCAAAGCCCGCAACACGCCAAACGTTTTCTTCGATCTCGGTAATGTCTTTTTCTTCCTCTTCTTTTTCTTCCTCGTCGTATTCATCATAGATGTTACCCATGACTTCCTCAACAAGGTCTTCAAGAGTGATGATACCGCTCACAGCGCCGTATTCGTCAACCACCATTGCAATATGGCGGTTGCTCTTCTGCATTTCGCGGAAAAGAACGTCGCATTTTACGGTCTCGGGCACAAAGTGAGCGGGGCGGAGAATATCCGCCAGAGGTTTATTTTCATTCGGGGAGAGACGGTCAAGATAGTAATCCTTTGCATAAAGAACACCGACAATGTCGTTTATATCTTCGCCACAAACGGGATAGCGCGAGTATGCGCTGTCGCGTAGAATATTGAAGATCTCCTCGTCGCTCGAATCCTTTGGAATTGTGACAACTTCGATCGCTCGGGTCATAACACTGCGCGCGATATTGTTGTCAAATTCAAAGATGTTGTCGATCATCTCGCTTGCGTTTGCGTCAATCGTGCCAGTTTCCTCGCCAATATCTACCATAAGTCTGATCTCGTCCTCGGTTACCTGCTCTTCTTCTTCGTGCGGGTTGATACCGCAGATGCGCAGGCAGAGGTTTGTCGACTTTGTAAGCACCCAGATGATAGGCTTGAGCACCGTCTTTATTGCCGATACAACAGGACAAACAATCCGCGCCACCTTTTCCGGGGAGTGCTGTGAGATACGCTTGGGTACGAGCTCTCCGAGTACAAGAGTGAAATAGGAGAGCACGAGAGTGATCAGGATGACCATGATCGAATTGAGCGTTTCCTCGCCGAGTGCCGTGAAGCCAAGATCGTTGAAGATCAGGTTCGTCAGAGGATCCGAAAAGTTATCGGCTGCAAACGCAGACCCGAGAAATCCGGCAAGGGTGATCGCGATCTGTATCGCGGAGAGAAATGCTGTGGGTTCTTCTGAAAGTTCTAAAAGCTTTTTGGCCTTTTTGTCACCTTCCTCCGCCTGCTTGCGGAGAAGATTGGTGTTGAGCGAAACAAGTGCCATTTCCGATGCCGCAAAAAATGCGTTGATCGCAATGAGCACAAGCTGGAGCAAAATAAGCCAAAATAATCGGTCGCCTTCCATGAGATATTTAAATTTTCCTTTCTTAGCCGCGCGAATTTTTTGTGTGCGGCACTTCAAATATTATATCATATTGTGACCGCAAATGCAAGTGTGTTGATTAACAAATGATAAATTTGCTGTAAAATCACAAAAAACTATTGACAAATAACATATTTAATGATATACTTAATATGTATAAATATGAAAACGCTGTGAAGCGGAGCAGTAGACGGATGATTCTTTTCAGAGAGTGTGCGGTTGGTGAGAGCACATAAGATAAGCCGACGAAGTCGCCGCGGAGCGGTCGGAGTGAAATACCAGTAGTTCCGAACGGCTGATCCCCGAAATAGGATAAAGTGAGAGCACACTTATGTGTGAATACAGGTGGTACCGCGCGCAATGCGTCCTGTTTTTTGGGATGTGTGCGCTTTTTTATTTTGAAATTTATTATTTGAAAGGACGATAAAAAATGAATTCCGAGATCAATATGGGTCTGCCGAAGACCTATAACCCCTCAGAGTTTGAAGACAGACTCTACGCTATGTGGACCGAAAAGGGATATTTCACCCCCGAGGTTGACTACAGCAAAGAACATTATTCGATAGTTATTCCCCCTCCAAACATCACAGGACAGCTCCACATGGGCCACGCGCTTGACAATACTCTTCAGGATATCCTTATCCGTTACAAGAGAATGTCGGGTTACAGCACCCTCTGGCTCCCCGGCACCGACCACGCTTCGATAGCTACCGAGGCGAAGATCGTTGAGGCTATGCGCAAGGAAGGTCTTTCCAAAGAAGACCTCGGACGCGACGGCTTCCTCGAGCGCGCTTGGGCTTGGAAGGAGCAGTACGGCGGACGCATTATCGAGCAGCTCAAGAAGATGGGCTCTTCCTGCGACTGGTCGCGCGAGCGCTTCACTCTCGACGAGGGCTGCAGCCGTGCCGTACGCGACGTTTTTGCGCGTCTTTACGAAAAGGGACTCATCTACCGCGGTGAGCGTATCATAAACTGGTGTCCTCACTGTAAGACCTCCATTTCGAACGCTGAGGTCGATTACACCGAGCAGGACAGCCATTTCTGGCATATCCGTTACC
>JAZORB010000083.1:0-7986 GCA_045656385.1 Eubacteriales bacterium | reverse complement strand
GCAAGAAGGCCATAGGGGTTCTTGAGCATATCAACGAAGGGAACGTGAGCCGAAATCGGAACAAGGCCGATCTCATCGCACATAGCGCGGATATCCTCGGGGGAGTTGCCGTAAAGACCTGCAAACTCAACGCCGTCGTAGCCCATCTCCTTGATCTTTTCGAGAGTGCCGCGAAGGTCGGCAGCAGCGTCATCTCTGACAGAATAAACCTGAATAGCAACAGGAAGCTTCATTTTTGTGTTCTCCTTTGGGTTTGTTTGGAATTTTATTATAATATAATAATACAGATTAAGTATAAGACAAAAAGTGTTAAAATACAAGTCAAAAGATGCTGTTTGACAGACAAATATTGCTATTTACCCACAAACCGCGGTTAGAGATCCGCGCAGGCGCGGCATGTGTTGACGTCGTGCCCGAAAAGACGCGCGCCAAGGGGGAGCGGAAAGGCTTTTTCTCCCCGTTTCCTGCCGTCAAAAATCCGAAGAAGACAGCGGCAAAGATTGAATAATTTTCCGCATAAAAATAAAATTATTCAAGCCTTATGCACGGCGGCAAAAGTGACAAAAAATTATACAAATTTCACAAGTTTGTGCAAAAGTGAGAAAGTTGACGATATTTGATTTTTTTCAAAAATCCTCTTGACAAGAAGTTTTCCACAGGCAAGATTTTCCGTATCGGGTGCAAAATGGCTTGATTTTGCCTTGATTTGCGATACTTTTACACAGTTACCACAAAGTTTTCCACAGACCATGGGGAAAATAAGAAAAAAGCAGATCAATTTTTGTCGAATATACAAAGTGCACAAAAAGGGCTGTGGAAAAAGTAAAAGCGGGGCGTCTTTTTTTGATTTTTGTTTGACTTTGCGAGGTATATGTGATATAATTAGATTGAGAAAATATACTTAGCCCGAAAGGAAGAAAAATAATGAAAAACACACGCTTTGAAAACCTTAAAAAGTATCCCGCTCCCGCTCTTCCCCGCTCGATTTTTGCGGGCGAATGGACCAACGGCCACATTCAGGGAATAGCAGTGGACACAGAGCGTAAATACATATACTATTCCTTCACCACCATCCTTGTCAAGGCGGATATGCAGGGCAACGTTGTCGGAACCGTAGAGGGTCTGACGGGCCACCTCGGATGCATTGCCTTCAACGGCGGCGACAACTGCGTCTGGGGATCCATTGAATACAAGCACGACTCGATCGGCAAGGGCATCATGGCTCGCACGGGCATCAAGCTTGCCGAGGAGGACGCATTTTACGTTGCCATCTTCGACGTTGACAAGATCGACCGCATCGGCATGGATGCCGAGTCCGACGGCATTATGACCGCCGTATACCTTCCCGACGTTTGCGAGGACTTTGACGGCGAGGGCGAGCAGGGTGCTCCCCACCGCTTTGCCTGCTCGGGCATCGACGGCGTCGGCTTCGGCCCCCGCTTCGGCGAGCGTCAGGTATCTCCCTACATGCTCTACGTCGCTTACGGCATCTACAACGACGTAGGCCGCGATGACAACGACCATCAGGTCATTCTTGAATATGATTGGCGCAAGATCAAGCCCTACGCAAAGCCCCTCACCCAGGGCGAACCCCACCACAGCGGCGCAAGATGCGAAAACAAGTTCTTCTTCTACACCGGCAACACCAACTGGGGCGTTCAGAACCTCGAATACGACCCCTATCTTGACGCGTGGCTGGTTGCAGTTTATCTCGGACAGAAGGAAAAATTCCGCAATCCTCCCATGTTCATCATCGACCGTCAGATCGCACCCGAAATGGGCGAGCTGAAGGGCCTTTGCGGCCGCGAGGGACTCCTCCTCACCGGCGCACCCATCGGAGTAGTCGATCCCGCAACCGGAGTTTACGGCTGTGACTTTCCGAAGGGTCAGACGGGTCTTATCGCCCTTGGAAACGGATATTATTACTTCTCCTTCGATAAGAAGATCAAGCGCGACGAGGTTAAGTATCATTCTTCCGATATCAAGCTCTGCAAATACACCGGCGAGGGCGAGATGTTTGAGGTTGTAGAGTAATGAAATGTCCTTATTGCGGTAAGGAAATGGAAAAGGGATATGTGCAAAGCGCACGTCCCGTTATCTGGAGTCTCAAGAAAAAGAAGCTGTTGTTCTCGGCAACAGAGACTGATGATTTTACCGTCAGCAAAGGTTTTTGGAACGGTTGCTTCGCCGAAGCATATCATTGTTCAAATTGTAAAAAGATTATAATTTTAACTGAAGATTAAGATGTTCTGAAGATGACGGCATCACTATCGTCTATGTTAGCACTCGTAAAACGGGGTGCAGGGGGCGCAGCCCTGCTATATTTGTGCGAACATAGATTGTGGTTCTGAACAATCATTTTTCGCCCCGCGAAAAGCTATCATAACTCTTCGCACTTAACTCTGCACTCGAAAGGAGTTGATCGCATGTCACAATTCAATATGTCCCTACCGCGTGCGGTCGCTCTTGCACTTTCGATGCTCGAGGGCGCGGGCCACGAGGCTTACGTCGTCGGCGGGGCGGTGCGCGATGCTATGCTTGGGCGGGCTTTGCACGACTACGACGTCACCACCTCGGCGTCGCCCGAGGAGATAAAGTCGGTTTTCGCCGACTTCCACACCATCCTGACGGGCGAAAAGCACGGCACCGTGACGGTCGTCATCGAGGGAATGCCCCTCGAGATCACCACCTACCGCATTGACGGCGACTACACCGACGGGCGGCGTCCCGACTCGGTTGAGTTCACTAAAAATATCAAAGAAGACCTCGCGCGGCGCGATTTCACCGTCAACGCGATGGCATACTCGCCTCTGCGCGGTCTTTGCGACCCTTTTGGAGGCGCCGAGGACCTCAAAATCGGCATCATCCGCGCCGTCGGAGACCCCGTTCGGCGTTTCACCGAGGATTCGCTCCGCATTCTGCGCGGATTCCGCTTTGCGGCGCGGCTCGGATTTGAAATTGAAGAAAAAACTCTTTCTGCGGCTAAAAGCGAGCGAAAAAGGCTCTCTGCCGTCAGCGCCGAGAGGATCGGCGGCGAGATTCTCGGCCTGCTTTCAGCCGAAAAGCCCGCGCATACGCTCTCGCTGATGCATTCGGCGCACGTCCTCGACGAAGTCATACCGCGCGCGTATTTTGAAGCTCTGGCGCGCTCGGCCTTTGCGCCGATCGACTTTATCCCCGACTCATTCCCCGCGGGACTTTATCTTAAAAAGGAACGCGACGAAGCCTCCTCTCTCGGCTTTCTTTCCGCACGTGCACATCTTGCGGCGATCCGCCTTGGAATGCTCCTTCGCGACAGCGACCGCACCTTGGCACTCGAGATCCCCAAAAAACTGAAAATGAGCACCGAGCTTTCGGCGATCACGTCGGCTTGTGCCTCGGGAGTGCTCCCGAAGCGCGCCGATCCCGCCACCGTTCGCACCTATGCCTCGGGTCTGACGGGCAAGATAACCCCGAAATTCGCCTATTTTATCCTTCTTGCGGCGGGTGCGCGGGGTGAGCGATTGCTTTCGGGTGAAAGTTCAATGCTCGCGGCACAGAATCTGTTCGAGTGTGCCGAAAGAGGCGAGCCGATGTCGGTCTCCGAGCTTGCCGTCAGCGGGCGCGATCTGCTTGACTGCGGCGTTGCACCGGGCGCGCGGGTCGGCGAGGTCCTCTCCGAGCTGCTTGCGGCGGTGCTTGCAAATCCCGATTTCAACACGCGCGAAAATCTTCTCTCGCTCGTGCGCGATATGGTGAGGTAAAAATGAAACTGATCAAGGATAGATTTGAATACAGCGGCGGCTCTCTCGCCTTTCGCATCTATGAGCCCGAGGGCGAGGTGCGCGCCGTTCTGCAGGTCTCGCACGGAATGTGCGAGTATATCGGCAGATACTCAGGCTACGCCGAGCATCTTTGCTCCTGCGGCATAGTCCTTGCGGGCAACGATCACCCCGGCCACGGCGAGAGCGTTTCCTCACTTGACGACCTCGGCTATTTTGCCGAAAAGGAC
This sequence comes from Eubacteriales bacterium, assembly GCA_045656385.1. Classification (GTDB taxonomy): domain Bacteria; phylum Bacillota; class Clostridia; order Oscillospirales; family CAG-272; genus CAG-390. Next base: position 3,995 of record JAZORB010000083.1, on the reverse strand, counting down.
GGAGTTGAGCTGACGATCGAAGGTCTCAAGACGATGTCCGACCTTCTGCTTGAGCGTTACGAGGGCAAGCCCCTCATCCTGCTCGGCCACTCGATGGGCTCCTTCCTGGCAAGGCTCTATCTTTCGCAGTACGCCGAAAATCTGGCGGGCGCGATCATCATGGGCACGGGCGGACCCGACGCTCCGACGGGCGCGGGCATCGCTTTGGCAAATATTATCGCCCTTTTCCGCGGCGAGAGGCACAGAAGCAAGCTTCTTTCCTCGATCCAGTCGGCGGGCTATCTCAAAAGATGCGGCAAGGGTGCCGATTCTACCGCTTGGCTGACCCGCGACAGCGAGATCGTCGCAAAATATAACAACGACAAATATTGCAACTACACCTTCACCGTTTCGGGCTACCGCGATCTTTTCCGCATGCTTGAGGCGGTAAGCCGCGAGGAATGGGCGTCCACAGTCCCCACCGACCTGCCCATCCTTCTCATCAGCGGCGAGGACGACCCCGTCGGAGACTACGGCAAGGGTGTTCTCAAGGTTGCGGGTGCGCTGACAGGCGCGGGTGCGCGCAAGCTGACAACAGTCATCATCCCCGGGGCGCGCCACGAGGTTCTCAATGAGACCGACCGCGCGGAGACCTTCGCCCTCATCGACCGCTGGATCGACGAGGTTTTGGCGGAGATCCCCTTCGAGGAGACAGAAACCTTCTCCGAGATCGAATTATGAGCGCATTTTACGAGATAAAAAGGACCTTTGAGGGCCGCTTTTACTATGAATTCCGTTCGACCGAGACCCGCATTTTGCTTCGCGGTGGCGAGCGAAGCACCTGCTCGCTCTGCCGCGCTTCAATAGCGTCGCTGCGCATCATCTGCGACAGCCCGCTCGAGGACGCCACCGGCTGCCTCGGCGCGCCGACCGAGCTTCTCGGCTACCCGAAATTCAAGGCGGAACGCCGCGGGCGCGGAGTTTACACCCTTTCGCTCTACGCCAAAAACGGCAAATGCGTCGGCAAAAGCCCCGACCTCTCAACCGCTGCCGCCGCGCTTGACCTATATAACTCAATTCAAAAATACGCCAGATACGCCCCCGTCCGCGAACGCATCGGAGGGTATCCAAAACAATAAAAACTGCCGATTGTAAATTACGCTAATTTTAATGAAATCCGTTTTTTCGGGGGCTTTGCCTCCGAAAAAACACCTCCCCGACGAGCAAAGCGAGTCCGCGCGCCGAGGGGAGCTGTCAAAATCGAAGATTTTGGCAAGCGGCGATAAGCGCGCGAATCCCCGCCGCGCGGTTATCAATTGTAGGGTGACAAGAATAATCCGAACTAGTTTTTTGGCGACAAATATTCGCCATCAGTTCGTCAAACGCCTCGAATGTATTAATATACTATCTTCGGCGTTTTCCTGCTGCTGACAAATATTTGTCAGCCAAAAAATCTCCGACCTCAAAGCCACAATTTTTAGGTGATTTTTGGTGCGGAGGACAACGCAAGGTATTAACCTTGCTAGGACGACAAGCCGAAAAGCGCCAAAAATTGGGGTTTTGAGGCTAGTTCGAATTATTCTTGTCACCCTAAAGCGCAGCTTTACAATTGGCTGGAAGAGGAGTAAAAAATGCAGAATTTCGAACACACGCCAACCGTCAAACGCAAGAGATTTCTAATTAATTTTGCGTTTTTCGCTCTCATTTTCGCGCTGTCCGTCGTTCTCGTCAGATATGCGCTGCCCGAGCTCTTTCCCTTTGTCGTCGCCTTCATCGTGACGATGATACTGCGCCCCGTTGTGCGCTTTCTGCACAATAAGCTCAAGCTCAGCTCGCGCGTGCTCTCGGTTATACTCGTTATACTCTTCTACGGCACCATAGGCGTCATCTTCATCTGGATGCTTATCGAGATAGTTTCCTTCGCCGCGGACAAGGCGACCGACCTGCCCGCCTTTTTCCAGAATCAGATCCGCCCCTTCCTTATCACGCTCTTTGACGAGATCCAGGAGCTGCTTCACAATTTCGACCCCGAGATGGCGCTTGACTTCGATGACACGGCAAATTCGCTCCTTTCCACCATCGGAAGCACCGTCATGAGCTTTTCGGGACAGCTTGTCGGCAAGCTGACGGGCTTTGCGGTGAGCGTTCCCTCCTTCCTGCTCAACATAGTCATCATGGTCGTTGCCACCATCTTTTTGCTGGTTGACTTCGAATCGATCTTCTCCTTCATCAAAAAACAGCTCCCCGACAAGACCAACAATCTGCTTCATAACATCGGAACCCACCTTGGAAGCGTGCTCAAGAAGTACATTCTTTCCTATTCGCTTATCATGCTCATCACATTTGCCGAGATATTTGCGGGGCTTTCGATAATCGGCGTGCAGTATTCGGCACTGCTCGCGGCGCTGATCGCCATCTTCGACATTCTTCCCGTCGTCGGCTCGGGTCTTATCATAGTTCCGTGGGCGATCATCAGCCTCATCATCGGCGACATCGGCATCGGCATCGGACTTTTCATCCTCTGGACCGTGCTTTGCATTGTCAGACAGATCATCGAGCCGAAGATCGTCGGCAACAGCGTCGGCATGCACCCCTTCCTGACGCTTTTTGCAATGCTGGCGGGCAACTTTATTTACGGCGGAATCGGAATTCTTCTGCTTCCCGTAACGATCGCGCTCTGCCAGAGCCTGAACAGCGCGGGCGTTGTCAAGATCTATAATACCGCAGAGCCCGAGCCCGAGGAGGGCGACCCGCTCAGCCAGGCGATCACCAAGGGCGTGGACGCCGCCGGTGTCTGGATCACAAGACCCTTCAAGAAGAAGCTTAGAGCAAAGAAACACGATACCCAAAAGGAAAACAAATCCGAAAACGATAAAAAATAGTTAAATTGCGCCCGAAACGGGCGGGATTTTTTGATAATTTAAAGAAAATACTCAAAAAGGCTTGACACACACACAGAAATATGATATAATACTTTGGTACGTAGGGGTGTAGCTCAGTTGGTAGAGTACTGGTCTCCAAAACCATGGGTCGTGGGTTCGAGTCCTTCCGCCCCTGCCAAGAAAAAAGCAGATTGCGAAAGCAATCTGCTTTTTTCAGTTAAATCCGCCTTTGGCGGAAGAAATCCACCTGCGGTGGATGAAATCGCTTCGCGATGAAATCTGCCTTACGGCAGAAGATGGAGGCGGATTTGATTTCATCTGAAGCCGTAGGCTGAAGATTTCATCCGAGCGAAGCTCGGATTTCATCGTGCTACGCACGATTTCATTGACTATTTTGAACTTTTAAGATATAATAATCCAAAGAGGTGATTGTTATGGCAGAAAACAAGCTTGCAGATTTGTCAACAGAATTTGCGGTCAAAATTTTGAATTTGACTGATAGCATCAATGGACATTATTCTTTATCCAACCAACTTGAACGCAGCGGCACAAGTATTGGCGCTAATATTCGAGAGGCAAAATATGCTCACAGTAAGGCGGACTTTGTCGCCAAGTTGCAGATAGCTCTCAAAGAGTGTTGCGAAACAGAATATTGGATCGAAATATCCGAAAAAGCAAATATCATTTCGGGAGAAATGGCAAAAAGTGTTTTTCACGATTGCGGCTCAATTCGCAGAATGCTGATCGCTTCGATCAATACGGCGAAGGAAAATACTAAATGATTTTCTTCAAAAAGAAAAGTGAACAGCAAAAAAACGAAATGTCTTTGGCTATTGAGAAAATTCTCCCAACCGGTTTTACTTTAATTTCGTTTGAATATGACAAAAAACATTTTGGCAATATGATTGTCAAAATAAAATCGCCAAATATGGCTTATACATTTATTACCGACCGAAGTGAAATATATTGCAATGGAAAAATGATTTGCGATAGCTCTTATCGCTATTTTGAAAAAGAAGATACTTTTCCAAAATTATTAAGCATCATACAAAACGAGCTCACTACATAGACCTCGTTTGCAAGCATGGAGTAGCACCCCGGAAGATAGCGGTCAAGTGCAACTCCCATCATCGC
>JAZORB010000082.1:0-11257 GCA_045656385.1 Eubacteriales bacterium | reverse complement strand
CCGCCGACGTTTTCCATGGTCTTGCTGGCGCGCTTGACCATGCGCTTTGTTTTCATCGGGCGCGAATTATATGCCGAATAGGCTATGCCCGCGGCGCAAAACGCCGCTCCGGCACCTGCCGCGGTTATAAATGTTTTTGCAACTTTATTCATCTTAAAAACCTCCGTGAATCATGTCAAATCTATCTTTCCCACCGACAAAAGATATTATTCGTCAAAAATTACAAAGGTAAAAGATCTAAAATGCTCGCATTGCTTTTAACCTTGCGCAGAGCCTTTGCCGCAGTTTCGAGCGCTCTTTTTCGCACTCGGAAAGCCCCCGCGCGCGAAATATCCATCATTTCGGCGCATCTTGTGACCGAAACGCCCCTGATATAATGCCAATACAGCAAAAGCCGCGTGTTGCTGTCGCATTTTAACTCCGAAATAAACTGCCGCACGCCGTACATCCTCGCCCTGATGATCGATTCATCCGCATCGGGCTTGTCATATTCAAGATCGTCATAGGTCTCCGACCATTGAAGCAACGGATCCTCAGGAAGGAACTCGCTTCCCATAAACTGCCTTCCGTACCGCATGCAGTCAAGCATCTTCGCGCCGTGACGGTAGCTCGAAAGATACTCTTCTGCCGCGCGTAATTCCTCAGCACTGACATCACCCGAATAGCGCAAGCTCTCGCGCTCTTCTTCTCTTTTCTTCTCGTACAAATGAGAGTCCTCCTTATAGATTTTTCCAAAATTAGAACATCTGTTCTATTTATGACAATATAATACCACATTTTTCCGCCTTTGTCAAGTCTTTTTTTCCGGAAATGAAATATTTACACTTTTTATGTTGACAATTATCCGCTCGGAACTTATAATTAGTATAATTAATTATTATCAGGATATAAAAATGACCGTAATAAGTGTAAACGACGTCTCGCTCTCCTTTGGAGCGAGGGAGCTTTTTAAGAATATCTCATTCTCTCTCGAAACTAACGACCGCCTTGGCATAGTCGGTCCGAACGGGTGTGGCAAATCCACCCTTCTTTCGCTTCTTCTGCGCGAAAACCGCCCCGACGAGGGCAGTGTTTTCATTGCCGCCAACACCTCTGTCGGCATATTGACGCAGGACAGCGCATATGAGGTCTCGGCAGAAACGGGTGCGACCGCGCTTGAGCAGATGTATGCCGCTTTCCCCGAGCATCTCCGCGCAGAAAAACGTATTGCCGAGCTCGAGGAATGGCTTGCGCGCAACCCCGAGCTTTCGATGATGCCGAAATACGCATCGATCACCAAGGAATTCACCGACCTTCACGACCGATATGCGCGCGAAGGAGGTCTCACCTTCCGCTCTCGCTGCCACTCGATACTTGAGGGCATGGGCTTTACCGAGGAACAGATGTCGCTCCCCATCGAGTCGCTTTCGGGCGGTCAGCGCACGCGACTTGCGCTTTCGCGCAGACTCTGCCGCGAGCCCGACCTGCTTCTGCTCGACGAGCCGACCAACCATCTCGATGCCGACACCCTCGCGTGGCTCGAATCCTTCCTTGCGAACTACTCCGGCTGTCTGATAACCGTATCGCACGACCGTCGATTCCTCGATAAAGTCACAAACAAGACCCTTCTTTTCGAACGCGGACGCGCTAAACTCTACAAGGGCAGTTACACCGCCTGCGCCGAACAGCGCCGCCGCGACCGTGAGATCCTTGAAAAGCAGTATAAGGATCAGCAAAAGGAGATCGCGCGCCAGGAGGCTTACATCGAGCAGCAGCGCCGCTGGAACCGCGAGCGAAACATCATTGCCGCGGAGAGCCGACTCAAGATGCTTGCCAAGATCGACCGCATCGCCGCTCCCGAAAAAGATGAACGCACCGTAAAGATGCAGTTTTCGCGCGGACTTCAAAGCGGAAACGACATTCTTGACGTCCGCAAGCTTTCCTTCGCGTATCCTTCGTCATCGAAAACTCTCCTTCGCGAGCTGAATTTCCAGGTCAAGCGCGGTGAGAAGGTATTCATAGTCGGTCCTAACGGATGCGGAAAATCGACTCTCATAAAGCTCCTTCTCGGCGACCTTGAGCCGACCGGAGGAGTCATCGACTACGGCCACAACCTGCAGATAGGCTACTACGATCAGGAGAACCAGGGGCTCGACGAGAAAAATACCGTTCTTGAAGAGCTTTGGTCGCTCTATCCCGATATGAAGGAAAAGGACGCGCGCGGTGCGCTCGGATCCTTCCTCTTCCGCGGTGACGACGTCTTCAAGCCCGTATCCGTCCTCAGCGGCGGCGAGCGTGCGCGACTGACTCTCGTCAAGCTCATGCTCTCAAAAATGAACGTTCTCATCCTCGACGAGCCGACAAACCACCTTGACATCGGCTCGCGCGAAGCACTCGAGGATGCGCTTGCGGGCTACGACGGCACTCTCATCTGCGTTTCGCATGACCGTGCCTTCATCGACCGCATTGCAACGCGACTTCTCTGCTTCGACGAGCAGGGCGAGCTCGTCAGCCTTCCCATCGGTCAGACAAGAGGCGCTTGGGACGAATGGCAGGCTTACCGCGAAAACGGCAAGATAGTTCCCGCAGAAATAACTGTTCAAAAGACCGAGTCCGCAGTTTCGGACAACAAAGCCGATTATCTGCGCCGCAAGAGCGAAGCGGCGGAGGCAAGAAAGCAAGCAGCAAGACTCGCTAGGCTCCAAAAAGAGCAGGAAGAGCTAGAGGCAGAGCTTGACACGCTCAACTCCGAGCTTTACGGCTCTGCGGCTTCCGATTACGTCCGCGCGGCGGAAATTTCGGCAAGGATCGAAGAAATAGAAAACCGTCTCCTCGAGATCTACGAGGAAACGGGAATATAAAGAATGGGCTGACTTTTGTCAGCCCATTCTTTATTTTTTAAGGTCGGGAATCAAAGTTTTCAGTCTGTCCGCAAGCTTGCGCGTGTGATAACCGAAATATCTCTCCGCCATTATCATATCGATAATGCGCGAGAAAAGGCTCACAATGAACATTGCAAGCAAAACGCTCATCGCGGCGTTCATTCCGCTCTTTCTGAAAAGCATGAGAAGCATGCCGCAAGCTAATCCGTGAACAAGGCGTCCCATCTTGACCGTCGGCGAGGATGAATACTCGGTTGCCGCAAAAAATGCTGCAAGGAATATGCCGCCCGAGCAGAGATGGTAGATGAGATAGTTGTAATGAGCTCCGTCGAAAAGCACGGTAAACCACACAAGCGCCGCGCCGCCAATAAGTCCAACGGGGATATGCCAGGAAATATTTCTGCGTGCGATAAGATAGATGCCGCCGATTATGAGAAGGATCGCGGACATGCTTCCGATCGCCTCGGGCGCATTGCCGATAAAGACGTCAAATGCCGTTATATCGGGTCCGTTTTCGGGTGTAAGCACGGAAACGGGCATACTGACCGCCAGTTCATCCATTTCTGCTGCGTATGAGAACGCGCCAAGCTTCAAAGGCTCAAAGATCTTGGTGTGAGCCGTCATTTCGCTTCCGATAAAGAAGAAAGGAAGAAGCGCCGATGCCGCGGGATGAAGGATTCCTCGGGTAAAGCGGCGTGCGATAAGCGAGATAAGCGCCGTGAGAGGAATTATCCAATAAGATATTCCCGCGGGCATGAACATTGCCGTTATCAGTCCGAGAACTGCCGCTATCGGGAGATGCATCTCCTTTTTCAAAAGGAGGCAGAAAAGATATTCAAAAAGCAGAGAAAAGCCTACCGAAAGAACAACTATCGCGATCGGGCGCGCGCCGTATGCTATCGCGCTCCAGATGATCGCGGGAATAGCCGCAATGATAAAGTCGATCGAAAGCCCGAGCTCCGAGTTGCCGCTTCTGATGTGCGGGGAAGAATTATTCATCGTTCTCCTCCTTTGCCTTTTCGGCATTGTACGCCTCTTTTGCCCGGCGGATGTGATATACGTGATCTATGCCCGAGGGGCAGTTATAAGCGCAGATACCGCATTCGATGCAGCTGCGAAGTCCCATGGCAAGCGACTTTTTCAGATCGAGTGCCTTTGCGTGGCGAACAAGATAGAGCGGCATCAGATGCATAGGGCAATCGTCAGCGCATTTGCCGCAACGAATGCAATCGGTCGGCACAATCGGCTTTATGTAAGCATCCGAAAGGAAAAGGAAGGCAACGTCGCGCTTTGAGATGAAGTGAGTGTCATCGGAAAGGCGATCACCCTTCATAAGTCCGCCCGAAATGATCGCGACGGGCTTTGCCGTGTAGCTGCCGCAATAGGAAACTATATCCGAAAGCGGAGTGCCAATCGGCACCTCAAGCACCTTTTGCTCCTTTATGCAGTCGCCGCCGACAGTGACTATTTTGCTCGTCTGCGGCATTCCCTGCGCAAAAGCGCGGAAAATGGCGGCGCAGGTCTCGGCTGTGAAAACAACGTATCCGAGCTGAGAGGTCGTTTCGCGGGCGGGAGGCTCCTTGCCCGTAACGGCGTTCACGATAAGGGTCTTGTCGCCCTGCGGATATTTGTCACCCGTAACACGGAGGCGAAGAAGCGGATTGTCGCCTATAACGTCCTCCAGCACACGAATGGCGCGGATGTCGGAATTGTCGATCGCAATATCGGCGAAGCTGACCTCAAGCGCACGAAGAAGTATCTTTGCGCCGTTGAGAATATCGCTCGGGCGTTCAAGCACAAGCCTTTTGCGCGAGGCGAGAAAAGGCTCGCATTGCGTGCAATTGACGATAAGACGGCGAGTACCGCCGAGAGCGCATTCGATTCGCCTTGCCACGGAAATGCCGTCAAGCGACTCGCAAATGCCCGCGCTCTTTATGATGGAAAGGATCTCCTCGGGCGAGGTCTCGGTCAGCTTTTTGTTAAAGGGAGTGACCGAAGGCGCAAGCTCGTCAAGCTTATCGTTTTCAATAGTGACGGAAAGCGCATTTCCGTCGGAATCAAGCTCAATATTGGAAACCTTGCCCGAAACACTCGCGTGCTCCGCCTTTTTCGCCTCGGAAACTGTCAAAGGAGAGCCGAGAAGAACACGGTCGCCGACAGACACAGCGGGAAGCGCGGGCTTCGAGAAGTGTATGCAAACAAGATTAGGGGGTGGCAATTTTTCAATCGGCATACCAAGCGCCGCTGCTTCAAGGGCGTTTTTTTGTATGCGTATGCCACCGATAAATGAATTAAGATTACTCATTATGCGTAATCTGCCTTTCAAAAAATAAACAATATGTAATATAATTATACAGCAAATTAATGAACATTTCATTACAAATAGTTATCTACCAAAAATTTTATATAAAAAACGGGGCATATTTCAAAAAATAGCGCGAAATAAAAAAATATTTTGAGTTTTTTTGCATTTTTCAAAAAAATATTCAAAAAAGGTATTGACAAACCCCAAACTCTGTGATATAATATTTAGGCACTTGTGGCGGAATAGCTCAGTTGGCTAGAGCGCTCGGTTCATACCCGAATGGTCGTTGGTTCAAGTCCGACTTCCGCTACCAGGCCCGTTGGTCAAGCGGCTAAGACACCGCCCTTTCACGGCGGTAACACGAGTTCGATTCTCGTACGGGTCACCATAAAGAAAAACACGATGCATCGCATCGTGTTTTTCTTTATGCTAATTCATATAGAATCAGAACTCCGCGAGTTTGCCACGCAAACTCGCTATGGTGTGCGGAAAGCCAAATAATATTCTTGCTCAAATTAAATCCGCACACAGGAGTTCAGATTCTCGTACGGCTCTCTTTTGCCAAATCAAAAATAAATGTTTTACCGCCAAGCGACCCTCGGTCCGCTTGGCGGTATTTTTTAATCAATTCGGAAATATCAGCGTTGTCAGTGCTTTTCTCTGTTCCTCTGTGGGTAGCTGCATCTTTCCGTTATTCAAGAGCGCAACAATACAATGGAGAAGAAACCAACCGTCAGAGTGAAAAACAAACTGCAATTCATACTCTTTGACCTTTCGCATGTGACTTGGAACCGAATCAAGAACCGCAGCCACATAAGGCTTTTTTATTTCTTCAAATGTTTCGCGGCACTTGGTCTTGAGCTTTTCACCAACGCTCAGCAGCTTATTCTTGATCTCATTATTCGCAAGAATAACGATCTGCCAAGACGATTTGAAATTTCCCTCATAATCGCCGTTGGTTTTAACATAACCTCTCTCCGCGAGAAAAGCGTATTCATCTCTTGAAAGCATTCCGGCGTCAACCTCACGATCGAAAAGCGAGAGAATACGCTGAGTCTCATCTGCGAAAACGTATCCGTGATGCTCGCCGCGGTCGCTCCACTCACTGTCAATCTGCCAAAGGCAATACTTCTTGTTACCTCCCCACATCGGACCGCACCAATTTCTCATGTAAACATAATTGCTTGGCAGTTTCATCTTGTCGTCAATAACGGTGGCATTGACAATATTGTGTCCCCCATCGGGTCTGATGGTTGCTACCTCCTCGAATGTGATGCTGTCATCCATAAGCGCTTCTCCCGAGCGTGCCGCGATAAAGGGGATCAACGCCCATAGCAGGAAATTATGGTCTCCGCGCGGACTATCCGAAAGCGAAATTTCAGCATCAGTTTGTCCGCACCAAATATCGGGATCATCCAAAAGTCCCGAGGAAGTCAATTCGTCATAAAGATCATTTGCAAAAAGACTTGCTGCGCGCTTATACATTTCGTCCTTCATTTTCAAAAGCTCTGCCTCGGGCTCATTAATGATGAAATTAACAATATATCCGTCTTTACTTGAACATAAAAGCCCGTATTCCTCGAGTGCTTCGACCTCACTTTCAACAAAAACGGGCGAAACCCCAAGGTCGTCAGCGATCTCGTTTACGCTCTTTGCTTGATTACGAACGCAGTAGCAAATATTCTGCGCAAGTGCCGAACGAAGATAGTCCGTTGCGCTCTTCACGCCGGAATTGCCGTTTATCCCAACTGCGGAAAACTTTATAGGATTAAACTTCAACTCACTTGTTTTTCTCATAGTACTCATACCTCTTTTCAATTCTTTTTTGGCTTCAAACAAGTGCCATTTGACCGTGCCGAGCGGGATATCGAGCTCTTGGGCTATTTCTGCCTGCTTGCGGTTTTCGAAATAATACGCAATTACGATCCTTCGCTGCAGCTTTGAAAGATATGCTATCTCACTCTGCAGGCGGCGGACCACCGCGCGGTCATCGTCTTCGCCGAGCGCATCCGGATCGGTAAGCGTCTCCGCAACATCGTCAAGCGGCACGCCGACGGTGCTTTTAGCTGTATCGCGGTAGTAGTTCGCGAGTGTATTGTGTGCTATCGTCCAGATAAACTTGCCCGTGTCTTCAATGTCATCCTTGACGATGAGCGCGCGAAATGCCCTGAGCACGATCTCCTGCGAAAGATCCTCCGCGTCCTGCTCGTTTTTGCACCGTTTCAGTGCAAAGCCGAATATAGGCTTCAGATATTCAGTTATGAGCTTTTCGGCATCTTGTCTGTTCATTTGTTTTCACCTCTTGAAAGCTTTCACCCATATAGACACGGAAATCAGAAAAGGTTGGTACTTTTTTATAATTATATCATATTTTTTTCGAATAGTCCATCCCGCCGGACTTTTTTGTCTTGACAACCGCGAAGAAAACCATTATAATATAGTCAATAAATCAAAACGGAGGCCACAAGCCATGTCAAGACTCAAATTCGGTTGGGGCGAGGTTTCGCTCATTCCCGAGGGCAAAAAGATAAATCTTGCAGGACAGTTTTACGAAAGAATCACCGACGAAGTGCGCGATCCCATATCGGTCACCGCGCTTGCGGTCGAGGGCGAAGATATCGCCATCTTCTGCTCCTGCGACCTTGAAAGTACGAGCTACTCTCTGCTCGGGGCGGCAAGAGAGATTTTGAAAAAGGAAGAAAACTTTCCTTATGATAAAGTGATCGTCAACGCTATCCACTCGCACACTTCGATCTCCTATGCGCACTCCAATGATGCTTACGGAAGCACTCTCAACGTTCTTGACAAATACGCTCCCGAAGATATCGGATACGACGAGTTCTCGAAGGACGACTCGGGTGACCTGCTTGACGGCGAGGCGGCTTTCGAATTTATTGCGCAGAAAATCGCAGAAGCAGCTATTCTTGCTTACAACGACCTCAAATTCGGCAAATATGCCGCGGGATTCGGCCGCGCGGCCGTCGGAATGTGCCGCCGCGTTTGCTATGACGACGGAAGCGCAAAGATGTGGGGCGACACGAGTTTTGCTAATTTCACCGAGCTTGAGGGTGGAAACGACAGCGGAATTGAGATGCTTTTCATCACCGACGAGAACGAAAAGCTCACGGGCGTTGTTGCTAACCTTGCATGTCCTGCGCAGGTGCTTGAGCACAGAAGCGTCATCTCCGCCGATTTCTGGGGCGACGTCAAGAAGAATCTCCGTGCCAAATTCGGAAACGACATTTTCCTTCTCCCTCTCTGCTCTCCCGCGGGAGACCAGTGCCCGCGCGATATGATCCGTTGGGTCGAGCCCGAAAGCCCGATCAACGACCCCAACATCATCCGCGAAAACGTGCCCTTCCACCGCGCAGATCCTTCGATGTTCGACATAAAAGGCTGTGTACGTGCGGCACGCAGAATCACGGACGAGATCCTTTATGCCTATGAAGATATCGAATCCTATATTTCCAACGCGGAATTTGCGCACAAGGTCATCAACCTTGATATGCCCATCCGACGCGTGACCATTGAGGAAAAAGACCGCGCGCTCGAGGCGATCAAGACCTTCTTCAAAAATCACACAGGCGACCTCACCTTCAAGGACAACGCCGCAATGCACGTCCACGCGGGAACGGTTACACGTTACGAAGTTCAGCAGACGGTTGACACCGACCCGATCGAGATCCACATTCTCAAACTCGGCGACGTTGCATTTGCAACGAGCCCCTACGAGCTTTTCCTCAACTACGGCAATCAGATCCGCTCGCGCAGCAAGGCAGCGCAGACCTTCCTCATCCAGCTCTGCTGCGGAAGCAAGGGCTACCTGCCAACCGAAAAGGCAGAAAAGGGCGGTCATTATTCCGCATACGTTTCAAGCGGAACCTCAGGTCACGAAGGCGGTGACCTGCTTGTGAGAAAGACGCTTACAGAGATCAATAAGATGTTTTAAATAAAAAAAGAAGAGATCCGCGGATCTCTTCTTTTTTGTTTACTTATAAATATAAGGCACGATCTCTTTCGCGATAAGAGCCTTTTCCTCATCGGTGGGAACCGAGAAGGGCTTGCGGCAGTTGCCGAAGTTCATTCCTATCTGGTTGAGAACTTCCTTTTCCGCCTGCATTACGCCAACCTTGCAAAGGATGGCGATGATGCGGTTGACTTCCTTTTGGAGTTCCTGCGCCTCGGCGATCTTGCTTTCGGCGAAAAGCTGACGGATCTTGACGAACTTATCCGCCATAAAGTTATATGTACTGCCAACGCCGCCGTCCGCGCCCATTGAAAGTCCGCAAAGGAACATCTCGTCAAATCCGTTATAAACGACCTTGTCGGGGAACGCCGCCTTGCACTGCTCGAGCATAAAGAAGTCGTTCGAGGTGAATTTGAGTCCAACAAACTTATCGTCCGAGAGGAATTTTGCCATCTCCGATATGCCCATATTTACGCCCGAGAACGCGGGAAAATGATAAACGAGCATCGGAATCGATGAGCCTTCCGCAAGTCGGAAATAGTAATCCTTGATCTCATTGAAGCTGAACTTATAATAGAAGGGAGCAACAGAGGAGATCGCATCGTAGCCGAGGGCGTTTGCGTGATCGGCAAGAGTGTGCGCCTCATCCTCGGAGATCGAGCCGATATGCGCGATCAGAGTCTTTTCGGGAGCCGTCGCCTTGACGATATCCATTACCTGCTTGCGCTCATCGGTGGTAAGGAGGAACGCCTCGGCTGTGCTTCCGCAGACGTAAAAACCGTCCGCGCCCATGTTTACGTTGTGCTTGACAAGCTCCTCAAGTGCCTTTTCGTTTATCTTGTTATTTTCGTCAAATGGGGTAAGAAGGGCTGTAAAAATGCCTTTGAATTTCTCTTGCATTTTATTTTCCTCGCTTTAAAATACGTTTTTTGTTGTGTTTTCGTTTTCGGGGAGAACGACATCAAGCGGATAGAAGCTGTAGCCTCTTATATAAGCCTTATCGGCATCGTCCTTGATATAGTTGACAACATATATCTCGCCGTCCTCGAACTGCACCCAACCCGTGTAACCAATGTCGGGGCTGGGATTGCGGTCGTAATCAAGAGGCATAATGCGCACGCGCTGCTCGCGCCTGCCCGTAGCCTCAATGGTCTCGCGGCTCATAAACGCGGCGAACATATTCTGCGTTCCGCTCGGAATATAGCGATACGTCACCATCACGCTGCCGTCCGCAAGAAAGCCCGAAACGGGGCGGTGTCCGCTGTCCATCGAGGTAGCGTATATTTCCGACCAGGTCTTTCCACCGTCGGCGGAAAGGACCTTGAGGATAGGATAACCCTTCAATGAATTTTCGCGAAGGTACGCAACAAGCTTATCGTCCTCATATTCGAGAATCGAAACCTCACAGAGATTGTACTTTTCATCCGCCGCAACAGTCACGCGGTCGGACCAAGTCTTTCCGCCGTCGTCGCTGTACCAGAGATACTGCTCAAGCTTTTTCGTTTCGGCATTTTTAAAATGCGCCGCAACGACGAGTCTGCCGCTCCTCAACTGTCGGTATTTGTCGGGAACGATACCGCAAAACGGAAGTCTTAAAGGCTCACTCCAATTTTCACCCTCGCTGTCACCAAGCCAGAGCCAATTCTCTGCCTCTTTGTTTTCATTGCCGTATATCTTATCGCAAATAATTGCGAGAGTGCCGTCATTCAGCTTCGAGATCCGCGCGCAGTTGAAATAATCGCCCGCTTTGCCCTTTTCGGTGAGCGGCTTCTTTGTCGACCAAGTCCTGCCGCGATCAAGGCTTTCGGTTATCATTATTCTCGCGTTTTCGCGATTCTTATGATGTTCGCATTCCGCGAAAACACAAATGAGCTTACCGCCGTCGGTGAGCACCACGTCGGGCCAAGCCTCGTATATCGAATCGTCGCGGCTGACGTTGAATTTTTGAACCATTTAGTCTTCTCTCTTCTTTTTGAGCGCTACTGCAGCAGCTGCCGCACCGATTACTGCCGCGATGGGCATTGCGGAAGCGCCACAACCCTTCTTTTCGGGAGCGGGTTCGGTTACTTCGGGAACGGGCTCGGTAGTGATGGGAGTTACAGGCGCTTCCGTGGTTTCTACGGG
>JAZORB010000081.1:0-12290 GCA_045656385.1 Eubacteriales bacterium | reverse complement strand
CTTGCGGTAACTCAGTCCACCGTGACAAGCGGAAAGAGACCCGCAGGCGATGCTCCCGTGGACGATCCCACCATAAAGCTCGATCCCGCCGACTTCATTGAAGCCGACACTACGCTTGCAAAGACTCACAATATTGATCTGACCAAGTACACACAGCTGAAGTGGAATTATCTTGAAAACACTTATTGGCACTCTACCAACAGCGCATCCACCGTCGTTCCAAAGTCCAGCGCCGGCACGTATCAGCAGAACATTTGCTGCGACCGCAAATATACGATCGCAGAGCTTCCCGTCGGCACAGTGTTTATCGTTGACGCGGGTTGGCAGTACCGCCTTGAAGGCTTCGTCACCGAAAACGCAAAATACACGGGCAAGCGCCCCGGTATGGTAACTCAGAACTTCTTCGTTCTCGACGAGACGTTCCTCAAGGACTACAACTACATCGTCTGGAACATCTGCACAAATCCAAAGTCCAACATCTCGCAGATTTATGAGCAGGCGGCTTGCCACCTCAGAATCTACGTTCCCAATCCTTAAATAGCAAAAGAACCGCCCGCGGGCGGTTCTTTTCTTTTATTTCATCTTCTTAAGAATTACCTTCATAAGCTCCCAAAGTCTTTCGACAGAGGGGATATCGAGCATTTCGCGGGGGGAATGGACCTCAGCGAGGTTGGGGCCCATAGAAACGCAGTCAAGTCCCTTGATGCTCTCGGAGAAGATTCCGCATTCGAGGCCTCCGTGAGTGCCGGCAACAATGCCTTCCTTGCCCGTGGTTTCACGGTAAGCAGACATTATAACATCGCGAAGCTCGGAATCGCGCTTGTATTCCCAAGAGGGGTAGTCGCCGTGGAGGTCGATCGTCGCGTTGTCGTAGGCAAGCGACAAGAGATACTTGATCTTATCAACAAGATCATTCTTCTCACTCGCTATCGAGGAACGAACCGAATAGGAGAATTTCAGATCGCTGTCGTTAAGCTTGAGAACGCCCATATTGAGCGAGGTCTGAACGAGTCCCTCGAAATCGCGACTCATTTTCTGAATGTGATAGGGGAGCAGATAGAGCGTTGTGAGTGCCTTGACGCTCTCGCGAGGGAGAACACGGCGTGCGGGAAGTGCGCAGGATTCTGCGGTTACTCTTACACCGCTGTCGCCTGCGGCAAGCTCATTTTTGAAGATTGCATCATATTTTGCCGCCTCGGAGAGAAGGCTTGCAATCGTATTTTCTTCATTCTTGATAACTATAACAGCGTTCGATTCGGGGCAGATGACGTTGTCGAGCTGACCGCCCTCAAGCGCGGCAAGACCGAACGCGAGCTTTTCGTGAAGCTTGGTAAGAAAACGGATGATCAGGCGGTTTGCGCTCTCACGTCCCTTGTCGATATCAACACCCGAATGACCGCCCATAAGTCCGGAAACCGAGATCTTATATGCAACGCTGTCAGCGGGTACGTCTTCAAAGGTCAGCGGAATAGTTGCATTTACTCTGACACCGCCCGCACAGCAAACGGTGAAAACACCCTCCTCCTCGGAGTCGAGGTTGATCATTTTTTTGCCCTTAAGCGAGCTGAAATCAAGCGCTGCCGCGCCGAGAAGTCCGACTTCCTCATCTGTGGTAAATACAGCCTCAATGGGAGGATGCGCGATGTCATCCGAGTCGAGAATTGCCATGATCATAGCAACCGCGATGATGTTGTCGCCACCCAGCGATGTTCCGCGCGCGCGGAGGTAGTCGCCGTCAACGTATATCTCAATCGGCTCGGTCGCCATATCCTTCGTGCAATCGGGATCCTTGGCGCAAACCATGTCGAGATGACCCTGCAGAATAAGGGGTTCTGCATTTTCATAGCCCGCGGTGCCCGGCTTTTTGATAATGATATTGTCCGCCGCATCACGGATGCATTCAAGACCTCTCTCCTTTGCGAAATTCTCACAAATATCCGCGATCGGCTTCATATTGCCCGAGCCGTGCGGCACACTCGAAAGCAAAGCGAAATATTCAAATACTTTTGCGGGTTTAAGTTCACATACGTTCATTTTTTGTACCTCTTTATGGAATGATTTCGATTTTCTTAAAATATAGGTTTATACCGGTTTCTTTACCGTATGCGGTTGGAATCCAATACATACCGTTTTGTTCTGTCGCTTTGGTTTCTTTCAGAAAAACTTCAATATCCTTGTTATTATTCTGAATCTTTTTTTCGCTGTAATATGTTTTTTTGAAACCGTTTTCAAAATAATAACCGGGCTTCTTAAAAACGACTATCAAAAGAACCGCGTTCTTTACGTTTCGCTTCGTAGCTTCAAGGAGTGTGGCTACACTTGCTGTGACCAACTGATATCTGATATCACCGTGGGCTTCGGGTTTATCGCCAAATATCATTTCGATCATTCCCTGAATCCTATGCTGCTTGTTCGCACTTTGTTTTTTCAAAGCGTCGCTTATACGCTCTGAACCCAAAGATTCATCAGCCTTGCCCTCAATTCCTACGACAACATCCGAATTCCAAAGGAATGCATCGTGATTTCTGCCCTCTCCTCGGCCAAGACCGAAAGAAGTAAGGTTAGTTACGTATTCCGCTGACCAATCGAATTCGGCATTTTTATTTGTAAAGTTCAACAAAACGTCCTCTATATATTTGGGCATATCAGGAAGATTTTTTGTCATATATTCAGCCAATTCCTTTGCGGAACGACCGTTCTTCCATTGCTTATCGCCACCCATAGGAGGTGCGTTCTTTTTCCACAAGTCCGGATTAGTAATTCCGTTGTTCTTAAGAATCATCAATACTGCTCCAATTGTTTTTATAATTATACCACATTTTTTCTCTCGTTTCAAGCATATATCCCCTCTTTGCGGAAATAATAACTAAAAAAGCTTGGAGAGTCAAAATGAGCGAAGAAAACAAACAGGAAAATCAAAATAAACTGAATGACGTTCCCGACGGTATGGTGCTTGCCGAGAATTCGAAGGAATCGATCTATTGCATGTGCATTGTAGGACAGATCGAAGGGCACTTTTTTGCGGGCGAGAATCAGAAGAGCACGAAATACGAGCACATTCTACCCCGCCTTGTATCGCTTGAGGAGGACGAGCATACCGATGGAGTTCTGCTCCTTCTCAACACCATGGGGGGCGATGTTGAGGCGGGGCTTGCGATTGCGGAGCTTGTTTCGAGTATGTCGAAGCCGACGGTTTCGATCGTTCTCGGTGGTGGGCATTCAATAGGAGTACCGCTTGCCGTGGCGGCGAAGAAATCCTTCATCGTGCCGAGCGCGACTATGACGATCCACCCCGTCCGCATCAGCGGAACCGTCGTCGGCGCACCGCAGACCTTCACCTATTTCCGCGACATGCAGGAGCGAATAATCAACTTCATCAGCCGCAACTCGCGCGCCGAGCCCGACACACTCCGCGAGCTGATGATGCGCCCCGATCAGATCGCAACCGACATTGGAAGCGTGCTTGCAGGCGAGGAAGCCGTCCGCTACGGCATAATCGACGCCGTCGGCGGGCTGACTGATGCGCTCGAGGCACTTCGCAATATGATCGACGATAAAAAGAAGAAATAACGAGAAAACCGCAGGTGTCTGCGGTTTTCTCGTTATTTCTCCTTGCTGTACTTGACTCTCATATTTTTATATGATATAATTAACTAAAATAATAATACGGAGAAAAGATATGACAAGAAGCAACGTATTGGCTGCTATACTTTACAAAACTGCGATCGGATTGAAAAATCGCAATTACAGCAAATTGTTTTGGACGAAGAATCGAAATGAACTTGTCAAATCGCTTTCTGCGATGCAATTCCTAACACATTGCATAGGTATGGATTGCATTACAGACGATCAAACCGAAATCATTCTTTCGACTTTGAAAAACACGTTCAATTTTGAGACCCACGAACTATCCGATTTACTGAACAAAGCAACCGCTGAAGCAGATTTGTCGCAAGAGTACCAAGACTTGCTTTTCCGTATGAACTTGATCCTCTCCTCTTGCATATATGAAATAACCGAACGGAGAAACGGACGCGCGGACTCGGTACGCAGATATATTTGCGGATTTCATAATATGCCTCGCGCTTTTCTGTCGCTCTCTGATAAAATGAAGATTTCACCCACAGACGCGTGGAATTACTCAGAATCTTATCTCAAGTTCGATTAAAACGGAGGACACAATGAAATATATCGTTTACTTCATATTATTTTTTATCGCCTTTCTCCTCTTCGTCCCCGAAACGGGAAGCACCGAGATACGCAACCCCGAACTTCTTATGGCTATCGCGGCGATCATTCTTATTATACTGATCGTCAAGCTAATAAAACTTGCGGTATTCGCGAGTAAGGTCAAAAAAGAACTACGCGAAAACAAATACGAAATCAAAAAAGCTCGTTTGGGACTTGGCAAGGTTTACATAGTCGCCGAAAACCACAAGGAAACGCTTGAGATCTGCGTTCTTATGAGGAAAAAAAGCTATTATAAATACCATTTTGCCAACGAAAACCGCATTGAGCTTTACAAAACGACCGTCGGTGCGGTGAGAAGCGGGCGTGATATTGCGAAAGTGACAAAATCCGCCGAGGTCAAGCTTGCGGGCATCATCCGCTTTGCACCGACGAAAATTGAGAATGCAAAACGCTTCATCGTTTTTGATAAATTCCCCACAACAGTGTCGGATACAGTAAACCGCTCGCTTCAACTCGGTGATAGGATCATTGAAAGCGAAACCAGAGTCTTTGACTTAAAATCTTTTATTGAAAATATAAAATAAGGAGCCGAAATTCGGCTCCTTTTATTGTGGGCAAAACCTGAAATGACCTATTATCTCTCCGCCGTAGGTGATGGTAAGCTGATCGGCTTCGACGGCGTTTTCGATCGGGTTGCCGTGGTGAATGATGTAGGGCAGACCGCGCGCGTTGCGCTTGTCGGAGCAGATCGCGATATGACCGTCGTAAAGCACAATGTCGCCCGGCATCCAATCCTCGGGATTCGATGTCGAGGTAGTGAGTTCTATGGCGTGTTCGCGGAAAAAGACGAGCAGATTGCGGCATCTGCGAAAGTCGATATTCGAATCGGAATATTCGCCCTCTTTGAAATATGCGGAATGACGGGCATCTATATCGGCATCGACCATATCCTTTAAGGTATACCCCGCCGCCTTGAACGCCTGCCAGATGACGTCGGTGCAAACGCCGTAGTTATCAGTCGGGTAGCCTCCGGCGTAATACGCGCTCTTATATTGCGGATCGGTGGCGATATAAGCCCGCGCGCCTTCTACCATATCGGTATAATCATCAATACCGTCGCCGTCGGCATCGTTCGGGCTCTTTATATCCTCGAATCCGAAATCCTCGGCGCTGTATATATGAAAATGACGGTAGAGGAACACTGCCGACGTCAAAACGACCGCCGCGCAGATGCACAAAACTACCGTCACCTTTCTCTTTCCCATCGCCATCACTTCCTTTCGGATACTATTATATACCAAAAGGAGGTGCATGTCAATCGGATTAAGACAAACTTTATAAATTCTTAATCAGCACATCTTTTTGAGCATGATATCCATAATCGTACGATCCGTCGCCTTCATGCCGTCGTGACCGAGAATGCCAACGTTGCGGATGGTGTTCTCGACGCCCTTGGTGATGATGCCCTCTCCGCTGTAAAACTGCTTGCCGTTCTTGAACATCTCCCAGCCGAGAATTCCGGCTTCGACCGAAAGCGCGATCTTGCCCGCGCAGGATGCCTTTGCACCGTCGCAGACGATACCGCTCGAGATTCCGAGCGCGTTGACAAGAGTGTGCGCGACCTCGCGCATTCTACCGCCTTCAAGGAAGCAGATTCCCGCGCCGGCACCCGCACCCGCGCAGACTGCACCGCAGAAAGCGGAAAGTCTGCCTATGTAGGTTTTAAGATGAATGGTGCAAAGGTCGGATACCACGAGTGCGCGCAAGAGTTCCTCACGGCTTCTTCCCTGTTCTTGTGCATATGTAATGACGGGCAATGATGCCGTCATACCTTGATTTCCGCTTCCCGAAAGAATAACAACGGGCATTGCACAGCCGTTCATTCTTGCGTCGCTTCCCGCGGCGGCACGCGCCTTTGCGCGATTCATAATATTATCCCCCGCAACCGACATAAGAGTCTGTCCGATGCAAGCTCCCCAAGGGTTGGTGAGTCCCTCGTTCGAGATTGCGGTGTTGCACTCTATCTGCCTTGAAAGAAGCTCTTCAACGTCGGAAAGCTCGACCTCCTCGGCAAACGCGATGATATTTTCGACCGTCAGGCACTCGTGCGACGACATTCCATCCTCGCTCTCGCAGGTGACGGGCGTGTCGCTGATGACCTCGCCGTTCTTTTCGCGGTGAACGATGTTTGTATGCGCGTTCGCCATACGGATGAGCGCGCTTTCATCGCCCGCCTCGACCTTTACGGTGCAATCAAAGGCAAGCTCGCTTTCGCAAAGCTCGACTGTTATGATATTCTTTGCAAGATATGCGCGGATATTCTCGCGGTCCGCGTCATTTACCGACGCAATACACTCGAGTCTTCTCTTTTCGTCACCCGCAACAATACCCGCCGCGACAGCTGCCTCGATACCGCGCATTCCGTCGGTATTCGGCACGGTCACGCCCATGGCATTCTTGATCAGATTGCCGCTGACCTCCACGTGTACCCTCTCGGGCGTTTTACCGAGAAGCGCACGGGCAGATGCCGATGCGTATGCTATCGCGATCGGCTCGGTGCATCCCATTGCGGGCAGCAGCTCCTCGCGGAGAATATTCAGATAAGCGGAATAGAGTTTAGAGTCCATTTATTTTTCTTCTTTTCTTATTTAATAGGTTCGAAATCGGACGCACCATGCTTACAAATGGGGCAAATGATGTCCTCTGGCAGAGTGTCACCCTCATATTCCCAACCGCAGATCTTGCAAACGAAGCCCTTCTTCTTTGAAGGAGCTTTTTTCGGCTTGACGTTGGCGTGATAGTAAGCATAGGACATCGTGGGCTCGGCATTGAGCTTGCCCGATTCTGTCAAAAGGCAGATAAAGATTCCGTGTGTGCCGACTTCCTGATAGCTTTCAACCCAGAGCGACATATAGGAATTGACGTTCTCTGTTGGAACAGCGAGATCGTTTTCCGAGCGCAGAAATTCACAGCCCTCGAACTTATCGGTGTCGCGTCCGCTCTTGAAGCCGAAGCGTTCAAAAACAGCGAAAGGTGCACTTTCACAGATGGGGCAGACGTTCAGAAGTCTTGTTTCCTTGACAACGTCATGGGTATAATTCGCCTTGTTGATAGAAACGAGAACGCGCATCGGGTCGCTTGTAAGCTGAACGACGGTGTTACAGATCATGCCGTTGTCCTTTTTGCCGTCATGCGAGGTGATAACGTAAAGGCCGTAGCCGATATTGTAGACCGCGCTCTTGTCGCCCTTAGGGAGCTCCTTTAGTTCGTTCTCGAGCTTTTCGATAACGTCGCCCGAAGCGTAGCAAAGGGGGCAAACAACCTCTTTGCCCTCAGGTATCTCAAAAATCTCGCCGCAGATGTGGCATTTATATTTCAAAATTCTTACCTCCAAAATATATATAATTCAGTATATCATAAAAGTGAGGAAATTTCAATATTTTTATAATATTTTTCTCAAAAAAACAACTTTTATCCACATCGGGCTTGAAACTTTCCGCAATTTATGATATAATTCCATAGTATCATAATTATGGAGAAAAATCATGTCGTCAGCACTTTCAAAAGTTAAAAACACACTCGTCGGCGACCGCGCGTTTTACAAGCGCGTCATCGCCATTCTCATCCCTATCGTTATACAAAACACCTTCACCAATGCCGTCAGCCTTGTCGATAACGTAATGGTCGGCCGCATCGGAGAGATCGAAATGTCTGCGGTTGCCATAGTCAACCAGCTGCTCTTTGTCTTCAATCTTTGCATATTCGGCGGTCTTTCGGGAATCGGAATATTCACCGCTCAGTTTGCGGGAGCAAAGGACTCCGCGGGCGTGCGCCGCACCATCCGCGCAAAGAATTATCTCTCGCTTGCAATGCTCATCCTCGGTCTTATCATTTTCATTGCGATCCCCGTTCCGCTGCTCAAGCTCTATATCGCAGAGGATACTTCGCCCGCAGATGCTGAGCTGATGCTGACACACGCGCTTGACTACCTTTACATAATGCTTATCGGACTTGCACCCTTTGCGATCTCGCAGGTCTACGGCTCGACTCTCCGCGAGGAGGGCGAAACAAAGCTCCCCATGATCGGCGGAGTCGTTGCGATCCTCGTAAACCTCGTCCTCAACTATATCCTTATCTTCGGAAACGAGGGACTTCACTTTGTTCCCTTCGCTCCCATGGGTGTTGCAGGCGCGGCAATAGCGACCGTCATCTCGCGTTTTGTTGAGATGTTTATGCTCGTTATCATCACGCACGCGAGAAAAAACAAATATCCCTCCTTCGTCGGCGTTTACCGCACCGCGAAGATACCGCGCGAGCTTTGCATAGATATGCTCAAGAAGGGCTCGCCCCTGCTTCTCAACGAATTTCTTTGGTCCTTCGGTATGGCAGTGCTTCTGCAGTGCTACTCTGTGCGCGGACTTGAATGCGTTGCCGCCGCAAATATTTCCTCAACTGTTCTCAACCTCTTCAACGTTGTTTGCTTCTCAATGGGCAGCGCGATCGCCATCATCCTCGGTCAGCACCTCGGTGCCGACGAGATCGACGAGGCAAAGAACTCGGTATGGAAACTCTTTGCACTCTCTGTAGCCTCCTGCCTTGTAATGGGAACAGCACTTGCGCTCTGCTCCGGCCTTATTCCTCAGTTCTATGAGGCAAGCGAGACCACACGTGAGCTCGCGGGTTCGATGCTCTTCATCGTTGCCTGCACAATGCCCATCTTCGCCTTTGCTCACGCGGTGTATTTCACCCTGCGTTCGGGCGGAAAGACGCTCCTCACCTTCATCTTCGACTGCGGATTCACCTGGGGCGTAACCATTCCCTTCGCCTTTATCACGGCGCATTTTACGGGTATGTCGATTCTCACAATCTACCTCTGTGTTCAGCTTCTCGACCTGACCAAATGCATCGTCGGTTACATCCTTATCAAAAAGGGTATCTGGATCAACAGACTTATTTCGGATTAATACAAAATGCTCTGTTTCGGCAGAGCATTTTTTGTTTTCATAGGATAAAACTTATGAAAAACGCTTGATTTAATATTAATAATATGTTATAATAACTTTAATATCTTTTATATTCCGAAAGGAGTCATAATTTATGGTAATAGCAGTTATCGGCTGTGGCAGAATTGCCCAGAACGCACATTTTCCCGCACTCTCGAAGATTGAAGGTGTTCGCATCAAATATGCCTGCGACCTCATCCTCGAAAAGGCTGAGAAAATGAAAGAAAAATACGAAATGGTCGAGAACGCAATCACGGACTACAAGATCGCCCTTGCTGACCCCGAGGTTGAGGCTGTCTACGTTCTCACTCCCAACTACGCTCACTATACCGTAACCATGGATGCTCTCCGCGCAGATAAGCACGTCTTCTGCGAAAAGCCTGTCACGGTAAACTACGCCCTCTCCTGCGAGATGGCTGACGAGGCAAACAAACGCGGCAAGATGCTCAACATCGGCGTTTGCAACCGCTATCACAAGTCGGTTGAAATGCTCCGCGAAATGAACGAGCGCGGCGAATTCGGTAACATCTACCACGTTTATTGCTCCTTCCGCTCCTTCCGCTCCATCCCCGGACTTGGCGGTGCATTTACCACCAAGGCACAGTCGGGCGGCGGCGTGCTCATCGACTGGGGTGTTCACTTCTTCGATCTCATCCTCTACATCCTCGGCTCTCCCGAGCTCAAGACCCTCTCCTGCAACGCTTACAACGAGATGGCAAAGGATATCAAATCCTACACCTACAAGAGCATGTGGGCGGAGGACACCATGGATCCTGAGGGAACAAACGACGTTGACGATATGATAACCGGCTTTATCCGCACTTCGGGCTCTTCGATCTCCTTCAACGGCGCTTGGGCGCAGAACATCGGCAAGAACGAAATGTTCATCGACTTTATGGGCGATAAGGGCGGTGCGCGCCTTACCTACTGCGGCAAGTTCACCTACTATTCCGGCGACACACTCGAGTCCTTCGAGCCCGAGTACGACATTCCGGACATGTATCTTTGCGAAGACGAGGCCTTCTTCGAGGCTTGCACCTCGGGTGTGAAGAATCGCTCGCACATTGACAATATCCTTAACAGCATGCGCCTGCTCGACACTCTTTATCAGTCTGCAGAGCGCGGCGAAGAGATAAAACTTAATTGATTTAATTAATTTATTATTTTGGAGGTATAATTATGGGTTATTTTCCTATTGGCGCTATCGTTGACTCCTTTAAGATGGAGACACATGAAGCAATAAAGAAGGCAGCTTCGATGGGCATCGAGGGTCTTCAGATCTACTGCACAAAGGGCATTCACGCTCCCGAAAACTTCTCGAAGGCTGACCGCCGTGAGCTCCTTAACTTTGCAAAGGATCACGGACTCAAGTTCTCCGCTATCTGCGGCGACCTTGGCGGTGGCGGATTCACTCACCCCGAGCTCAATCCCGAAAAGATCGAAAAATCCAAGCGCATCATCGATATGTGCGCTGACCTCGAAACCGGCGTTGTAACCACTCACATCGGCGTTGTTCCCGAGGACAAGAACCACGAGCGTTACAAGATCCTTCAAGAGGCTTGCCACGAGCTTGCTATGTACGCCGACAGCGTTGGCGCGAAATTCGCAATCGAGACTGGTCCCGAGAGAAGCATCGTTCTCAAGGAATTTCTTGATTCGCTCGGCTCGACAGGCGTTTCGGTCAACCTCGACCCCGCAAACCTCGTTATGGTAACCGGCGACGACCCCGTGCAGGCTGTTTACAACCTTCAGAAGTACATCGTTCACACCCATGCAAAGGACGGCGTAAAGCTTCTTGACGTTGGACCCGAGATCGCGTACCGTGTTGTTCATCCCGTTCCGGAAGAGTTCCAGGGCAAGAAGTTCTATCAGGAAGTTCCGCTCGGTCAGGGCAGCGTTGATTTCCCCAAATACCTCGCAGCTCTCAAGGACATCGGCTACAAGGGCTTCCTCACCATCGAGCGCGAGTGCGGCGAGGATCCCGCAGCAGATATCGGAATCGCCGTTGAACACCTCAAGAAGAGCATGGCAGGTCTCTGATAATGAAGATTTCTGTAAGTTCATATTCGTTCCAGCAGTATATAAAGGCGGGCAAACTGACACAGCTTGACACTGTAAAAGCGGCATACGACCTTGGTCTGCGCGCCATTGAGTTCATCGACCTTTGCCCCGAACAGGGCAAGGCTCCGACTCTCGAGGAGCAGAAGGAATACGCAAAGCTCATCCGTGCCGAGGCAGATAAATACGGCATGGATATCAACGCCTACACCATCGGCGCGAACCTTTTCCAGAAGGGTGAAGCCGCTGAAAAAGAGATCAAGCGACTTTGCGATCAGCTTGACGTTGCCGCTATCCTCGGTGCGAAGGTAATGCGCCACGACGTTTGCTGGGCATATGGCAAGGATGCCGACGCGCGCTCTTTCGAGCTTATGCTCCCCACCATCGCAGAAAATGCGCGAAAGGTAACCGAATATGCCGCTACCCTCGGCATCAAGACCTGCTCCGAAAATCACGGACAGATCGCGCAGGACAGCTACCGCGTTGAAAAGCTCTTCAATGCCGTTGCTCACGAAAACTACGGTCTGCTCGTCGATATGGGCAACTTTGCCTGCGTTGACGAGGACAGTGCCGTTGCAGTATCGCGACTCGCTCCCTATGCCGTCCACGTTCACGCGAAAGACTGGTTCGTTCACGAATTCGATGAGGATTTCCAGACGGGATACCACACCCGCGGCTGCCGCAGACTTGTAGGCTGCGCCGTCGGCGAGGGAGACATTCCCGTTAAGCGTTGCATCGCGATCCTCAAAAAGGCAGGCTATGACGTTGATTACGATCAAATCGCATCAAAATGCGGTGGAACGATGAATAGGGCGCATATCGGTGAGGAGCTTTTTAAAAAGGGTTATACTAAAAGCATAAAGGAAACCTTTTCTACTATTTTATCAAAGTCCAGTCCGTTTTATTGCCCGGTTAAAAGGCTTGACGTTTTTGAAACTATTGAATTTATTGGCTCGGTTGGGGCAGTTCCCGTGCTTGCACATCCCTTTTTAGATCTTACTGCAGACGAGCTTAGGGTATTTTTAAAAAAGGCAGTTC
>JAZORB010000080.1:0-4926 GCA_045656385.1 Eubacteriales bacterium | reverse complement strand
ATCAGTGGTCAGTGACCGGAATATAAGGTAAAATCACGCGCATTGCGCGGGATTTTTATCTTTTTCTGTCGGGAGCTGATTTTTACTCCTCAACTATCTCCTCTGCGTCCTCATCAGCCTTCGGCACAGTAGTAAATCCTGCGCAAAGCTGGCCTTCGGAGACTCGCATTACGATTACGCCGGCGGCGCTTCTGCCGTAGACGGGGATGCTGTCAACTGCGGTACGGATGATGGTTCCGCTGTCGGTGATGATCATAATGTCATCGTCCTCGCCAACTGCGGCGATGCCTGCAACGCGGCCGGTTCTGTCGGTTACGTTATGGCACATTACACCCATACCTCCGCGGCTCTTCATGAGTCGGAAGTCGGAAAATTCGGTTCTCTTGCCGTAGCCAAGCTCGGTGATCGTCAGGAAGTGCTTGCCTTCCTCGGCAGCAACTACGCCGACAACGCGGTCGTCGCCGCGAAGCTTGATGCCGATAACACCGCGCGCAGTACGTCCCATGGTTCTCGCGCCTTCCTCGGTGAACTTAACTGCGTTACCCGAAGCAGATGCGATGATGATCTCCTTGTGGCCGTCGGTGAGAAGCACGCCGATGAGCTCATCGCCCTCGTCAAGACCGATCGCGATCTTTCCGCCCTTGCGCTGATACTCAAACTCGGAGAGCTTGGTTCTCTTGAGAACGCCGTTCTTGGTGACCATGGTGAGGAATCTCTCGTCTGCGTTGTCGAAGGTGGGAACCTCGATGACGGTTGTGATCTTTTCACCCGGCTGAAGCTCGAGAATATTGACGATATTCGTTCCCTTTGCGGTTCTGCCCGCCTCGGGGATCATATAAGCCTTGCGCATATAGACCTTGCCGTTCGAGGTGAACATCATAAGGTTCGAATGGCTGTGCATTACCATAACCTTTTCGATGAAGTCCTCTTCCTTGGTGGTCATACCGATGATGCCCTTACCGCCGCGGCGCTGTGCCGAGTAGGTATCAGCATTCTGACGCTTGATATAGCCCGAATGTGTGATGGTGATCACGCAATCGTGCTTTTCAATGAGGTCCTCAAGCAGAATATCATCCGCCGCCTCAACGATCTCGGTGCGGCGAGCGTCGCCGTATTTTCTCTTGATCTCGGAAAGCTCGGTCTTGATGATCTCCCTGACCTTTTCAATGTCGCCGAGGATCGCGCGGAGCTCCTCGATCAGCTTGTGCAGACGCTCAAGCTCGTCAAGGATCTTGTCGCGCTCGAGACCTGTGAGTCTGCCGAGAGTCATCTCAACGATAGCCTGCGCCTGAATATCGGTCAGACCGTATCTCTCGGAGAGTCTTGCCTTCGAATCGGGGATCGACTTCGAGGTCTTCATGAGCTCAACGATCTCGTCGATGTTGTCAAGCGCGATCGAGTAACCCTCGAGGATATGAGCGCGCGCCAGAGCACGGTCGAGCTCGAACTGAGTTCTTCTGGTAACGACCGACTCCTGATGCTTGATATATTCGTCGATGATGGTGACGAGGGGAAGGATCTTCGGCTCGCCGTTTCCAAGCGCGAGCATATTGACCGCGCAGGTGTCCTCGAGCTGGCTGTATTTATAAAGCTGCTTGAGAATAATCTCGCCGTTTGCGTCGCGGCGGTATTCAACAACTATGCGCATTCCCGCACGGCCCGATTCATCGCGGACGTCGGTGATGCCTTCGATTCTCTTGTCCTTAACAAGATTTGCGATCGACTCGCAAAGCAGGCTCTTGTTTACGCCGTAGGGGATCTCGGTGATGATGATGCGGTGCTTGTCCTCCTCGACTTCCGCACGCGCGCGGACCATGATCTTGCCCTTACCGGTGAGGTACGCCTCCTTGATTCCGTTGACGCCGTAAATGATAGCGGCGGTCGGGAAATCGGGGCCCTTGATGAACTCCATCAAGGTAAAGGTGTCGCAATCGGGATTTTCGATGCGGTAGATCACCGCGTCAACGACCTCGCCGAGGTTGTGGGGCGGGATATTCGTTGCCATACCGACCGCAATACCGACAGAACCGTTCACAAGAAGGTTCGGGAAGCGCGAGGGGAGGACGGAGGGCTCTTCAAGACGGTTATCGAAGTTCTTGTTCATGAGAACAACGTTCTTTTCGATATCCTTGAGCATCTCATCCGAAATTTTAGCAAGTCTTGCCTCGGTGTAACGGTAAGCCGCAGGGGGGTCGCCGTCGACCGAACCGAAGTTACCGTGTCCCTCAACAAGGGGATAGCGCAGCGAGAAATCCTGCGCCATTCTTACCATGGTGCCGTAAACCGCGGCGTCACCGTGAGGATGGTAACGTCCAAGCACGTTACCGACGGTAGCCGCCGATTTATGGAAAGCATGGTCGCTTGTCAGGTGATCCTCATACATTGCCCAGAGGATGCGTCGCTGACCAGGCTTCATACCGTCGCACACGTCGGGGAGCGCACGCGAGGTGATTACCGACATTGAATATTCGATAAAGGACTTTTTGACCTCGCCCGACATTTCAACGTCGATTATTTTTTGGTTTCTGAATGACAAATCTTCTTTATGTTCCACGGTTCTATACCTTCCAATATTGTTTCTTCTATCGGGATTTCTTTTAATTCCTTGTTTTTCGGGTGGAGGATATCGTCGATCGCCTCGTCAATATCGGTTGCCTCAGGCAGCTCTGAGCCCTCAAGCACGACCTTCATCGCGCCCGCCGCTGTGGCGCAGAGGAGCGAATATTCCTCGGTAAAGCCCTTGTCGAATCGCGCCGCGATGTAGCCCGAAAGGAACGTGTCGCCCGCGCCCGAAAAGCCGAGCAGGCGCACCTTCATCGACTCGCGGAAGATGACCTCGCCCTTCGGGTTTGCGTGGACCGAGCCCTCGGCACCGCGCGTGCAGATGACGGTGGTGTTGTACCTTTTTGCAACTTTTACACAGGCTTCTGTGACTTCCGAAAGGCGCGCCTCAGGGTCTGTTGAAAACTTTTCAAACATTCCTGTGGAAAGCCCGAGATTTTCGAGCTCATACTCATTCGGCTTGATAATGTCGGGAGAAGCCTCAAGTCCGAGCTTCAAAGCCTCGCCGTCGCAATCGAGAACCACCCTTTTGCCTGTGGATTTCGCAAACTCGGTGAAGACTTTATACACATCTTTTTCCACACCCTGTGGAATACTTCCGCACAGGCAAAGGACGTCGGCATCGGTTGCCATGAACATCTCGGTCAGCTCCGCCGTTTCGGAGGGAGAGAACACGCCGCCGCGCTCGTTGAGCTCGGTGCAAACGCATTCGGAATCGATGACCTTGGTGTTCATGCGGACACCGCAAAGAGTTTCAACCGAATTTACCTTGATACCCTCGCGGGTGAGAAAGGAATCGCAAAGCTCGCCAAACTCGCCGCCCGAAAAAGCGTAATATTCAACGTCACAGCCAAGGCGGTGGAGCATGATTGCCACGTTTGCGCCCTTCGAGCCCTGAGTCGTCACGCTTCTTGCCGCGCGGTTGAGACTGCCTGCCGCCATCGGCGATGGCAGATAGAGCGCGCGGTCTATGCCCGGATTGAGCGAAAGCACGGCGAATTTCTGCTTTTTCGGCATACTCTCGTCAATGCAATCGTCGGGAAGCTCGGGAATATCGCTGAAATCCTTGATTTTCAGATCTCTCTGTCTTTTCATATCTTAAATATCGAGGTTGGTCGCATACTTTGCATTCTGCTCGATAAATTCACGTCTCGGCTCGACCTTGTCGCCCATCAGAAGCGAGAATGTCTGGTCGCAAAGCATTGCGTCCTCCATTGTAACGCGGAGAAGAACTCGGCGCTCGGGGTCCATTGTTGTTGCCCAGAGCTGCTCGGCATCCATCTCACCAAGACCCTTGTATCGGCTGACCTCAACGCCCGCGACGTTGCCGATCTCTTCCATGATCTGATCGCGCTCCTCCTCGGAGTATGCATACTTGTCAAAGCCGTCCGTCTTGCCGTGCTTGAAGATGTGGTAAAGGGGCGGCTGTGCCAGATAAACGTGGCCGTCCTCAATAAGCTTCGGCATGTGTCTGAAGAGGAATGTCAAGAGAAGAATTCGAATGTGCGAGCCGTCAACGTCGGCATCGGCCATAAGAATTATCTTGCCGTAACGGAGCTTGGAAATATCAAAATCCTCTCCGATTCCGCAGCCGAGCGCCTGAACGATCGGAATGTCGGAGATCGAGGAATAAACCTTGTCAAGACGACTCTTTTCAACGTTAAGGATCTTACCGCGAAGGGGCAGGATCGCCTGGAATTTCGAGTCACGTCCGCCCTTTGCGGATCCTCCCGCGGAATCTCCCTCTACGAGGTAGATCTCGGCAAGAGAAGCATCTCTGGTCTGGCAGTCCGCAAGCTTACCGGGAAGCGAAGAACCTTCAAGCAGGCCCTTGCGTCTTGTCAACTCGCGCGCTTTTCTTGCGGCTTCGCGAGCACGCGATGCGGCAAGAGCTTTTTCGAGAATTGCTTTACCAACCGAGGGATTTTCCTCAAGGAACTCGGTCAGACGCGCGGTGACTGTGCTGTCAACGAGCGCGCGGATCTCGGAGTTACCCAGCTTTGCCTTGGTCTGGCTTTCGAACTGTGCGTTCTGGAGCTTGACCGAAATGATGGCGCAGATACCCTCGCGGACGTCCTCGCCCGAAAGAGCCTTGTCGGAATCCTTGAGAATGCCGTTTTTACGCGCATAGTCGTTGAGAACGCGCGTCAGCGCCGCCTTGAAGCCGGTTTCGTGAGTACCGCCCTCAATGGTGTTCATATTGTTTGCAAAGGTGAGAATGGTTTCGTTATATGTGGTGTTATACTGAAGCGCGACCTCCGCCTGGCTTGTTCCCTTTTCGCCGCGCATGTAGATGACCTCCTCGTGAACGAGGTCGGAGTGCTTCTGGCTGTTGAGGAAGGAAACGAAATTGCGGATACCGCC
>JAZORB010000079.1:0-7889 GCA_045656385.1 Eubacteriales bacterium | reverse complement strand
GATGATGGAAAAATTCAAATGGTGTGTAAATCGATTTTTAAGTACATTCGGCAAAGTAGCTGTTATTATAACCGTGCTTGTTAGTTTTGTTACAATTCTTTCTCAAGATCAGATTCCTCAAGAATTATTAGTCAGGTTCTTGAAAATAATGTTTGATACATTGGCAATTATGATGATTACCTTGGTTCCTGCAACATTTTTTGAGCTGATATTACTAAAAAGTGGACCTTACGAGTCTTCACTATGGCTTAGGCGAATGGCTTTTTTGGTTTTATATGGCATAACTTTTGCATCTGTGGTTGCAATTTTTGGAATCGTAGAATTTGACAGCGGCATGAAGCTTGCGTTGTACTTTTTGGAGATGATTCTTTTATATTTCGTCTTGGGTACGATAAACTTCCTTATTCGAGGTTCGCGTCAAAAGAAAAAGATTGAACAGATCAACGAAAAGCTGAATGAATTTGATCAAGAATAGGTAGCGAAGCCCTCCCGCAAGCGGGAGGGCTTTATTTTTGATAGCGGACTATATTATTCAGCTTCCTGAATGTTGATGTAAACTGCAAAACGACATCAATATGCAATAATTGAATTGTCATTGTAGGGGACGGCGCCTCGACGTCCCGTTACAGCACGATAATTAATCATTGATTTAATCCAAAAACTAAAATGATATTCTCTTGGTATAATGCATAGCAATAATATAATTTGGTTTGGGACGTCGAGGCGCCGTCCCCTACGGATAAATAGTTTTATATATCGCTGCTATTGCATTTCGGATAAATATATGATATAATGTAATCGTGCCGCAAAACAGGTTTTAAGGAGGTCTTCGCATGATACATATCGGCTCATTTGACATCAAAACCGAAATTTTCGTTTTGATCGTGTCGCTTCTGCTGATGTCGATTCAGCTTCTTTTGTGCTTCAAGGCGAAAAGGCTTTGGGTCCGTCTGATTCCTTTCGGCTTGTTTGCGGGCGTGGCGGCTATATTGATTTTGGGTGTTTTCTTTCGTGTCTATAACGGGCTTGTCCTCTTTGCTTACGCGACCGATTCGGGTTTTTTGGCGCTTGTCTGCGCTTGTGGATGGGCGATTTGGTGGGTAATTGATTTGCTTGTGACTTTCTTAAAAAATTCAAGTAAAAAGCAGATCATAACTCTGTTTTCAGTGCTCGGCTCGGTTATTTTGGTAGTTGCGACCGCGGTCGGTTTGTTCCATTACACCTATCCGACGAGCTACCCCTACAAAGACCGCGAGATCATCGGATGCACGCCCGAGGAGATCGAGGAGAAGTACGGTGAATTTTGGGCATTGTACCGCGACGAAGAAAACGCTCCGACCTTTGCCAAATATATGATACGCGAGAACACCCCCGACCTGATAATGAGCAAGGATGATTCCCTTTGGTATCACATATACTTCAAGGACGGAGTTGCCGTGAAAGTAAAGTTGCAAGAAGGCTACCCGGGAGGGTGAAGGAGCGAAAACCTCCTGCTAATCGTGATCTTAACTAAAAAATGGGGCTGAGTCATTAAGATATACTTTCCATGCGCGTCATTTTAATAAAATTTGCAATATAATTTAATCGCGCGCTCTCCTTTCACCGCTTCCGCGGTCCCCCTTCCTCCCGGAGGAAGGCTGATTGGTTAGTGCAAACTCCGTCGGATATTCAGCGAATATTGTTTTAACTTAAACCTTAAAAAGCAACAAGGAATATTTTATTGAAAAAGTTTGCAAGAACTCTATTACGAGTGCAAATTGATTCAAATAAAATATTCCTTTTTTGTATGCAAAATTATAAATTTGAGCAAAATTCGCTGCACAATCGATGAAGATTGCACGCACCCTTTAGCCTTCCTCCGGGAGGAAGGGGGACCGCGGAAGCGGTGAAAGGAGAGCGCGCATTTATATTTTAGCGCTTTTCTTATCAAGAATGGTAAAATATGTCTTAATGACTCAGCCCCATTTTTTATTACAGATTAATTATCAAAAGTCCGATAAACGTGATCGCAATTGAGGCGTAAGATTTCAGGGTCAGCTTTTCTTTAAAGAGGAATGCCGACATCAGTGTGCCGATCGCCATCGTTCCGCCTTGGCTTAGGGTATAAAGCTTGGCGGCGGAGAGGTAGTTCGCGGCTTCGGTTTTGAAGAAGGAGTTGCCGTAGAGGCAAACTGCCATTATCAGCACGAAATACCAGGTCTTTTTAAGTATCGCGACTGCGCCGCCGTCGTTTTCTTCGGGTTTCTTACCCGCGGTCATTGCGGTGTAGAGGACGATGAGTGTCGCCGCGGCGAAGACGTAGGAGCAAAGCTGGAACTGCGCCGTTGTGGTGTCGAGTCCCGAATA
The DNA here is from genome assembly GCA_045656385.1 of Eubacteriales bacterium. GTDB lineage: Bacteria > Bacillota > Clostridia > Oscillospirales > CAG-272 > CAG-390. The sequence continues at coordinate 5,543 of JAZORB010000079.1, read as the reverse complement.
AATGAAGGCTTTTTGTGAAAAGTCGGTCATTCCGTTGGCTAGTCCGCAGAGGATGACAACGGCGAGCGTTTTCAGCGTCGGCTTGACCTTCGTTCCCGCGTGCATAAGATATGCGGCAAAGACGAGTACACAAAATCCGATGATGTCGCGCACGGTTATTTCTTCCTTGTAGATTACGAAGCTCATAAGGATAGTCACGCCGACACCGAGCATCTGGAAGACCTCGAGCATCATATATCCGCTCGAATTGGCGGCAAAGAGCCACGCGGCAACGAGTATCGCGGTCGAAATGCCCGAAAAAGCGGCGTAACCAATCAGCTTCGGGGTGATTTCAAGGCCGAAAAATCCGCCTGTGACGGCAAGGATGATCGCCGAGGTGCCGATGCACATCAGCATTCGGAAGAAGCAGATGAGCAAAGTATCGTTCAGCTTTGCCGAATAACGGCTCATCTGCTTTCCGCAATAGCCCTTGATGTTGTTCGTCAAAAGCGCGATCGCGAGGTAAATATAACCCATTTTAAGACATCAGCTTGACCATAACTGCCTTCTGCGCGTGCAGACGGTTTTCAGCTTCCTCAAAGATCTCGTCGGCGTGCGCCTCGAAGACTTCGGCGGTGATCTCCTCGCCGCGATGTGCGGGGAGGCAATGGAGAACGAGCGCATCGGGTTTGGCGTAGGTCATAACGGTGGAGTTGATCTGGTAGCCCTCAAACGCCTTGCGTCTGATAGCCGCCTCGCCCTCCTGACCCATCGACGCCCAAACGTCGGTGTAGAGCGCGTCGGCATCCTTTGCAGCCTCTTCGATTGACTCGGTGCAGAGGAAGCGTCCGGTAGCCTCAGCCCACTTCATGATCTCGGCATCGGGCTTGTAGTTTGCGGGGCAAGCGATCGCAACGCTCATTCCGGCAAGGATACAGCCGACGATGAGGGAGTTTGCCATGTTGTTGCCGTCGCCGATGAAGCAGAGCTTCTTGCCGTGCAGATCGCCGCGGAGCTCGCGGATGGTCTGCAGGTCTGCAAGAACCTGACAGGGGTGAGCGTAGTCGGTGAGGCCGTTGATTATCGGGATCGAGCCGAATTCAGCCATATCCTCGACCTCTTTCTGGTCGAAGGTACGGATCATAATGCCGTCAAGGTAGCGCGAGAGCACGCGAATTGTGTCTGCGGTCTCCTCGCCGCGACCGATCTGCAGGTCGTTCGAGGAAAGGAAGAGACCCTTGCCGCCAAGCTCGTGGATTCCCACCTCAAAGGAAACGCGGGTACGTGTCGAGGACTTGCGGAAGATCATACCGAGGGTCTTGCCCTGGAGATAAGGCTTTTTGATGCCCGCCTTGCGCTCGGCTTTGAGCTCGTCAGCGAGGTCGAGTATCGAATAAAGCTCTTCTTTGGTAAGGTCGGAGAGTTTGAGAAGGTGTTTCATGGTAATATCCTTTCGGGGATGCGAGAATTATTTTGTTGCTGCTTCGCCGTCGGTGCACTTGATTGCGGTGACAGCGGTGTTCTTGAGCCAATCAGATCCCTTTGTGACGATGGACCACTGGGTGACTGTTCCGTCGTAATTAACTGTGGAAAGGCTCTTGCAGTCTCTGAAAGCGTAGGGTTCTACCGCCATAACGTCTGCGGTGAGGGTGACGGTTGTCAGAGCAGAGCATTCCTGGAATGCGCCTCTTGATATAGTTTCAACGTTCTTGCCAAGGGTGAGAGAAGTGAGAGACTTGCATCCGCGGAATGCATACTGACCGATGGTTTTTACGTAATCGGAGATAATTACGGTATGCAGATTTGAGCATCTGTTGAAGGCGTCCATATTGATCGCAATAAAGTCGATAGGTTCAGGACCTTCTCCTACAGTAAGCTTTTGAAGAGCGTCGCAGCCGAAAAATGCCGAGGAGCCTATGGTCTTAACAGACGAGGGGATGACGAGCTCAACAATGCCGTCACAATCCTGGAATGCATAAGACCAGATCTCTTCAAGACCCTGAGGCAATACAACTGATACAAGAGAATCACAGTTTTTGAAAGCGTCTGATCCGATGTGCTTGAGCGAAGCGGGGAAGTTTATGATTGCAAGAGAATCATTGTCGCTGAAGCATTCATTTCCGATCTTTTCCAAGCTGCTGCCAATAGATACGGTAACAAGAGCATCGCATCCCTGGAAAGCGTAGTTTCCGATAGAAGAAACGTTGTTTCCGATAGTTACGGTGACCAGAGCGGGGCAATTCTTGAATGCGTAATTGCCAATGACGGTAAGCTCTTCGGGGATAGAGTCATCACCTATGGTAACTGTTGCGAGAGCCTTGCAACCCTGGAAAGCAGAGGATCCGATGTTCTTTACGGCTCCGGGAATATTAATGGTCTGAACAAGGTTACAACCGTAAAATGCGGAGTTACCGATGGAGGTCAGCGATTTTCCGAGAGTGATGGAGGAAACTCCGGTGCAGTTTTCGAAAGCGCTGTTACCGATAGTTTCGACAGAATCGGGAATAACAATAATGGAAAGACGCGCACAGTTTTTGAATGCGCTGTTTTCAATAGCTTTGATGTTGGAACCGAAGGTGATACTTGTGAGCGATTTACAGCCCGAGAAGCAGGATGATCCAATGGTGCCGACAGTATTACCGAGAACAACTGTCTTGAGCTCTTCGCAGCCGTTAAATCCGCTTATAGTGGTGAGCTCGGTGGGAGCGGTAGCAGCACTTTCAAACACAACGCTTTCAAGCTTTGTGATTCCGCCGAAGGCGGAGGATCCGATCTCCTTAACGGTTGCGGGGATAACGAGCTCCTTGACGCCCTTACAGTTTTCAAATGCACTGGTTCCAATGGTGATAAGTGATTTGCCGAGGGTGATCGAGGCAACGGATGTACATCCGTAGAAAGCGCTCTGAGCGACCGTGGTTACTGTGTCAGGAATTGCGATTGAGGTGAGTGCGGTGCAATTATAGAATGAATCGCGACCGATCTCGGTCAGGTTCTTGCCGAAGGTGACGCTTGTGAGAGCCTTGCAGTTTCTGAATGCACGAGGAACGATGACCGTTACGTTATCTGTGAGAACGGCGGTGGTCAGCGCGCTGCAATCCGAGAACATGTATTCACCGAGATAATCTGCGGTAACCTTGGTAAGAGAGGTGCATTCCGAGAAGATAGAGGATTCGGATTCCTTGATAGTTCCGGGAACGTAAACCTCGGTAAGAGAGGTGCAGTTTCCGAAAGCATAAGCCTCGATGGTTTCTACCTTACCGAGCGAGAGCTTGGTGATTCCCGAGCACTTGCGGAAAGCATAGTAGCCGATGAAGGTTACGCTGTCGGGAATGGTGACCTCGGTGATCGAGGGGCAGTTGTAGAACGCATAGTCGTCGATCCTTTCAAGCGACTTGCCGAAGGTGACGGATTTCAGCGCGGTGCAGCCGTAAAAGGCGTTCTTGCTGACGGTGGTCATTGTGTCGGGGATAACGACGCTTGTGATCTTGGTATTGTTCTTGAAAGCGCTTGAGGAGATGCCGACAACGAATTTGCCCTCGTGGGTCATGGGGATGATAATATCGGTTGCGGTGGAGTTTCCGATGCCGGCAACGTAGTATCCGTCGGAGCCGGAGGAGAACTTGAGGTTGTGGTCAGCCTTTTCATTCTCGCCGCAAACGGTGCACTTGCCACCCGAGAAGGTGTGGGAAGCGAGAAGAACGGTTTCGATGTTCTTGAGAACCTTTTCGCAGCGAGAGCACTTCTCACCGGCGGTGGTGCCGTAGGAGTTGCAGGTTGCCGCAACAGCGGGGGTTTCAACGGCATCGTGTCCGAGCGCGTCGAGGCTCTGCTGCTCTTTGACGGTCGTGTAGCATACGGAGCAGTAGCTGCTCTCGGTATAGCCGCTCTTTGTGCAGGTGGGTTCCTTGCCCTCGTTTACAACAACGGTGTGAGCGGTGGTTGCGATTTCTTCCTGCTCAAGGGTGGTGTTGCCGCAAACGGTGCAACGCTTACCGTCGGTGTAACCGACTTCGGAGCAGGTTGCCTCGCGGCCGGGAACGGTCTCCTCGGTGTGAGGAGCGCCTTCGATGTACTCACGTTCGCGCTCTTCGCATTTTTCGCAGGTACGCGATTGAATACCTTTTTCTGCGCAGGTGGGTTCTTTTGTAACCTTCCAATCACTCCATTCGTGCTTGCATTCCTTTTCACAGGAAGCGAAGCAAACGAGGCAGAGGAGCAATGAAAGGATGAGAATAATGATCTTTTTCATAATGTATTCCTTTCTAAGAATAAATTGACAGTATATATTATATCACAGTGCTCCGCTCAAATCAATAAGCGGAGCATTTTTTTATCATTATTTTTCCAAAATATCAGCCAAAATCGCGAGTGCCTCGTCGATCTGCTCGTAGGTGATGTTCAGCGGGGGCAGGAGTCGGAGTTTATCCTTTGCTGAGAGGAAGAGGACGCCTCGTTCGATTCCCGCCGCGATGATTTCGGGGGTGGGCTTTTCGGCTTTGATTCCGATCATAAGTCCAAGACCGCTGACCGACTGAACGCCCTTCATTTTTTCAAGTTTAGTGAATATATATTCACTCTTTGCGCGGACCTCGGCGAGAAAAGCATCGTCAAGGCGCGAAATTACGTTCAGCGCGCCCGCCGCGCAAGCGGGATTGCCGCCGAAGGTCGAGCCGTGCGAGCCCGCCGAGAGGGTGTCCTTGACCTTTTCGCCGAGAATGACGGCACCGATGGGGAGTCCGCCGCCGAGTCCCTTTGCTGTCGAGATGATGTCGGGCTTGATGCCGAACTGCTCGAAGGCGTAAAGGGTTCCCGTGCGTCCGTTGCCGGTCTGGACCTCGTCGATGATGAGAAGGATATCCTTTTCCTCGCAAGCCTTCGCAATCGTGGAAACGTAATCTTTATCAAGTGCATTGACGCCGCCCTCGCCCTGAACGAGCTCGATCATAACGGCGCAGACGTCGGGCGTCATTGCCGCGAGCATCGCCTCGGTGTCATTCGCGGGCACATGGCAAAATCCCTCGGTGAAGGGCATAAAGGTAGTGTGGAAAACGTCCTGACCCGTTGCCGCGAGGGTGGTGATGGTTCTTCCGTGGAAGGAGTTGACGAGAGTGACGATCTTGGCGCGTCCCTCGCCGTATTTGTCGAAGGAGTATTTGCGCGCCGCCTTGATTGCGCCCTCGTTTGCCTCCGCGCCCGAATTGCCGAAGAATACGCGGCACATGCCCGTTCTCTCGCAAAGAAGCTCGGCGAGCTTTACGCAGGGGGAGGTGTAATAGAGGTTTGAGGTGTGGGAGTAGCAATTAAGCTGCTCTGTGACAGCCGCGACCCACTCGGAGTCGGCATAGCCGAAAGTATTGGTCGCGATGCCCGAGCCCATGTCGATGTATTTTTTGCCGTTCGCGTCATAAGCCACCGCGCCCTTGCCCGAGACGATCTCAACGGGGAAACGGCGGTAGGTCTGCGCGACGTATTTGGAATCGAGTTCAAATGTGTTCATTTTTATACCAATTTAAATCATTTTGCTGTAGGGGGCGGCGCCTCGACGCCCCGCCTTTAAGAATTAG
>JAZORB010000078.1:0-5664 GCA_045656385.1 Eubacteriales bacterium | reverse complement strand
TCGTGGCGGAGCGGATTGCGGTAGGCATTTTCGTAAACTCCGTCGGGAAGAGATTTCAGATATGCTTCCTGACACTCAAGGATATTCGATCTTGCCGCGCGTTGGAAATAACGCACGCCGTTCTTGCGGATATAATCTGCGCTTCCCTGCGCGATTATGTATTCGAGATTTTCTGAAGTACAAGCAGGATATTTTTCTTGTATCTTACCGAGCAACGTATCGAAATCGGTATAATAATCCCTCTGCATCTCTCGGCAGATCGCAAGCTCAAGCTCAAGACGTCGGCGCAAAGCTGTCGGCAATTCGCCTTTAAGCAAAGAAAGAACAACTTTTTCTTCGCCTTCAAAATCGCCGGAATATTTATAAAACTTCACCTCATCTGGAAGTTCGATGGCAATATATTTTATATCTTCTTCGCGGAATTCGATCATTTCTATGATCCTCCGTTTGCTTTTTTCTAATTATACCACATTATTTGCGCTCTTGCAAGAAGTTAGAAAAAAATAATACGCATCAACGGCAAGTTGAGCGCATTATGCTTGAATTTGCTTATAGAATATGTTATAATTAATCAAATATAATGCTTTGGAGGTGATGATATGCCGTTACCGAAATTCATTGAGCTTGACGAGATCAACAAAGGCTGGTCAGGGGATAAAAAATACCGCGCTGTCGATGAAGACGGAAGGGTTTATCTGCTTCGCGTAACGAATTCCCCGCGCGGTGAACGCTATGCCGATATGTTCCGTATGCAAAAGAAAGTCGAGGCACTCGGCGTTTCGATGTGCAATCCTATCGAGTGCGGCAAGCGCGATGACGGATATTATATGCTCCAGAGATTTGTAGACGGCGTTGATGCAGAGGAAGCTGTCAAGGAAATGAGCGAGGAGGAGCAGTACCGTCTCGGATACGAGGCAGGCGAGTATCTGCGCCTCATCCACTCGATTCCCGCGCCAAATGATCAGCCCGATTGGGAGCCGCGGTTCAATGCGAAAATCGACCGCAAGATAAAGAATTACGAAGAATGTCCGCTGAAATTCGAGGGAGATCATTACATCCTCGATTACATGGCGGCGAATCGTCATCTGCTGAAAGACCGCCCCCAATGCTATCAGCACGGCGACTACCACATCGGAAATATGATGATCGAACATGGCAAAATTGTAATCATCGACTTCGACCGCTACGATTTCGGAGATCCGTGGGAGGAATTCAACCGCATCGTCTGGTGCGCGCAAGCGGCACCTGCTTTTGCCTCGGGCAACGTTGACGGATATTTTGGCAGCGAGGTTCCGCACAAATTCTGGGAACTTCTTGCGCTCTATATCGGAAGCAATATGCTCTCCTCTATCCCGTGGGCAATTCCGTTCGGGGATCAAGAGATCAATACAATGATGAACCAGGCGCGCGACGTGCTTGATTGGTATGATAATTTTACAAATGCAATTCCCAAGTGGTACAAAGGAGTCAAAAATGGCTGAATTTACAGTAAACGAAATGCTTGAGATGCAGAGACAGCTGCAGGAAAAATACAAGGACAAGTGGGAGCCGATCTGTATCGACACGGGCAAGAACAAGCTCCTTTGGATGATCGGCGAGATCGGCGAGGTCGCCGACATCGTCAAGAAAAACGGCGGAGAGGAAGCGGTCTCCAATCCCGAGCTCCGCGCTCATCTGATAGAGGAAATGGCGGACGTGCTGATGTACTACCACGACGTCATGCTCTGCTACGGCATCACCTCCGACGAGCTCCGCGAGGCTTACACCAAGAAATTCGAAAGGAATATGAAAAGATGGTAAAGATCATGTTCGTTTGCCACGGCAACATCTGCCGCAGTCCGATGGCGGAGTTTATTTTTAAGAAGATGGTTGCCGAGCGCGGGCTTTCGGCTGAATTTGAAATAAGATCGTCGGCGACAAGCGACGAGGAGATATGGAACGGTATCGGCAATCCCGTCTACCCGCCCGCGAGAGCGGAGCTTGCGAAGCACGGTATCTCCCCTGACGGCAAGCGTTCCGTCCGCCTTCAAAGATCCGACTATGACAAATACGATCTTTTCGTCGGCATGGATTCGGCTAACATCCGCAATATGCACATCATCCTCGGCGGCGACCCCGAAGGCAAAATACACAAGCTGATGGACTACACCTCCCGCCCCGGCGACGTTGCCGACCCTTGGTACTCAGATCGATTCGACATCGCTTACCGCGATATTTTTGAAGGCTGTGCGGCACTTCTGGAAACTTTGATATGAAAGCAGAATTCAACACCGACATTCGCCAAATTCGAAACCAAGCATACGACGGGAACAGTTCGGCTCAATATAAACTCGCAATATATTGCGAAGAAGTTGAAAACGATATAGAGCAGGCAATCTTTTGGTATCGCAAGGCGGCGATGCAGGATCATGATCTCGCTATCGAAAAATGCAAAGAGCTTGTAATTGACCTTGATCCTCCCAAGCCTTTGCGCAAGGAGCTCAAATGCAGGATCTATCCGCTCGGCTACCTTGAAGGATACAAATTCACGGTCATCTGCGCCTCTTATCAGGGCAAGTGGATCCTTTCAAAGCACAAAAAACGCGACACATGGGAAACGCAAGGCGGTCATATCGAGGAAGACGAAACTCCGCTCGAATGCGCGCGTCGCGAGCTTTTTGAGGAGAGCGGGATCAGGGATGCAGACGTCTATCCTCTCTGTGATTATTGGGGATTCGATTCAAACGGTTGCGCAAACGGAATGGTATTCCTCGCAATCGTTCACTCGCTCGGTGAGCTTCCCGAAAGTGAAATGAAGGAGATCGGAATATTCGATTCTCTCCCCACAGAACTTACATATCCGCAGGTCTCACCGAGACTATTTGAGGAAGCGGCCAAATTGCTGAAAGGAATATAAAGGAAATATGGCTAAACAAAATATATATGATAACAATGCTTTCTTTGAAAATTTCAAGGATTTACGCAGCAGAGAGATCAATTTCAACGATTGCATAGAAACTCCTATTTTGCTCTCAATGCTTCCGGATGTACAAGGCAAAAAAGTCTTGGATATTGGATGCGGAATGGGACAGCATGCAAAACAGTATTCGGAAATGGGCGCCGGATCCGTCTTGGGTGTTGACATTTCGGAGAAAATGCTGGCGCACGCGAAAAAGCATTTTTCTGCCGACAATATCACCTATCTGCAGATGGCTTTCGAAGATATATCCGCGCTTGATGAACGGTTTGATATAGTCACAAGCTCTTTGGCCTTTGATTATGCAGAGGATTTTGATAAGTTAATGCGAGATGTATATAGTCTTTTGAATAACAATTCCTATTTTGTATTCAGCATGTCGCACCCAATGGCAACCGCGTGGGACGGAAGCTGCGATAGGTATACTCGCACAGAATCGGGAAAACGACTCTATGCTAATGTCCCCAACTATATGGCAGAAGGAAAACGATCAGTCAAATGGGTCGTTGAGGACTATGAGCTTTATCACAGAACCTTCGCAACCATCGTCAACGCCATCGTCAAAGCAGGTTTCCAAATCGAGCAGTGTGAGGAATCAAACGTTTCCAATGAAATGAGAGAGCAGTATCCCGCACAGTTCGGCGGAACGATTCACCGCCCGGATTTTGTGTTTTTCAGATGTAAAAAGCCTCTGTAAAGGAGCATTCAAATGAGCAAATCTCAAAACATATTCGACAATCAAATCTTTTTTGACGGATACAAAAAAATCCGCAGTAATCAGTACAGCGCAAACAATCTTGAAGAAAAGCCCGCGCTCTTCTCTCTTTCGCCCGACCTCTCGGGCAAGGCTGTCCTCGACCTTGGATGCGGCTACGGCGAGAACTGCGCCGAATTCAAGACAAGAGGGGCTTGTGAGGTTTTAGGCGTGGATATTTCGGAGAAGATGCTTGCGGTCGCAATCGAGGAACACCCCGATATCGAATTTATCCGCGCTGATATGAGTGATCTTTCCTTCATCAAGAAAAAATACGACGTTGTTTTCAGCTCGCTTGCGGTGCATTACGTCGAGGATTTCTCCGCGTTTGTCAAGGGAGTTTATGACATATTGAATCCCGGCGGGTACTTCATCTTTTCGCAGGAGCACCCCCTGACAACGGCACCCATATCGGGTGCCGGCTGGTTGCGGGATGATAACGGCGAGGTACTTCACTATAAGCTGACCGACTATTCGCGCGGAGGCAAGCGCAGTACGAAATGGATCGTTGAAGGCGTTGAAAAATATCACCGCACCTTTTCCGAGATCGTCAATTCCCTCTGCGAGGCGGGATTTACCGTCGAAAGGATGATGGAACCCGTTCCGACAAAGGAAACAATCGAAATGGATAAGAGTTGGGAAAAGGATCTTCACAAGCCGAACTTCCTTTTGGTCAAGGCAAAAAAGCAATAGGTGAAATTATGGAACAAAACATTCATTTTTGGCACGCCGTGGACAAGCTTGTTTCATCGGGGAATATAGTGATCGATAGACCGAAGGGCAGTTCTCACCCGCGATACCCCGATATCAAGTACGAACTCGATTACGGATATATCGAAAACACCTCATCCATGGACGGCAGTGGAATCGACGTGTGGCGGGGGTCTTTGACTGAATCAAAGTGCGATGCGATCATCTGCACGGTTGATCTGTGGAAACGCGATTCCGAGATCAAACTCCTCATCGGCTGTACCGACGAAGAAAAGATGATCGCATACAATTTCCACAACGCATCCGAATTTATGAAAGGACTCTTGATACGCAGATGAAACCGAGAGAATACATAGAATTTTTAAACAAAATAGAAAAACTCAAATGCAACACGCGCCATTCCTGGACTTCGAGCGGACGGCACGAAAGCGTTGCGGAGCATTCGTGGCGGCTTGCTGTTATGGCTCTGCTCTGCGCCGACGAATATCCCGATATTGACATAAACAAGGTCGTAAAAATGTGTCTTATCCACGATTTCGGTGAGGCAGTCACGGGAGACATTCCCGCTTTCAACAAGACCGCAGATCACGAAAAGGAAGAAGATTCAGCAGTCAAGTCGCTCCTCTCGTCCCTGCCCTCTCCTATGCGTGATGAATTCACCGAGCTTTTCGACGAAATGAACGCGCTCGCAACACCCGAAGCAAAGCTCTTCAAGTCGCTGGACAATCTCGAAGCACTCGTCTCACACAACGAAGCCGACATTTCAACGTGGATCCCGCTTGAATACGAGGAAAATCTCGTCTACGGTCAGAAAAATTGCGAATGGTCAAAGTGGACGCGCATGCTTCGTGAAGAGCTGAAGAAAGATTCTTTAAAGAAGATAAAAGAATGTGAAGAACTTATTTTAATCAAGCCATCCGCCGAATACGCGGAACAAATTAAGCAATACCGCGCGGAGTTTCTCGATGCGGGCGATTCGATGGACGGCACGGGTTCTCTGCGCAGATTCGAAGACCCGCTCGGATTCATACAGAAATGCAAGGATTACGAATCTCCTGAAACTCTGCCCGAGGGACGCGTTATTGCAACCCAGTTTATGCTCGTCAGGAAAAATGACGGCAAGGTGCTCGGTATGCTTCAAGTAAGACATTACCTGAACGAATATCTTGAAAAATTCGGAGGTCATATCGGATATTCCGTCAGACCGAGCGAAAGACGAAAAGGCTACGCAAAGCAAATGCTC
>JAZORB010000077.1:0-48366 GCA_045656385.1 Eubacteriales bacterium | reverse complement strand
TCGCATCTTTCGGGCGTTGCGCTCCCGATGCTCTGGCAGAGCTTTTTCCTTCCTGCGTCGTCGGTGACCACACTTGTCACAGAGGAACGCGTAAAAGGCGAGGTGTTCTTCAAATGTATGCAGATGGGTGATACCTCACACCTTTACGCAAATGATGAACCGGTGTCGAAAAAAGGATTGGCAAAGGAATTCTACGAGGAAAAGGTAGAAGCGGTTTTGCCGAAGGCGGACTGATAACTTGTTACGAATAATATAAAATCCTCATCCGATTCAACGGATGAGGATTTTTTGTTATTCTGAAATGATCAATCAATAAACTGAACTATTTCCGCCATATCCTTGCGCTTTTTCTCACGCAACTTGTCGCCATCTTTAGCATATCCGAGGGTGATGACGAGTCTTACGGGCGCGTCGAGCGAGCAGATCTTGCGGATCTCCGCATCGTCAAGCCAGCCGAGAATACAGCTTCCGAGACCCTGCGCGGTGGCTTCTGCGGTGATGTATGCGGCAAGAATGCCGATGTCGATTGAGCGGTAGTCGTTGCCCTTGACCTTCGCGCCGAGTGCGGCGGAAGCGACGTACGGCTTTTCGGAAATTACGATCAGCACGGGCGCATCGGTTGCGAATTTGTTCATTCCCATACCCTGCGTTGCCTTGGCAACAGCCTTTGCCGCCTCGCCGCGGCAAACCGTCATTAGATATGGCTGACCGTTGCAAGCGGAAGGGGAGAAACGTGCGGATTCGAGTATTGCTTGCAGCTTTTCTTCTTCAACCGCTCTTCCCGCATCATAACTGCGGCAAGATTGACGTGTGTTTGCTATTTCTGTGAAGTTCATTTTGCTCTCCTTTATACGGTCAAATCAACCAGCTCAAATTTCAAAGCCTTGCGTAATTCATCAAGCGTGATTTCTACCTGATAACCTATCTTTCCCGCGCTGAAAAGGATGGTTTCAAAATTCTCGGCGGTGGCATCCGTGAATGTGGGAAACTGCTTTTTCATGCCTATCGGCGAGCATCCGCCGTGGATGTATCCCGTTAGAGGAAGCAGTTCCTTTTGCTTAATCATCACGATATTCTTCTCACCTGCGGCGCGTGCAGCTTTTTTGAGATCAAGCTCACGCTCGACGGGAATCATGAAAACATAGTAGTTTTTTGATGCACCGACCGTTACAAGAGTTTTGAAAACGTGATTGGGGTCCTGATTTAAAACCGTCGCGATCTCGATGCCGCTGATCGCATCGGTGTCAACGTAAAGATGCTTTTCATACTTGACTTTTTTTGAGTCAAGCAGACGCATCACGTTTGTTTTTTCATCTGTCTTTTTCATTTCAATCTTACTTTATATCCGCGCCGAGCCATGTCTGAATGTCATCAGCAGAAGGGAGCTTATCGATCCAGCAAACGCCGAATTTCAAGGTTTGCGATGATGTGTTTTCGTTCGAGCGCAGAATAATTCCGTTTTTCATAAATTCAATTTCAAAATCAAAGTTTTCAGGCTCGATAAATGCTAGAGTTATTCTTCCATCGCCAATGTTTGCAGAAATAGCATCAAATCTTTCGCCAGTGTCTGAATATGCGTTGCATTCGGGATTATCAAGCAGAAGCTTTATCTCGTGCTTGCCTCCGTCGGCTTTAAAATCGTATTCGATCTTATATACACCGCTGACGTCGGCAAAAGGCTTTTCGGGATCAACGGCAAAGTATCTGAAGTTTTGTGTCTTTCCGTCAAGCGTCAGAAAAAGTTCACCGAATGAAGTTGAGACACGATTTCCTACTCCGCTTTCAAACCAATAAAGATTCATTTTGCGAAGGAAATCTTCAGTAATATCATATCCCGTGCTTTCCCCGATAACAGAGTCGATTAAGCAATAAGGGCAGAGAGCTGTGCCAATGTTTCCTTCGTCAATCCAATCTTTGATTTCGCTTGATGAAAAAACTTTTTTACAGTAGAAGCAACCACATTTCTGCTCGGTTTTGAGCAATGATTTATTGTCGGAAGAATACTTGTGAGCCGATTCAAGATCGTATATCATTTCAGCTCAAACTCGCCGAGCTTGGATTCAGCCATATATTCGTTTCTGAATGTACGGAGAGTTGCCATGTGGGGCTGACCGATGTGCACCTGCTGGTGCTCCTTAGATTCCCACGCCTCAATAAGCAGAAGCTCATTGGGATTCTCGTCGGCATAATAATAGTCGTAGCGGATGCATCCGTCTTCGGCGCGGACTGCGTCAAGCACGCCCTCGGTCTTCATTCTTTCGACAAAAGCTTCGCGCTTGCCCTCGTGGCAAATGAAACTAACATAGATGGTATACATTTTTATTCCTCCTTAAAGTTCCGCGAGAATATCCGCGGCATTTGTATCGGGTTTTACCTTCGGCATGATCTTTTCGATGTTGCCGTTTTCGTCAATGATAAAGGTGGTGCGAACGACGCCCATAGAAACCTTGCCGCACATCTTTTTCTCCTGCCATACGCCGTAAGCCTCGATGGCTACGCGCTCGGGGTCAGCGAGAAGACCGAAGGGAAGGTTGTATTTCTCTGCAAATTTCACGTGCGAAGCCACACTGTCCTTGCTGATGCCGATGACTTCGACTCCCTTCGCCTGGAACTGCTTGTAAGCTCCCGCAAAGGCGCAAGCCTGACGGGTGCATCCGGGGGTGTTGTCCTTGGGGTAGAAGTAGAGGACGACCTTCTTTCCGAGAAAGTCGGAGAGCGAAACGTCGTTACCGTTTTTGTCCTTAAGCGTAAAGTTTGGCGCTTTCATTCCGATTTCAAGCATTTTCTGCCTCCTTATAAATATCTTTCAAAGATCATCAGCAGAAACTCAAGCCCCGTGGGAAGTGAATCGGGGTAGAGAAGCTCGCCGACGTTGTGCGGATATGATGTCTTGCAAAGACCGACGTCGAGCGAGGGGATTCCCTTGCTCATCGGATAACGGCAATCAGTGCATGCCGAGGAAAATCTCGGCTCAATACCGAGCGAGCGCAGCATTTCGCGGTGCTCCTCGCCGAATTTCTGCATTACCTCGTCGGGAACTGTGTTCCAATGTGCCGTGTCGCTGACGATCTCGTTTGTTATCGTGACCTGTTCGGTCGTGTACTTCTCAACGGCTTTTGCAAGATGAGATGCGAGGACTTCATATCTGTCGTACTTGTCCGAACGAAGCTCGATCAGCGCATTCGCCTCGGCCGCGATGATATTGTGGCGGTTGCCGCCGCTCATCATACCGACGTTGATCGTTGTTCGCTTCAGCTTTTCGTTTGCAATATACTCGCGGCAGGCTGCTGAGGTGTCGAGAATGACTTTTGAAAGCTCCTCGATCGCGCTTGGAGTACCGAATGCACCGAGAGCATGACCGCCGGGCGCGTGGACGGTTACAAGGTGGTTGTAGTAATTCACCGTTCCCGTATAGATGCGCTGTATTGAAGCATCGAAGCTGTAGCAAAAAGCAATGTCATCGGTGCCGTTCTTTGTAAGATATTTGTACATCCCCACGCTTCCGACCTCCTCGGAGGCGGTCGCGATGAAGAGCACGCCGTATTTGTTGTCCTGTGGCGGGTTCTCGATGAGGTATTTCATTCCGAACATCAGAACGGCAAGGTTTGCGGTATCATCGCCGATGCCGGGGCAGTAGAGCTTGTCGTCCTCCTTTTTGATCTCAAGCGGAACGTCGAAATCAAAAACCGTGTCGGTGTGAGCAGAGAAGATGATCCATTTGCCGCTCTTGCCGGGAAAGGCTTTCCAGACCACGTTGCAGAATTCGTCGATCTCAACTCCTTCCGCTCCCGCGTTTTTCAGCCATTCGGCGCAATATTCGGCGCGTTTTCTCTCATGTCCGCTCGGAGCGGGGATGAGAGTCATGTCGCAGGTCAGCTTGGTCATCTCATCAGCGTGCGCCAATGCATAATCGTGAAAACTCATCAGAATTCAAAAGCCTCTCTTTCGTAGATTTTTTCTTTCTGAGTGTTTATCAGCATTTTGCCCTTATAAAACGCGACGCATTCGACCTCTTGATCGAAGAAGGGGGTCGTCGAAAGATCTTCGCAGAGCGCGTATTTTTTCGCCTTGAGATCAATAACGTTTAGCGCATCGGGCGTATCCTCGCGGCCGAATCCGAAGGAGTAGTAGAGCTTATCCTCATAGATCGTTCCACCCTGCGTTGCGAAAGCGTTGAAGGGAAGGAAGAACTGGTCGAGAATGTCGTCGGCGGTGAAGGTCACGTCGCCCTCGGCGGGATCGGGCAGGCGGAATTTTGTCACGATATATTCGTTGTCGGGGCGATACATCTCGCGCTTGGTGCGGTAGCGCGCCGAGTGGAGATAGAAGAAGCCGTTTTTCACATCAACGAGCGATGCGGGCCAACCCCAACCGGGAATTTCAAATTTTGTTCCGTCTGCCTCGGTAGGCTTGTAATAAATACGCTGAACCGTTTCGGCGGAGTAGATTCCATCACGAAGTCTGATCTGCTCAACCGCGCAGTAAGCGATCCAACCTTTTTCGTCGGCGTCGCCGCTGTTGCCCGCGGTTACGTACATAAGCGGAAAATCCTCGCCCTCCATTGTCGCGCCGAACATGGCGTCGTTTGCGTGGTTATCATATCTCTTATCTTCCTTGTTTCTGCAATAAGAGCCGAGCTTGAAAACTCCCATCGGCTTCGGGTCTCGGTTGACAAGATCGTAAGCCCCCGCAACTCCGCTGTGGTAGAGAACGAACGCGGTGTCGCCGTGGATAGCCATGCCCTGCACACTTCGACGCTTGCCGAACATAGCTTCGGTGGGATTGTCAAATTCCATATAAAGCTGATACATATTATTTACCTCTTTAAGAGCGCGTCTATTTTATCTGTCGTCAGGCGGTATGTTGTCCATTCATCCATGGGAACAGCGCCCATCGAGAGATAGAAATTGATGCTCGGGGTATTCCAGTTGAGGCAGGTCCATTCCATTCTGCCGCAGTTTCTCTCCTTTGCAATTCTTGCAACCTCGCAGAAGAGCGCCTTGCCGTAGCCCTTTCCGCGGTATTCCGGCCACACGAAGAGGTCTTCAAGATGAATTCCCGCCCGTCCGACGAAGGTGGAATAATTGTGGAAGAAGAGGGCGAATCCGACTTCTTTTTTGCCGTCAAGTGCGAAAATGACTTCCGCGTGTCCCTTGCCGAAAACAACTTCCTTGATCAATTCTTCTGTGTTGATGACTTCATCAAGCATTTTTTCGTAAGTAGCAATTCCTTTGATGAATTCGAGAACAAGCGCGGCATCATCCTCAGTCGCGTATCTGAACTGAACGTTATTCATAATATATAGTTCCTCCGTGGGAAAATTTCCTATATTCAATTATATCACATTTTCTATGATAATTCAACCGATTTTTAATATAAAAATGGGACTGATCCATCTCATTTAATGAATCAGTCCCAATAAAGTTGAGGGTGAAATTTATTTGCGCTTTTTAATAATAGCTGCTCCAAATGCCATAAGTACGATAAGCGCGATAGGCGAAGCAATCGCACCGCAGCCGCTCTTTTCTGCAGGCTCGGTATTATTGGGAGTTGCGGTCGTTTCGGGAGCGGGAGTAACCGCAGGTTCGGTCGTTTCGGGGGTGTCAACTGACGTTGTAACCTCTGCTTCGGTTGTTGTTTCGGTAGTTTCGGTCTGCGTGTAGCTTACCACAAACTGCGCCGAGGATACCCATTCGCCGGTGACAAAGTTTCTGCCGAGAACGGCGATCTTATCCTTATAAATGCGGACGTAGTACCCCTCGCTGCCTGTCTGACGCTCGCCCGTGACTATATCGTAGGAGTGCCAGAGATATGCGACCGAGGAGGTGTTGAATATCTTTGCATTTTCGCCCACATACATACAGTTGTCGGAATCGAGAATCCAATGGGTATGACCGTTAAACATCATTACCTCGGGATATTTGTCAATAACTGTTTTGAGCTGTGTGTGGTTAGCTATACCGCTCCACCCCTCAGCCGCCGTGCTGCCGGATGTGGTATCAAGCATCGGCTGATGGTGGAAGACGAAGACCGGTCTGCCGTCGCGGTTTTCGTTGATCTTCTCCTCAAGCCATTTAAGCTGAGTCTGTGTCAGGCGCGAGGTACCCGTGTTTTCGGATGCGAGGAAGATGTAGTGATATCCGTTTACCCAAACGTCGTAGTAGGGCTTATCGGGCGTGCTTCCATTGGGAAAGTTGAGGTTTTCAAGGAACTGCTTGAGACCCGCATCGTAATTGCTTCCGATATATTCGTGGTTCCCGATGCCGAGATAGAGCGCAGGGGCATCCTTGATCGACTTATAATGCTGATGGAAATAAGTCCAATAAGAAGGGGAGTCTCCTCTGTCAACATTGTCGCCGACAGTAAAGATGCCGACCGAGCTCGGGCTGTTCTTCACAACGTCCTTGAGCATACCGATAAAGTGTTTACTGTATTCGTTCGAGGAGTCGCCCTTGATGTGAATGTCGCTGACGATCTGGAACTCGGAGAGAACTTCGCCGAATCCCTTTGAAGCCGCACCATCGGGGAGCTTGACTTCAAGACAGCTTTCGGAAATGCCGTTGCTGTCATTGTAGGTGTAGATGAGAAGCTTTGTCGCGCCCTCGGGAATGAGGGTGTTAGGCGTCATTTCGTGAACGATTGTTGTGCCCGTAACCTTGAAGCGAGCGAGGCGAGTGTAACCCGCGAGCTTACCCGCATCGTTTGCCCACCACATATAAATGTCGTCGGCGCAATGATCTTCGGGAAGATTGATCGTCAAAGTGCCGTCAGCCATACCGCTCTTGGGATCCTTCAGCCAGTATTCAGCCGAAAGCGGGGCTTTGGCAATCTTCGTGGGATCCTTTACTACCTTTATCTCCAGTGAAGTGAGCGCGACAGGAATACCGTTCTTGCCGTTAAGATCGTCGGGAATGATGTAGAGTGTGTATTCGCCCGCGGGCAGACTGAAGTAGTCGGACATTGAGGAGCCGCTATGCGATGCGTGCTTTATATTGAACGTCTTATCTTTTACGTCCGAAATATAATCCCAATAAATAGAGGCTCCGAGGTGTCCCTTCGGGAAGATTCCCACCCAATCCTTGCCGCCGGAATTGACGCTCGAAGCTGCAACGTAAACGGGCTCGCCGACGTAATACTCGGTCTTGTCAGTAACAATGTAAGTGTCCTTCTCGGGGATAATAAGCTCGGGAAGTTTTTCTTCTTCTCTGTTCGGTGCTTCAAGAATGGTGATGTCAATCATTTTGAGTATTTGATCGTATCCTTTTTTGATAGTCAGGTCGTTGGGCATGATGAACACGGAGTATTCACCTGCCGGAAGATCGTAATATGCATTTCTGTCTTTTCCCTTGTGAGACGAGGTGGCAATGTCGAAATCCGAGGTCATATCCTTGAGGTATTCCCAATAGATCGCGGCGCCCGTTTTGTCGCCCTTGACTGTGATGCCGACCCAGTCTGTGCCCGCGGCGTTGGTGCTCTTTGCATTGACTATGATCGACTCGCCCTCATAGTAAGTCGTTTTGTCGGTCGTAAGAGTTACTGCGCTGTCGGCGGATACAGGAAGAACCGCAGAAAACGCTGTTAATACGATTGCAGTGAGCAGAGTAATTGCAGTAAATTTTTTCATGTCTTTTCTCCTTATGATGTTTATATTGAAATACAATTAAGACTCTTTGATCCGCTTTCCCGTGATATGTTCGGGAATGAGCTCGAGACAGAGAGTGCTTTTGCCGAATGACTCGATCTCTTTTTCAATATACTTGCTGTCATTGGTGAATTTATAGCTTAATCTGCGGCAGATTTCCATAGCTTTGTCATAGTCGTCAACAGCACGAACCTTTCCGAAAACTATGACACTCTTGATATTGAGCGCCCACTTGCCCTCGTTTCGATAACCTCCGTCATAAACGCAGAAGGATGCCTTGTCACACGCCCTGATCGCATCGACCTTGTGTCCCGACTTGCCGCTGTGAAAGTAGATATGACCGTTTTCTTCGCAGTAATAGTGATTGATCGGAACGCCGTAAGGGTATCCGTCATCACCAATCAAGGAAAGCACGCCGCGCGGCTCGTTTTTCAATATCTCATTGCATTCATCAAGCGTGAGGGCCTGTTTTTTTCTTACTATTTCTCTGAACATCTGTTTGAACCTTTCGATTTATTAAGCTAATTATACCATAACAAAAGAAAAAAATCCATATAAACGAAAAATTTTTATTTCGCTATTGAAATTTTTATTTCGATAAGGTATAATAAATTAACGGGCAGAATTGATCCCGGATAAATTAGGTAAAATATTACCGGAGGTACTTAAAATGGCAAATCGTTTCGTATCCAACGCAATATCATATCACGGCAAGGGCGCGATCCTCGAGATCCCCGCAATCGTTGCCGCTAAAGGCTTCAAGAAAGCTTTCATCGCTTCCGACCCCGATCTTATTAAGTTCGGCGTAACCAAGAAGGTGACCGATATTCTTGATAAGGAAGGAATGGCTTACGCGATCTATTCCGATATAAAGCCGAACCCCACCATTGAAAACGTAAAGAACGGCGTTGAGGCTTATAAGGCTTCGGGCGCTGACTACATGATCGCAATCGGCGGCGGCTCCTCGATGGACACCGCAAAGGCTATCGGTATCATCATCAATAACCCCGAGTTCGCTGACGTTCGTTCTCTCGAGGGCGTTGCTCCCACCAAGAACCGCACCGTTTACACCATCGCAGTTCCCACAACAGCAGGCACCGCGGCAGAGGCTACCATTAACTACGTTATCACCGACGTTGAGCGCAAGAGAAAGTTTGTTTGCGTTGACGTTAACGACATTCCCGACATCGCAGTCGTTGACCCCGATATGATGTCCACAATGCCTAAGGGTCTTACCGCTTCGACGGGTATGGACGCTCTCACCCACGCTATCGAGGGTTACACCACCAAGGCTGCTTGGGATCTTCCCGACTGCCTCAACCTCGAAGCTATCCGCCTTATCGCAAAGAGCCTCCGCGGCGCAGTTAACAACGATCCCGAAGGACGCGAGGGCATGGCTCTCGGTCAGTTCGTGACCGGTATGGCATTCTCGAACGTAGGTCTCGGAATTGCTCACTCTATCGCGCACACTCTCGGTGCAGTTTATGACACTCCCCACGGCGTTGCATGCGCAATGATGCTCCCCATCGTTATGGAGTACAACGCAGATCAGACCGGTGAAAAGCTCAAGGCAGTTGCAGAGGCTATGGGCGTTGATACCACCGGAATGGATCAGGCAGCATACCGCAAGGCAGCCGTTGACGCTGTACGCCAGCTTTCGATCGACGTCGGAATTCCCACCAAGCTTGAGGCACTCAAGGAAGAGGACCTCGACTTCCTCGCAGAGTCCGCATACGCAGACGCCTGCGCTCCCGGCAACCCCAAGGCTGCTTCGGTTGAGGATATCAAGGGACTTATCAGAAAGCTTATGTAATTCGTTTTCATAATAACAAACACCACGGATTTTTGTCCGTGGTGTTTTTCGTTAAATCAACTTTTTCAGTTTTTCTGCCGCATCAACGAAAGCCGTTTTTGCATCGGGATATTTATACGGATTCTCAAAAGCTCTGCCTACGAGGGCGTTGAGTCCCGAGAAGAGCTCGAGATGCGGTTCGAGGGAGACGAAAAAGTCTTCGCCCGCGTCTTTTTTATGCTCCGCAAGTATCTCGCCGATCTTCGCCTCGCCGCATCCGGGAGGCACTATTGCGCCCGCCGCGAGGGCGTCCTTGATGTGGAAATATGCGATTCGGTCCTTGAGAAGACGGTAGGATTCGGGATAGGGATCGACGCCTTCGAGGACGTAATTTCCCATATCGTAAACGCACATAAGGTCGGGGAAAGCATCAAGCAATTCGCGACATCGCTCGGGTATGTCACCGTAGATCTTTGCCTCGTTTTCGTGGCAGAGGATGACGCCGTATTCGCGCGCAGCGTCGAGAAGTCTGCCGAGAGCAGAGAAGACCTCGTTTTTCATCTCGGTTATGTCGCGCCCGTCGGGAGCGTAGAAGCTGAACATTCTCACGTATCTTGCGCCGAGCATATTTGCGTATTCGAAAACTCGCTTTGCTGTTTCAATATGACCGTCAATATCGCCGTCAAGCTTGATCTTGCCGAGAGGCGAGCCTATCGCGGAAACCTTGATTCCGTATTTATCAAGGAGTTCTTTTGCTTCAAGAACTTCCGTCTTTGTCAGAACCGAAATGTTTTTCTTGTTTACGTGGCGGATCTCAATGTGAGATATTCCAAGCTTGCTCAAACCTTGAAGCTGTTCCTCGAAGCTATCCGCATATTCGTCGGCAAATGCCGAAAGTATGATCTTTGCCATAATTATACCTTGATTTCGGGAAGCACTTCCTCTTTTCCGCTTTCAAGCGAGCGCATGATGGCGTTCATGATGAAAACGGGAGAGATGAATTCCTCGTGAGTGCAGGTCTGCTCGCCGCCGTCGAGAATCTCGGCAAATTCCTTGAATTCGCGGTAATACCAATCGGTAGTTGTGGGAATCTCGAAGGATTTTGACGCCTTTTCCGCCATTCGTGCGGCGTAGTAGAGATATGAGCCGTCGCAGAAAAGTCCGACGCAATCGTAATTATCGTAATGGAAAAGCACGTTTATCGTTTTGCCGTTCTTCTTTGCCTCTACAGATTTCGGGAATCTGCCGAAGATCTCGCAGACCATTTCAACAAGGTGCTGTGCGTAGAAGTAAAATCCGCCGTAAGCGTTCTCCGCCTGATAGGGCGCGCGGACGAAACCGCCGAGAGTCTTGCCGCCTGCTTCTGCAAGCGCATCTGCTTTCAGCTCGCAAACGTAAACGTCCTGCTTGAGCGACGATCCGCCCGAGATTCTTGTTCCGCGTGCCTTGAGCTCACGCATAAACTCAATCGCCTCGTCCTCGGCAACCGTGATAGGCTTGTCGATGAACATAGGAATGCCGCTTTCGATATAGGGCTTGGCGAATTTATAGTGATCTCCGCCGTGGCGCGCGGTGATGATAAGACCGTCGATCTTGCCGACTGCCGAGTCGTAGTTTTCAAGAACCGGCACGCCGAATGTATCGCGAAGCTTTTCCGAAGCCGCGGTGTCAACGCTGTAAACACCGATGCATTCAATATCGGAAAATTCTTCCTTTTCCTTAATGAACTTCAAAAACGCATTTGCATGCGAGTTTTCACATCCGAGAATAGCTATCTTTTTCATTGTCATTCTCCTTAAAACTTGAGGGGCAGGGGATTATCTGCGTGAACCTTTTCGATAACGCCAACCACAGCTGCCGCCATTTCGGGCGTTACTGTCATCGGCTTGCCCTCGGTGATCTTGTAGTAGAGCTGTTCGTAAAGCGAAGCGGTGCCGACATCGAATGCGGTGCCTTCAAATTTTCCTTCTTCCTCGTGCTTAACGAGCTTTTCGGAGCAGTAGATGGGTTCGCCCGCATCGTTCTTTATGAATGTTTCGGAAACCTGCTTCTCGGGGTTTTCGCCATCAACGATGTAGGTCATATTGTAAGCCGTGGGAGTGCACTTGAAGCATCCGCGCGTGCCGAGGATCTTGACGTTATAATTCGAGAAGGCGTCGATAGAGGTGACCTCGATATCAACGAGAGGCTTGTTGGGGGTGTCGATGATGATCTTTGCAAAATCGTCCGAGTCGCCGAAAGTCAGGGCTGTGCCGAGCTTGCTGTATACGACGCGTGCGTTTTCGTCGAAATCAAGGAAGCCGAGCGCAAGGCCAACGGGATGAGGACCGGTATTATAAACACCGCCCGCACACTTTTTCTGCAGAGTCTGCCAGTCCCAACGGCGCGCGAAATTGTTATAGCGAATGCTGATCTGCTTGATCTCGCCGAGCTTGCCCGACTTTGCAAGTTCGTAAGCAAAGGGATAGAAAGGAGCAAGGAATGTCTGCTGGAATACCGCAAGAGTCAGATCCTTGTCTTTTGCGATCTTGATAAGCTCGTCGCATTCGTAGCGCGAGCGTGCAAAGGGTTTTTCAACAAGAACGTTGAAGCCGTGAAGGAGAAGATCCTTCGTGATCGGATAGTGCATCTCGGAATAGGTGGAGTTGACAACGAGATCGATGTCGTCAAGCTCGAAAAGCTCGCGGTAGTCTGCAAAGGTCTTGCAGCCGGGATAGATCTCCTCGGCTACCGAGCGGCGGAACTCGTCCGCGTCAACGACGTATTTTACGTCGTAATAAAGATTGTCCTTGCTGCGGTAGTATTTTCCGTGAATGTTTTTACCGCTTCTGCCTTGACCGATGATTGCGAGATTAAGTTTTTTCATGATCATAAATCTCCTTTATAATTTTAATCCTCTGTTGAATTCATTTACAAAATCTATATCGCGCGCGGTGAGCTCGACCCATGCCGGCGAAAAGCCGCATTTGATCGCGTTACGCGCGGATTTGAGATTGCACCACGCGGTGCAATAAAAGGGTACCTTGTCGAGTTTGAGCACTTCGAGTGCAAGACGGCTTGTAAGTGCCGAGGCGATGCCCCGCCTGCGGTATTCGGGAAGAACGTCGATGCCGATCTGATACATATCCTCGCAGTCAGCCGAGCATCCCGCAAGACCGATGAGCTTGCCGTTGTCATAAGCTCCCACTCCGAGAACGTCAAGCTCTTTTCGCTTCTCGCAAAGTGCATTGCTCCATTCGGGAAGATAGAGATCTGCAAAATCCTCTTGATGCAGAACACGCATCTCGTAGGGGCAGGGAAGCTCGCGGATCTTATCAATATCGGGCAGATAATAGACCGCAGTGAAGCAAACTTTGAGGTGATATGGAAGAAGCATTTCGTCAAGCACGTGAACGTTCGGCGTTTCAAATGAGTGCGCGACGATATATTTGCTTATATACTCGCGAACGACCTCGGTGAGCCTCTCGCTCGTCTGCGCCACAACGTTGTTGCCGTAGGAAACGAGATCGCATTCAAATGGGAGGGGCAGATATTTCCGTGCCCTCGGGTGCTTTTGCGAAAGCGTTACAATGTGTTCTTCCCTCAGAAAATCTTCGGGGGAGCAGTTGCAGTCGTATGCCGATTGTTGCAGAGCAATCTGCCAGATTCTTTCATTAGTCATGATCATACCGTTTTTGATTTGCTTTTTTTCCAAATGAGGGGATTGAGCCCGAGCAACAGCGGGAATACCTCAAGTCTTCCAAGCAACATTGCAAAGGAGAGAATCAGCGTTGAAATATCCGAATATCCCGAGAAATTTGATGCGGGACCGACTCCGCCGAATCCGGGACCCACGTTATTGAAGCAGGTGAGAGTGGCTGTGAAATTAGTCTCAAAATCAAAGGGCTCGAAGGATATGAGAATATAAATCAAGATTATGCAGAAGATATATGCCGCAAAATATGAGGTCACTCCCGTGAGAGTCGTGTCGTCGAGCCGTTTGCCCTCCGACATAACAGCCTTTACCGAGCGTGGATGAAGCAGCTTTTTGAGCTCTCTGCGAACCGATTTCAAAAGGATAACGACACGAACTGCCTTGAATCCGCCCGCCGTCGATCCCGCGCAGCCTCCGACTACCATCAGAAGCAGCAAAAGCGATTTTGCAAAATTCGGCCAAAGGTTGAAATCTGTTGTGGCAAATCCCGATGTCGATACGATGGATATTGCCTGAAATGCCGAATGGCGAAGCGCCTCGGAAAACGTGGGATAAAGAGGTATGATATTTACCGTTATACCCGCGATGCAGAAAAGGACGAGAGCGGTGAAGAACCAAAATTCGTCACTTCCGAATGCCGCGCGGAATTTGCGGATGAGCATGAGGTAATAGAGGTTGAAGTTTATCGCAAAGATAAACATAAACACGGTTATTACCCATTGCAAATAAGGCGAATATGATGCAAGGCTGTCCGCTTTGATGCCGAAGCCGCCCGTTCCCGCTGTGCCTAAGGCGTGAAGAAGACTGTCAAATACAGGCATACCTCCCGCGATTAGAAGGACAAAGAGCAAAGCGGTCATGCCGAAATAGATCCAATAAAGTATCTTTGCCGTGTCGCGCGAGCGGGGCACGAGCTTACCGACGGTGGGACCGGGCATCTCGGCTTTCAGAACGTTTAGCGATCTGTCCGCAATGTTCGGAAGCACCGCGGTTACAAGCACGATGATTCCCATTCCTCCGATCCAATGCGTAAAGCTGCGCCAGAAGAGCATGCAGTGATCCAGCGCCTCAACGTCGGGGAGGATCGACGCGCCCGTGGTGGTAAAACCGCTGACGGTTTCAAAGAAAGCATCGACATACGAAGGGATCTGCCCGCTCATCCTGAAGGGAAGAGCACCGATAGCAGACATAAGCAACCAGGTGTAAGCAACGATAGCAAAGCCTTCTTTTGCATATATGAGCTTGCTTTTCGGGCGGAAGCATTTGATGAGGGTAAAACCTATTGCAAATGAGATCGCGGCAGAAATCAAGAAAGTCAAACCGCTTTTCTCAAGATATATCAGCGCAACGAGTGCGGGGAGCAAAAGCAATGCCGTTTCTGCCAAAGCAACATACCCGACGGTATAAAAAACCATTCTACGATTCATAACGTCACCTATGCAATAATATCGGAAAGGTCGTAGAGCCTATGGTTTGCGGCAATAACTATAACCTTATCTCCCGGCAAGATTATATCGTCGCCGCTCGGGACTATCGGTTTGCGGTTACGCAAAATGCCTGCAATCAGGATATTTTGCTTGAATTTGATCTCCTTAAGTGCCTTTCCGGCATACTTGAAATCTGCGCGGACATTAAATTCGAGTGCCTCGACTTTTCCGTCCATTATTTTGTATAGCTTTTCCACATTGCTTCCGACGGAGTTTTGCAGTGCTCGGGCATAACGAAGGATCTCATCGGCAACAGTTTGCAGAGGCGAGATAAGTGTGTCAATTCCGAGCTTTCCGGCAATGGGATTAAACTCGGGGCGGTTGACCTTTGCTATGACCTTCGGCACCTTTTGTGAGGAAGCAAAGTAGGAGATCAGTATATTGTTTTCGTCGAATCCCGTCAGAGCAACAAATGCATCGGTCTGTCCCAGACCTTCTTCAATGAGCATATCCTGATTTGCTCCGTCCCCGCAGATAACCGTAACGCCGGGGAGCGATTCAGCAAATTCTTCGCATTTTTCTGCATCCTTATCGATAACGGTGACCTTATTTCCGGATGCAAGAAGCGACTGCGAGAGGTAATATGCGATCCTGCTGCCGCCGAGGATCATGACGTTCTTTGTCTTTCTTGTGATGAGACCAAAGCTGCGAAGCAGCTTGCCGATCTCGTTCGGAGCGGCGGTAAGAGCGATCCTGTCGCCGTTTTGCAGTTCAAAGCGACCGTCGGGTATGATTACTTCGTTTCGGCGCATTACCGAGCAGATAAGGAATTTTCCGGGGCTGTGGCGTCTGAGGTCTATCATTGTCATTCCCGAAAGCGGAGAATTATCTCCAAGAATTATTTCAACGATCTCGAATTTGTTCGAGTCGAAGGTGTCGATATTGACCGCTGATGGAAACTTGAGAATGTTTGCGATGGTGTGAGCGACGGACATTTCCGGATTGATCGACATTGAAAGCTGAAGCTGCTGCTGCATAAATCCAAGGCTCTTGTCGTTATACTCGCGGTCTCTTATGCGGGCAACGGTGTTCTTTGCGCCGAGTGTTTTAGCGATATAACAGGCAAGCATATTAAGCTCGTCCGAGCCGGTTACGCCGATCACTATGTCTGCACGCGCGGCACCTGCCTCGGCGAGAACCTCGCAGTCGGTGCCTATTCCGCACAAACCTATGACGTCGTAAGTGTTCGTAACTTCTTCTATGACGGATGGAAGCTTATCTATAACAGCAACGTCATGTCCTTCGCCAACAAGGCTTTCAATGAGACTTTTGCCGATTTTGCCGCATCCAACAATAATTATTTTCATTTTTACTCCTTATTTCGACTTGGGAATATAATTCTGATATATCCAATTAAGTCTGCCAAGAGGTGCGATGTCGCCGTAGAGATAGAAATCCTCCATGGTTGTGTACTTGGTATTCTGATCTGCATCCGCCCACTTGAATTCAAGATAGATCTGCTTGTAATCTTTGATTCCAAGCATTGAGAGGGGGACCTCGATCATCATTTCAGCGCCTTCAACGCGGTATGTAACTTTACCGATCGGGTTAAGTTCAAGCACGCCGCTGTTTGATGTACATGAAGCAACAGTTGTTTTATTCTCATTTTCGGGGCATGCGTTGATAAGAAAATCGTAGCCGTACCAACCGTCGGTTGCATTGTTGTTTGTATTGACAAACAACTGCATCCAGGAGTTTTCGGTATTAAATTCGGAAATGTCCTTCGCGCATCGGACGTAAAAATAAAGATTTTCCGTGTCACCTGTTACCTTTGCTTCAACAATGTCGTTGCTGCCCGTGCGGTTTTGCAAAACTTTGCCGCCGAATGATTTCGATTGACGGTCGCGGGTATCTCCTTCGGGATCGGTATAGGAAACGGTGACCTTCTGCCACTGATCGAAAGAAGCTCCAATGTCAATCTTGTTTCTCGCATCCTGAATGATGATGGGCGCAGAGCCTTTGAGCTTTTGAATGTTCGATATCAACTGCATATAGTAGTTGTCGAAATATCCGCCGCGCATCATTTCGGCGTCGCGCGAAAATTCCATCGAAGCGGTGTCAACAAAGTAGACAAGGCTGTCATCGCCGCGAAGCGTCTTTCCGTTCTGTCTCTGTGCAACCCATTCGTTCCAACCTGTCACGAGAACGTAGGGGGCGCCGGAAGAGATCGCGCGATCCCACTGAGCCTGGAAGTTCAGACCGAGATTTGTGATGAGATTATCCGCATCAAATGCCGCACGGTATGATTCCATAGAAGCGTTGTCGTCTTTTTCACCGTTGAAACTTCTGCCTCGATTGTAGGCATAGCCGTAAAGTGAGGAATCGGAGAAGGTGATAGAGCGGTTGTGCTGTGCGATAGATACGCTGATAGCACTCGGATTTCCGTTTTTGTCGCTGAAGATTCTTTGCGGCCATTCGAAATCCATCCAAGGCCAACCGTTCTGCTTGTATCCTTCGTTTGGCCATTGCGCGGCCTTGACGGTGAAGAAGTTGTTTATATTGCCTTCCTCAACACCGATGATGCAGGGCTTTCCGTCAACGTAAAACCATGTGTCGGGATAGAGATTTTTTGAATAGATCTCATCGTAAAGCTGTTTCATAACGCCTTTCGAGTTCGAATTGGTGTAGAATACGACCTGCGGTGCATCGTATCCCTGCTCATTCAGTTCATGGCAGGTCTTCATTACTTTGAGCGCGTTGTCTTTGTAGATATAACCGTTTGTAACGTCAAAGTAGAGAAAATCCACATTTGCATTTGCAAGTAATTCCATATGCTTGCGGATGACCCATGAATCGCTTGCGTAATAATATCCGTAAAGCGGCTCGGCGAACCAATGCATTGTGCCGACGTTGCCGTAAAGTTTCCTGCCTGTTTCGGGATCCTTTGCGTTTGCATCCTTGGCAAGGTCGCCGTATTTGTCCATAATCTTCTGCAGGTCAAATATACCGTCGTCACCGTGCTCACCGTGCCAGAGAAAGTAGAAGATACCAACGTATTTCTCGCCGTTCGAGCCGTAGATTCCCGTGGTGAGCGATGTGGGAAGTGCACGTCCGACATCATCGGTTGCGGCGAAACCGCCCGATTTATAGTTCGCATTGTTCGGAACGGTGTATGAAACTTTTTCGCCGTTCAGCATATAGGAGATCGTGACGGTCTTACCGTCCTCGCTTTCCTCAATTTTCAGGGTGCCTTCATAGTTGTCTTCGGGGTTGATATACATTGTTGTTTCTTCCTCCGCTTCGGTAGTGATTTCAGGGGTTTCTTTATCTGTGCAAGCAGCAAATGCGGCAACTGAAATCAGAAGTCCGAGCCCCACTGCAGCTTTTATTATATTTTTAATATTTTTCATAGTCACTCCAAATGGCTTAAAGATTATATATTTATAAACATTATAGCATTTTCGCTGTTAATTTGCAATACCAAATTCACAATTTCAAAACAAAGACGCCGACTTTTTTCAAAGTCGGCGCTGATATTCGGTTAAATAAATCGCTCAAACCACAAAAGAAGTTCTTTTTTCATAGCGGGAACAACCTTGTGTGCTACTCCGTCAAGGATGTGCAGTTCCGCGTAGCATCCTGTGCGGCGGATAGAATCGTAATATTCGCGTGTAAGAATGGGATCGACTGTTTTATCGTCCGCGCCCTGCCAGATCTTTACGGGGCAGGGAGGTATGACCGCGCGTTTCCCCTCGGAATCCACCAAGGAGCGCGTTCTGTAAGGCTCGAATCCTGCGGTATTATCGGGGCAGAATTCATCCGTCGGAAAACGGAAGTATTGGGTTATGAGCTTGCGATATCTGTACCCGTCCTCGAATTTTCTGTCCCACGGATTTTGGCAGATGTGATCGCCGACCTGTACTCCGTTAAAGCTGAGTCCGGGGTTGAAAATCGCAAGAGCAATCGCAAGGGAGGGGAACGTGTTGGCAAAGTTGATCGCCGTTCCGCCGCCCATCGAGTGACCGGCGATGAGTACTCTTTCGGTAAGGTTGTAATGCTTGATTGCGTAGCGATATGCTTTGTAAAGCGCAAATACATGTTCGGGGCAGCCCATTGTAAGACCGTGCGCTTCGCTTCCGCTGATATCAAGGGCGGCAAATCCCGCATGAATGCATTCAGAGACATAGGCAAGTCCGCCGGTTTTGTCTTCTTCTTCATTTACAGTATTTCCCGCACCGTGGCAGGAAAGAATCAGCTGAGTCGGCTCGCCGTTTTCGGAATATGAATCGGGCAGGCAGAGCACAGCCTCACATTCCGCCCATTCCTCGCGGTCAAGTATTTCGTTTGCCGTTGAACCCGATATTTCACGAAAATTATTGAATTTTACTTTGAAAAATATTTTTTGCATCATAATTCCTCGCGAAGGCGGACAGCTCCTGCGGTAAGAAATTCGATGTTTTCTTCATCAAAAACTCTGTCCTTGTCGGTGTGGATTTTATCCATATAAAGTGTGCGGAGCTTTTTGGAATAATTGAGTGCCGCAACTCCGACGCCTGCTTTGAAATTTGCTTGGTCGGAGGGGTAGAAAACTCCCTTGGACGCAATATCAACAGCGAATTTTTCGCAGGGGATAAAGCTTTTTTCAAGCGCGGGGATATATTTTTTTGCAGAGTTTTTGACGGCAAAAAGGATGGTCGAACCGTCCGAAACGCAGTCAAAATTGAGAAGAAGCTTGTCCTTCATCGCCTTTTTATGCTTCGAAGCAAAACCGGATGAACCGAAAAGTCCCATTTCTTCGAGATCGAAGAACACAAAAGCAATCTCGTTTCGCTTGTCTTCGGGAAGTGCCTGCATTATCTCGATGAGCGTGATGACGCCCGAAGTATTGTCGTTTGCGGTGTGTTTGTTTGCGGGACCGTTCATTATGAGGAACAATACAATGAAATATGCGACCAGAGGTATTATTCCCGCCACTGCATCAACAACGTCTTGATGCACTTGGAGCAAGCCGAGAATTGTGCCCGAAAGTATTCCCGCAACGAAAGCAGCTCCGAAAAGAACTGCAAGCAGAGCAACTGTTATCAGAAGCTGATAGGCGAGATAAATGAAGAAATTCTTCGGGGTGATGAAGTTCGGGAAGGGAAGTCGGGGACAGGTGTCGTAATGAGCGGTATAGACAGCTTTTGCGCTGTCGGGGTTGCCAATAACTATGTTTCTTGCGCCAAAGGAAGCTTTTTCTACCTTTGCGGCGTAACCTTGATCTTCGGCGAATTTGCAGATATAGTCAATGAATCCGTCCTTTTGCTTTTTTGACTTTCTGATGTGAAAGTTCTCAAATACGAATTTGGAAGCATCGGTCATTATTTGCTGCCTCCTTCTATGAAAGCAAAGATCTTGTCCCAAAGCTCTCCATCCTGCTCGGTGATCTTTTCCCAATCCCACGAGGTGCGGAAGGCATCGACCGCCTCGGGCGTTTCGAATTCCTTTTTCTTCATTCCCTCGGTCATCGCCTTCGACATTTTGTCAAGCTCCGCAACGGCACTTTCCGAATAATTGGGGTTGTGCAGTTTGCCATGAACGAGGTGAAATTCGATATTTGAACCATCTGGAGGAGAGTTTTTGAGTGTGTCGAAATGATACGCAGTTTTTACTGTCGGGTCGTTGTCGGACGCTATGTAAAGAATTCGGCTTTTAGAGTTTTTCAGGCTCTTGCGAGCATCGATGAGCGAATACATCGGATTCGATTCGTGCTCAAGTCGAAGCACCGATGAGCGGTAGAGTTTGAGAATGCCCGAGAAGAATTGCTCGATCATTCTTTCAACACCGATAAATCCCGAAAGCGAGATGCAGGATTCGATTTCGGGATGGAGCGCGGAAATGTTCAGCGCGGCAAATCCGCCCCAACTGTGACCGATGACGGTATAATTTGCATCTCCGTATTTTTTCGCGGAACGAAGCGCGTTTATGGCGTAATCGAGGTCGCAGAGCGACTGCGCGAAGCCGACAACATTTGCGCCTTCCGATTCGCGGCATCCCGTGTGGTCGTAGGTGAAAACGGTGTATCCGTGTCGCGCGATAAGCTCGATCTCCTTGAGATAAGCAACGTGTCCGTTGCCCATTCCGTGATCGAAAATGATGAGCCTGTCCTTTCGCGGTGAGGAATAATAATAGTAGTAACCCTGCAATTTTTGTCCTGCGTTGCCCTCGAAATCAAATGGCGTGCGTTGCAGCCCCGGGAAGTCGGAAGCAGAATAGTAATGCAGAAGCGGATTGCCGTCCTGGCGGATTTGAATATTGCTTTTGTATACGTTAATTATTGCTTTTTCGAAAATCATTTTTTACTCCAATATTATACCGACGGGGCAATGGTCGCTGCCCATTACCGAGGTGAGGATAAAACTGTCTTTAACGCGGTCAAACAGTCGGTTAGATACGACAAAATAGTCAATGCGCCACCCAACGTTCTTTGCACGAGCCGAGAACATGTAGCTCCACCAGGAATACTCGATCTTATCGGGATAAAGAGTGCGGAAGGTATCGGTGAATCCGCTTTCAAGAAGCTCGGTGAATTTGCCGCGTTCTTCATCGGAAAATCCTGCGCTCATTCGGTTTGTTTTGGGATTTTTAAGGTCTATCTCGTTGTGCGCGACATTGAGGTCACCGCAATAAATGACCGGTTTCTTTTCATCGAGAGACTTGATATAAGCGCGCAGAGCATCCTCCCAAGCCATTCTATAATCAAGACGCGCAAGCTCGCGCTGTGCATTCGGAGTGTAGACGCAGAGAAGGTAGAAATCCTCGTATTCAAGCGTGATGGCGCGCCCCTCGGTGTCGTGCTCGGCAATGCCGATACCGTAGGTGACTGAAAGCGGCTGGTGCTTCGTGAAGATCGCCGTGCCCGAATAACCTTTCTTTTCGGCGCTGTACCAATACTGATAGTATCCTTCGGGCTCGAATGCGGCTTGCCCGGGCTGCATTTTTGTTTCCTGAATGCAGACAAAATCGGCGTTCTGCTCGGCAAAGAAATCGCCGAAGCCCTTTTCAAGGCACGCGCGGAATCCGTTTACGTTCCAAGATATGAATTTCATCGGCTTACTGCTGGGGAACAACAGCGAAGAATACAAGATCCTTCTTACCCTTGTTGATGAAGCAGTGCTCGTGACCCTTGGGGCAGTAGTGACACTCGCCGGCTTCAACCTTTTCCTCAACTCCGTCAAGGATAGCGGTGCCGGTTCCCTCGAGGACGTAAATGATCTCGCAGGAGTCCTCGTGGCAATGCATTCCGATCGAGCAGCCGGGCTCGAGGGTTATTCTCATTATTTTATTTTTGTCGTCGACAAACATCTGTGCGGCGGTCACACCGTCGCCGCCCTTGAAGCCGGGCATGAGAGTTGCTTTGATGTTTGAAAAATTGATCATAATATTTTACCTCCAAATAAAATTTCACTTGACAAATGCACAATATAATGATATTATATACTTAATAACGCCAAAAGTCAATACCTTTCGGCACACACAAAGGAGATAAATTATGATCTACAAGGAATTTAAAGGCAAAAAGCTTTCTGCACTCGGTATGGGATGTATGAGATTCCCCACTTTCGGCGAGGACAAGACCATCGACGAGGCAAAGACCGCGGAAATGTTTGATTACGCAATTAAGAATGGCATAAATTATTTTGATACTGCATGGGGCTACCACGACGGCAAGAGCGAGCCGATGGTGGGTAAGCTTCTTGAAAAATATCCCCGCGAGAGCTTTTATCTCGCATCCAAATTCCCCGGATATGCACAGGCAAACTGGGGCAAGGCGGAGGAGATCTTTGCAAAGCAGCTCGAGCGCTGCCGCGTTGACTACTTTGATTTCTATCTCATCCATAACGTAACCGAGTCGAACATCGATGCATATCTCGATGACAATTACGGTGACGTGATGTATTTCGTAAAGATGAAGGAAGAGGGCAAAATCAAGCACCTTGGCTTCTCGACTCACGGTACTCTCGAAACAATGCACCGCTTCCTTGACAAATATTCGCAGTATATGGAATTCTGCCAGCTTCAGATCAACTGGCTTGATTATAGCTTCCAGAATGCGAAGGCAAAGATCGAGATGATGAAGGAATACGGCAATATTCCTGTTTGGGTCATGGAGCCCGTCCGCGGCGGCAAGCTTGCAACTCTTGAGGATGCTTACGCACAGAAGCTTGCGGGTCTCCGTCCCGATGAAAGCATCCCCGCTTGGGCGTTCAGATTCATCCAAAGCCTGCCCGAAGTTTACGTGACTCTTTCGGGTATGTCGAATTTCGATCAGCTTAAAGAGAATATCGAGGTCTTCACCGAGGCAAAGCCGGTTAATAAGACCGAGTGGGATACCCTCATGAATATTGCCGACAGCATGGTCGGAAAGAAGACACTTTTCTGCACCGCGTGCAGCTATTGCACCACCCATTGCCCGATGAGCCTTGATATCCCGCGCATCATCGAGCTTTACAACGAGCACGTATTCTCGGACGGCGGATTTATCGCGCCCATGGCACTTTCGGCATTCCCCGAGGATAAGCTCCCCTCCGCCTGCATCGGTTGCACCGCCTGCGAGGAGGTTTGCCCGCAGAATATCAAGATTTCCGAGATGATGTCTGATTTCGCGGCAAAGCTGAAGTAAGAAAAATGAAAAGATCAAGCGGAGTGCTTATGCACGTTTCTTCCCTATGGGGAGAATATTCCGAGGGCTCATTCGGCGCGGCGGCGCGCGAGTGGATCGATCTGCTTGCCGATTGCGGTTTTACCTATTGGCAAACTCTGCCTTTCTGCCTTCCCGACGAGGCGAATTCGCCCTATAAATCTTACAGCGCATTCAGCGGCAATCCCTTCTTTATCGATCTGCCTCTGCTTTGCGACGTTGGACTCATCACACGATCCGAGCTCGAAGCGGCAAAGCAGAAAACGCCCTTTTATTGCGAATTTGACCGACTGAGTGAGGAGCGAATGGCTCTCCTCTCACGCGCCTCGAAGCGTATGACAAATTACGCGCCGGTTGAGGAATTCATGAAAACTCATCC
Source organism: Eubacteriales bacterium (assembly GCA_045656385.1). Classification (GTDB taxonomy): domain Bacteria; phylum Bacillota; class Clostridia; order Oscillospirales; family CAG-272; genus CAG-390. The sequence goes on along the minus strand of JAZORB010000077.1, from coordinate 24,752 downwards.
CGGAGTTGAGCTCTTCTGCCGTTTTATGGCTCTCAAAAAGGCGAACGGCGGCAAGGAATGGACAGAATGGACGGTCGACGTTCCCGATGAGGATGAGCTTCGAACCTGGTATTTCGCGCAGTTTGCCTTTTTCACCCAATGGGCTGATATCAAGGCATACGCGAATAAGAAAGGAATAAAGATCATCGGCGATATCCCGATATATGTTGCTCACGACAGTGCAGACGTCTGGGGCGCACCCGAGCAGTTCCTGCTTGAAGAGGACGGCTCGCCCTCGGCAGTTGCGGGAGTTCCGCCCGATTATTTCGCGAAGGACGGTCAGCTCTGGGGCAATCCCCTCTATAATTGGGATCTTATGAAAAAAGACGGCTATTCTTGGTGGAGAAGCCGCATGGAGTTTATGCTCGAGATCTTCGACGGCGTCCGCATCGACCACTTCCGTGGCTTTGAGGCATTTTACAGCATTCCCGCGGGAGAAAAGACCGCTAAAAACGGCAAGTGGATCAAGGGCCCCGGTATTGATCTCATTAATGCTATCAAGCCCCTTTGCGAGGGCAGAATGATAATCGCGGAGGGTCTCGGCGACATCACGCCCGAGGTCGAACGGCTTGTTGCGGACAGCGGCTTCCCCGGCATGAGAGTTCTGCAGTTCGGATTCCTTTCGGAAGACGACTGCCCGCACACTCCCCACAATTATCCCGCAAACTGTGTTGCCTACACGGGTACGCACGACAATAACACCCTTCTCGGATTCGTCTGGGAGCTTGACGGCGGATCGCGCCGCCGTGTCTTCGACTATTGCGGTTACCGCGGCGATGACCTCGACGAAAGCTACGATTATCTCCTTCGCACTATGTTTGCAAGCCACGCGGACACGCTCATCATACCCGTTCAGGATATGCTTCTTTTCGGCTCAGATACGCGAATCAATAAGCCCGGTATAGCCGAGGGCAACTGGTCTTACCGCGTGACAAAGGAACAGTTCTGGAGCATTGACCGCGAAAAATTCAAATACTATAACCGCCTTTACGGCAGAAAGTAATAATTATGGATTATAAGCTTCAAAAGATCAGAAGATACTTCGACCTTATCAAGGGTTGCAGATGGAAGAATTCGAAAAAGGCGGAGAATATCCTTTTCTGCCATTGCGACTACAAGAAGGGCAATACTCCACCCGCGCTTTCCGAGTTCGTTTCTTTTGAAAATGGCGGAGAATGGGGCACGGGCTACGACAGCCACGCTTGGTTCCGCGTTCCCGCAATTCCCGACGGAGAAAACAGATATATGTTTGTCGAAACCGACCGCTCGGGCTGGGATGCGGCAAATCCTCAGTTTATCGTTTACGTAAACGGAGAGATGCGTCAGGGAATCGACGTCAATCACCGCGAAGTCCTTCTCGAAGATTCCGGTGACGACGAGATCTATCTCTATGCCTACACAGGTCCGAAGATCGACAAGGCGCGTCTTTTCGTCACCTTCCGCACGCTCGATACGGACGTCGACGGGCTTTATTACGATATGTTCTATCCGCTTTATATGCTTGATTATCTCGCACCCGAAAGCGCAGAGTACGGGCATATCGAGCATTTCCTTTATCGTGCAGTCTCGATGCTTGAGCTTTATGAGATCGGCTCGGAAGAGTTCCTCGACTCGGTTCGCAAGGCAAGGGAGTACCTGAAGACCGAGCTTTACGAAAACTATTGCCGTGAACAAACCGCAAAATGCATCTGCATAGGTCACACTCACATCGACTGCGCGTGGAAGTGGACGCTCAAGCAGACCCGCGAAAAGGTTCAGCGTTCCTTTGCAACCGTTCTTGAGCTTATGAAGCGTTATCCCGAATATAAGTTCATGTCCTCGCAGGCACTTCTTTATAAAAAGCTGAAGGAGGAAGCTCCCGAGGTCTACGCAGAGGTTGCCGAAAGAATCAAAGAAGGCAGATGGGAATGCGAGGGCGCAATGTGGGTCGAGGCAGATTGCAACCTCTCCTCGGGCGAAAGTCTTGTCCGTCAGGTGATGTACGGCAAGCGCTTCTTTATGGATGAATTCGGCGTTGAAAACCGCGTTCTCTGGCTGCCCGACGTTTTTGGATATTCCGCGGCACTTCCGCAGATACTCAAAAAGAGCGGCGTTGATTGGTTCGTTACTTCCAAGATAAGTTGGAACGACAAAAATAAGATGCCCTGCGACACCTTCGCTTGGAAGGGCATCGACGGCACATCGATCAACAGCTACTTCCTCACGGCTACCGATACCCAGAATACGAAACGCCCCGAGCAGCTCAAAAGACACGAATACCATACTACCACATACAACGCCAACACTTATCCCAAGCAGATCGCGGGTACTTATGAGCGTTACCAACAAAAGAACCTGAGTGACGAGGCTCTCGTTACGTTCGGTTACGGCGACGGCGGCGGAGGACCTACCTCCGAGTTCATCGAGCTTCTTCGCAGAAGCGAGAAGGGAATACCAGGCTCTCCGCAGACAAAGATAGAATTTGCTGGCGACTTCCTCCGCAGACTTGAAAAGAAGATCGAGGGCAACCCCGAGCTTCCCACGTGGCAGGGCGAGCTTTATCTCGAATTCCACCGCGGAACCTACACCACGATGGCGGATAACAAAAAGGGCAACCGCAAAGCCGAGTTCCTTTATGAAAATGCAGAGCTCCTCGGCGTCACCGCAAAGACTCTCTTCGGCGATGCTTTCCCCACAGAAAAGCTCCGTCGCGGCTGGGAGATGATCCTCACCAATCAGTTCCACGATATCATTCCGGGCTCCTCCATCAAGGAAGTTTACGATCAGAGCAAGATCGATTACGGCGTGATCCACGGCATCGGAAACGAGATCGTGGATGGAATCCGAGAAAAGATAGCGTCTTCGATCGATAAAAAACACGGTTACGTTGTTTTCAACCCGCACGCTTTTGAAGGTGAAGGCTTTGTCGAGATCGACGGCAAGACCGCTTACGTCAAGGGTATCGCTCAAAAGGGCTATTCAATCGCAAAGGATTTTGTCACCGAAAACCGCGTTTCGATCAACGGAAATAAGGTGGAAACCGACCGCCTGAGTGTCACCTTTGACGACTCCTGGCAGATCGTTTCCGTATACGATAAAAGGGCTGAAAGAGAGCTCATAAAGGCAGGCGAGATTGCCAACGAGCTTCGTATCCACGCCGATTACCCGCCTTATTACGACGCTTGGGAATGGCATCAGTATTCGACAACCGAGTACAGAACCGTAACCGACGTTTCCGATGTTGAAATCATTGACGGCGGCGCAAGACGCGGTATCAAGATCACCCGTAAGCTTGGTGCATCCACCATCATCCAGACCGTCTGGTTCAACGATTTCTCGGCACAGATTGACTTCGAAACTCACGTTGACTGGCACGAAAGTCACAAAATGCTCAAGGCCGTGTTCCCCGTTGATATTCTTTCCGATAAGGCAACTTACGATATTCAGTTCGGCAGCATCGAGCGTCCCACGCACAAAAACACAAGCTGGGATGAGGCAAGATTTGAGGTTTGTGCGCATAAATATGCCGATCTTTCGGACGGCGGCTACGGCGTGTCGCTCATGAACGACTGCAAGTATGGATATGATATTCACGACGGCATTATGCAGCTTTCGCTCCTCCGTTCGCCCAAGGATCCCAACCCCGAGGCTGATATGGGAGAGCACAGCTTCACCTACTCGCTCTATCCGCACGAGGGCACTCTTCGTGATTCGGATACCGTCAAGCGCGCATATATGCTGAACGTTCCCCTGACAGCACTTCCCGCAAGCGGAAATGCAGATATTCTTCCCACCGAATTTTCCGCGATCTCGCTCGATTGCGACCACGCAGCTTGCGAAACGGTAAAACAAGCCGAGGATGGAGAGGGAACAGTCATTCGTATCTACGAATACAAAAATATCCGGGGTAAACTTAATATCACCTCCGCGATCCCGTTCGAAAAAGCCTATCTTTGCGATATGCTCGAACGCGAAATATGCGAGCTTCCCGTCGAAAAAGGCAAAATCTCGTGCGGCATAAAGGGCTTTGAGATTCTTACCCTCAAACTGAAATAATCCGCAAAAAATTAAAAATAAAGTATAATTCTCCTTGATTGACAGATACTAATCCCGCACCCTGAAAATCAAGGAGAATTTATATAAATGAAAGCCACAGGAATTGTTAGAAGGATCGACGACCTCGGACGTGTCGTCATCCCAAAAGAAATCAGAAGAACCATGCGTATCCGCGAGGGCGATCCGCTCGAGATCTATACCGACCGCGAGGGAGAGGTCATTTTCAAGAAATATTCGCCCATCGGCGAGCTCAACTCTTTTGCCACACAGTATGCCGAAACGCTTCATAAAACGGGCGAAATAAGCGTTCTTATATGCGACCGCGACGCAGTTATCGCCGTTTCGGGCGCGCCGAAAAAGGAATACGTTGACAAGCATATCGCGCCGGAGCTCGAGGTCATCATTGAAAGCCGTCAGCTTTATCTTTACCGTGACGGCGAAACGAAGTTTGAGCCCATCAACGATAATTGTTCGCACTATATCCGTTGCGCCATGCCGATAATTTCGGAGGGCGACATTCTCGGATGCGTCGTGTCGCTTGATTCGCTCGATTCTCCCGCTCCAAGAATGCCCGAGCACGAAAAAAGCGTCGAGGTCAAGCTTGTGCAGACCGCAGCGGCCTTCCTCGGAAAACAGCTTGAGTCTTAAAATTAATGCCGATCCCCCGGGTATCGGCATTTTTTTATTGACATTTTCATTCAAGTGTGATAAAATTAGTCTATCAAAATTAATTTGGGAGGAAATACGAAAATGCTTTCGATTCTTCGCAGATACACATCTTTGTTTTTAGCTTTGTGTATGCTTTTGCCCCTTATTGCCTGCACGGCGCAGGTTCCCGAGGAAACTACAACTGAGCCCGTGCTTACCGAACCCGAGGTGACCGAGCCGATCGAGGAAGTCGTTGAGACCTTTGATATCATCAAGGACGGCAAATCGCTGTTTACCGTCATCCGCCCCGAAAAAGCCACGCAGGCGAATATCCGCGCGGCGATTATGATCAACAATCATATCAAGAATAACGGAGTTGAGTCGAAAATCTCCGACTGGGGCGACAAAAACAGCGAGGTTCCCGAAATACTTGTCGGTAACACCAAATATTTCCCCGAGGAAGCTCTTGAAGACATCGATCTTTCGGGCCTCGGAATGGACGGCTTTGTGATCAAGCATTACGGTAACAAGATCCTCATTGCAGGAAATAACGATACCGCTTTGATTGATGCCGCAGAATTTTTCATCACAAATTTTCTTGACATTAAAGGAGGCAAAATTGCCATGCCGAAGGATTATTTGCATATCGAAAGCCAGGGACTGTTCCTTTCCGAGCTGAAGCTTGGCGGAATCAATATATCCGAGTTTGCTCTTGCCTGCGATGCGGGATTTGAAGAGCCCACCTCTTACATAAAGGAGCTCGTGAAAACCAAATGCGGAGCCGAGTTTTCGGATGCGGGAGAGAAGAAGATCCTCCTTACTGCCTCGGGCGCAGAGGGTGATACTGTTTCCGCAAAATTCGAGAACGGCGATCTCATTATCCGCGCGAAGGATGCCGAGGCTATGAAGAAGGCAGTAGTCTGCTTCTGGTATGAGAATATTGCATATTCGCTCGGTTCCTTCAATCTTCCTGCCGATTTTGAGTACAGTCGCGATCTGACTAAAACGGTATTTTACAGCGATTTCGGCGTAACTCAGTCGGACAGCGTTTGCTGCCGCGAGCAGATTTACGATGTTCACGCATACGCTAATCAAAAGGGCTATAAGGTCTTTGCAGACTACGGCGCAAAGTACTATATCGCATCTGTGGGTAAGTCGGTAATTATCGACACTGACGTCGAATGGGGCAACGCCGAATTTACGATCGATGACTCGAAGGTTACGCCCAATGAGCGAGGAAATTGGATATTCACGCTTCTCGAAAACGTGAACGAGATATATCAGATCGACACCATCAAAACTCTTGATCGCAATATGACCAATCTCGGTGTCACTTTCCCGCAAAGCTCGATCGTCACCTTCTATGATAACAAATCCACCCACTATGTTCGCTACGGCGGAAATGCTGACAACGGACAGACAAAGCGTGACAGCGTCGTTGTTGACAAGAACGGCAATATTGATATGGACGCTCCCCTTATGTGGGATTTCGACAATATTACTTCTATTTCCGTGCTTCCTATCGAGGAGGAAACACGCTATATCAGCGGCGGTATTTTCACAACTATTGCCAATCAGGCGCCCTCCGAGTACACATACTATGCCCGCGGACTCAAGATCAACCGTTCCAATACCGTTCTTAACGGTATGAAGCACTATATCACCGGCGAAGGACCGACAGGTGCACCCTATAACGGATTCCTTTCTGTCAATAACTGCGCATACGTGACCGTCAAAAACTGCGTATTTACAGGACATAAGACCTACCAGAGCCCCACCACGGCAATGGGCACTTACGATATCGGAATGGGCAATGCGATCTCGGTATTCTTCATCAACTGCACTCAGGCAAACGACATAAATGACAGCAAATATTGGGGCGTCTCGGGCACCAACTATTGCAAGAACTTTGTTTACGACGGCTGTATCCTTTCGAGATTTGACGCGCACAAGGGCGTTGCAAATGCCGCGATAAAGAATTCTGTCATCGGACACGCCGGCGCGAGCATCATCGGTTACGGCACGCTTCTGATCGAGAATTCCACCTTCTTTACCAACAAGATCATCAATCTTCGCAGCGACTACGGAAGCTCGTGGGAGGGTGATATCATCATAAGAAATTGCACCATTTCCCCTGTCTCGCAGTCGGATGTTACGGTCATTACGGGAAACAATAAGGGAGAACACGATTTCGGTTATCCTTGCTATGCGGGCATAAATGTGGTGATCGACGGCTTGACTGTCGAGAACGCAAAGCAGGCTTATATCTTTGCAAATCTCAATTCAAATTGCAAGAGCGCTGATTATACTCCTCAATATCCCTTCTACGCACCGAAAAAGGTTACCGTGAAGAATATCACAACAATTCTCAAAGAGGGACTTCAGGTTTCACCGAATAAGTATCTCTTCGAAAAGACGGAGTTCGTATACGAATAAAGAATTATTGCCGCCCTGTCTCGGGGCGGCATTTTTTGATATATTTTTAGCTGTTTACAAAAAGGTCTTGATTTATTGTCGAAATTATATTATAATTATACCAAGTATAGTATAATGCGAGGATTATGCCATGCAGACAAGAAAAGTTCGCAAAGCCGTTATTCCCGCGGCGGGACTCGGCACGCGTATGCTTCCGATAGCGCGCGCCGTTCCAAAAGAAATATTGCCGATAGTTGATCGCCCTGCAATCTCATATCTTGTCGAGGAAGCGGCGAGATCGGGTATCACCGACGTTCTGATCATAACCGGCAGAAACAAGGACGCGATAGAGGATTATTTCGATTACTCGCCCGAATATGAGTCGTATTTTACTTCCAAGGGCAGAGAAGAAGAGATAGAAAAGATAAGATCAACCGCAGAGCCGCTCGGCGTTCGCGTTTATTTTTTACGCCAGAAGATCACGCGCGGTCTTGGCCACGCAATCGGCTGTGCGCGCAATTTCGTCGGAGACGAGCCCTTTGCCATCCTTTACGGCGATGATATAATCTTTTCAGAAAAGCCCGTCGTGGCGCAGATGATTGAAACCTTCGAAAAATACGGCAGACCTGTCTGCGGCGTAAAGGAGGTTCCCACAGAGCTTGTCAAAAAATACTGCTCGCTCAAGACCCATCCTATCGAGGGAAGCGAGTGCGAATTTTTTGTTGACGATATGATCGAAAAGCCGAAGACCGACGCCGAGATTTTCTCGAATTATTCGATCCTCGGCAGAGTTCTCGTCACACCCGACATCTTTGATATCATAGACGCCACTCCTCCCGGCGCGGGCGGCGAGATACAGCTTACAGATGCGATAGCAACACTTGCGCGCAGAGAGGGCGTCACGGCGCTTGATTTTGAGGGAAAGCGCTTCGATCTCGGATCTAAACTCGGGTTCCTTGAAGCTAACGTCACAGCAGCGCTTGAGCATCCCGAGGTTGCTGATCGTTTCAAAGAATTCTTAACCGAACTTGTAAATAAAATGTGAGGATATAAAAATGTCAAGCAGAATTTCAAAAGAAAACTATTATCTTGATATCGCGCAGACCGTAAGCGAGCGAAGCACCTGCCTCCGTCGCCGTTTTGGCGCGATCATTGTAAAAAATGACAGCATAATCGCAACAGGTTACAACGGAGCTCCCCGCGGCCGCAAGAACTGCGACGATCTCGGCTACTGCTTCCGCGAAAAGCTTGGAATCCCGCGAGGCGAGAGATATGAAATGTGCCGCTCGGTACATGCCGAGGCAAACGCCATCATCGCAGCTCCCCGTGAGCAGATGCTCGGCTCGACTCTTTATATGGTCTGCACCTCGCCCGTTGACGGCTCGGTCATGTCAGGTACCTCGAGTTGCATGATGTGCAAAAAGCTTGCTATCAACGCGGGTATTGAAAAGCTCGTCGTGCGTGACGATAAGGAAAATTTCCGCGTAATCAACGTCAGCGACTGGATCGAGGACGACGATTCTCTCGCAGGAAAATTCGGTTATTGATACGGAGGAAGAAATGAAAATTTTTAGAAGAATCATCTGTTTTTCGTTAGCTCTCGTTTGTCTGTGTCTGTCGCTTACCTCTTGCTCGAACAGAATGGTAATGACGGGTGGCGGACTTACAAATAAGAAGACGGGAATTTCATATTCCTATGTTCTCAACCCCGCATATCAGCCCATCGAGTATGCGAAAGAGGCTTACACTAAGTGGAAGTATAACAAGATTACAGTCGACTATTATGCCATCAACGGACTCAAGGAAGAGGAGTGGCTCTATTGCCCCACCCTCGGCGAGGTTCTTTGCGCAACAGGAGAGGAGCTCCCCGAGCTCGGCGGCTTTGAGGCAAAAGGAGCATTCCTCTGCATCGAGGCGGCGATCCCCTATTCGATTTACGAGATCACTGATCAGGAATTCATCGATAAGATAGTTGCAAGATATCTCGATCCCGCGACTCCTTCCTATTCCACTGTTATGGAAACCTCCAACTATTCTATTAAGTTCACCTCCGAAAAGTACCCCGAGTTCTATTATAGCCTTGTGCTTGTTGCCGATGTTGACGGCACCTACGTTCACGACAGAATGACTGGCAGATACATAGACATGGGCGATCTTTTCGCTGAATATGAGCTTTACGATCTCGAGGAATACGACGGATAATGAATGATCTTGAGGTGAGAGAGCTTTCTCCCGAAATGCTCCCCGAGGCGGCAGAGATTGAAAAACTTTGTTTTTCCGAGCCCTGGAGCCCCGAAGCTCTTCTCTATATGTGCAAGTCGCCGAACACTCATGCCGTAGCGGTCATGATCGACGGCAGACTTGCGGCATACGGCGGTTGCGAATTTGTTCCGCCCGAGGCAAATATCGTCAATATCGCGACTCACCCCGATTTTCGCCGACGCGGCTGTGCATTGGCGGTTATTGACGCGCTTGAAGAGTTCCTTTCTTCCAAGGGCGTGGATAGCATCTTTCTCGAGGTCCGCGTGTCAAATACACCTGCCCGCTCTCTTTATGAGCGCAAGGGCTTTCGCACGGTCGGCGTGCGTAAAAATTATTACCGCTTCCCAACCGAGGACGCGGCAGTTATGTTAAAAACTTTTGATTGAGGCAATTAAATGTTGATTCTTGGAATTGAAACCTCTTGCGACGAAACCAGCGCCGCTGTTGTCGGTGACGTGGGCGAGGGCGGCAAACTTGTTGCGCTTTCTAATATCGTTGCATCGCAGATAGAGACCCATCGCCTTTACGGCGGCGTAGTTCCCGAAATTGCGGGACGCGCGCATATCGAGGCTATTTCGAATGTAGTAGAACGTGCGCTTTCCGAGGCGAACGTTGAAATATCCGATCTTGACGGCGTTGCGGTCACCACCCATCCGGGACTTATAGGCGCGCTTCTTGTAGGCGTGAATTTCGCCAAGGCTTTTGCTTTTGCAAATAAGCTTCCGCTGATCTCGGTCAACCATATCCACGCCCACACCGCGGCGTCATATTTGACCGAAACACCCCCGAAGCCGCCCTATCTTTCGCTTGTCGTTTCCGGCGGACACACTTCGTTTTATCTTGTAAAATCCTATACCGAATATGTCGAGCTCGGCGGCACGCGCGATGACGCGGCAGGCGAGGCTTTTGACAAGATCGGCAGAGTCATCGGCTTGCAGTATCCCGCGGGTGCTGCCATGGATAGGCTCGCACACGAGGGCATTGCTTGCGGCAGAAAGCTCGATCTCAAGCTCCCCAGCCCCGCGCTTTCGGGCGATAATCTCGATTTTTCCTTCAGCGGACTCAAAACAGCTGCGCTGAATTATCTCAATAAGCTCGCACAGCAAAAGGTCGAGGTCGATCGTCCCGCATTCGCGGCACTCTATACCGACACCGTTTGCTCCGCAGTCGCAAAGAAGATTCCGCAGGCAATTAAGATGTCGGGTGCAAAGCAGCTCGTTATGTCGGGCGGCGTTGCGGCAAATTCGCATCTCCGCGCCGCTGTCGGTAAGGCTTGTGAAAAAGCGGGTGCAGAGCTGATCCTGCCTCCCATTTCGCTTTGCGGAGATAACGGAGTTATGGTCGCGGCGCAGGGATATTACGAGCTGAAGGCAGGCAGAGTTGCCGATACCTATCTTAACGCCTCGGCATCCGACGATTGATGGAGAATACTTATGAAAACAAAAGAAAATAAAAAGCTTTGCGTGAACTATGGACAAGGTGTCATAGTTCTGCCCGAAGCTGTTAATTCCGCGCTTTCCTCGGCAAAGAAGACGGATATTATAGTTCTGATCACGCTTCTTTCTGATATGTCAGCCGACGTTTCTGCGCTTGCCGAGAAATGCTCGGTCAGCGAGGATGCTGTTGAAAAGGCTATCGCCTTTTGGCGCGGCGCGGGAATTCTTTCCTTTGAGCAGGAAGAAGCACCCGTAAAGGAAGAAAAAACTGCAGAAAAGCCCAAGAAGGCCGGCAAGCGCGAGGATCTCGGAACGCTTCCGAATTATTCAAGCTTGGAAATCGCTGGCATGGTCGAAAACGACCGCGAGGTTGCGCTTATGATCGACGAATGCGAGCGCGCCCTCGGCAAAATGCTCCGTGTCGGAGAGATTGCAAAAATCGTTGCCCTGCGCGATTATCTTGGTTTCTCACCCGATTACATAACCGCTCTCTGTAGATACTGCGCGCAGATCGGCAAAAATTCTGTGCGTTATCTTGAAACTACCGCCATCTCTCTTTATGACGACGGTATCACTGATAAGGAAACTCTCGAGGAGCATCTGCGCAAGGCGCAGGAGAAGCACGAGCTTGAAGTGCAGATCCGTTCGCTTTTCGGCATGAATATGAGCCGCGCGCTGACAACGAGAGAGAAGAAGTTTATCGACTCCTGGACGCAGACGATGGGATTTGGCATCGATGTCATCAAGATCGCGTACGAAATAACGATCGACAAGATCAACGAGCCGTCTCTTAACTATGCCAACGCCATTCTTGAAAGCTGGAACGCAAGCGGTCTTAAGACCGAAGAAGAGGTTCGCGCACAGATGGCTGCTGAGGCAGAGGCGAAGGGCGAGCCCGCCGCGGGCAAGAGCTTCGATTCGACCGATTTCTTTGAGGCAGCACTCCGCCGCAGCTATGAAGGCTCGGGCACGGCTCCCGAGATCGCAAAAACCGCCCCCGCACAAAAGAAAAGAAAGTAAAGAGGCGCAAAAATGGGATATAATATAGATAATTTCCGCCGTATACGCGACGAATATAAAGAGAAATATAAAAGGGCTGAATATGAGGCCGATGCGCGCCGCCGCGAGCTTTGGAGCAAAATTGACGGTCTTCGCGCGCTTGACCGCGCGCTTTCGGATACGGGTCCCAGACTTCTCAATGCCGTTCTCGGAAAGGGCAGTGAGTCCTTCGAGAAGGTAAGATCCGATGTCGAAAGACTCAACTACGAGCGAAATCTCCTGCTTGCAACCTACGGTTATCCTGCAGACTATTCGGATCCCCAATACGAATGCGACCTCTGCCGTGATTCGGGCTACGTTGACGGCGAGATGTGCGAGTGCATGAAGCTTCGCCTGCGTATGGCAGGATATGAGAGCGCGGGTATTGCAAAGCTGATGGAAGAGCAGACTTTCGATAATTTCCGCCTTGATTATTACAGAACCAATCCGCGTTCATACGAGAATATGAGCTATGTCCTCAAAACAATGAAGGAATACGCCGCGAATTTCGATCCCGACAGCGCGCAGAATCTCTTGCTTCTCGGCGGTACGGGACTTGGAAAAACGCATCTTTCGACCTCGCTGACAAGAGCACTTGTCGACCGCGGTTTTGACGTTGTTTATACGGGCGCGATCGGTATGCTTGCCGATTTTGAGAAGAGCCGTTTCGGCAATTCCGCGGGCAACGAAAGCGGATACGATCTTGACCGCTACTATGTCTGCGATCTGCTCATTATCGACGATCTCGGCGCCGAGGTTTCGAATCAGTTTACGGTAAGCACCATCTATAACGTGCTCAACAGCCGTATCTCGACGGGCCTTCCCACCGTGATAAGCACAAATCTCAATCAGAACGAACTCAATTCTCGCTATTGGGATAGAATCACCAGCCGTATCCTCGGTGAATTCCGCCCGCTCCTCTTTAGCGGAAGTGATGTGAGAAAGCTGAAATTGACCGAATAAATAAAAAACTGCCATTTTGGCAGTTTTTTTATTTCGCATATTTTTTGCGTCTCTGGTAACAATAAAGATTGACCGCAGAGTTTAATCAAAATTCAAAGGAGCGCAAAAATGCCTCAGGTTAAAACCAAGATCACAAGAGCCGTGCTTCTTGACGATCTTTATAAAAATCTCAAAATGGGAACATCTTCGACCACGGATATTCTCGGCAGAGTGAGGGATCCCGATCTCCGCGCCGAGATGACCAAGACCATCGACGGCTTTGAAGGTCTTGCTTCGCGCGTCTCGAAGCTGATGATCGAGGCGGGCATCACACCCAAGGAAGAAAATATGTTTACCAAAGCCGGCGCAAAGATCGGTATGGTGATGAACACCGCCACCGATTCGACAAGCGAGCATCTTGCAGAGATGATGATCCAGGGACTCACAATGGGTGTCACCGAGCTTTACCGCGATATCGGCGAAGCTGAGGACGTAGGCATCTCGGGCGAAGCACTTTCGCTTGCAAAGGATGCCCTCGCATTTGAAGAAAACGCAGTCGAGAAGTTCAAGACCTATCTTTAAAACAATATTCCTCGGACTTTTTCCGTCCGAGGAATATAATATTATTTAGCTTCTTTCGCTGCTTTGTCAGCTTCTTTCTGCGCGTCTTTTTCTGCTTTTGCTTCCTTTATGTCGCGCTCGATCTCTTTTTCGGTTTTGCGGAGCTCCGCGATTCGCGAAAGAGAAGCCTCGATCTGCTCGGCATTGTCGCTTCCGCCATTCAGCTTTGCGTAGGTCAGCTTGCCAAGAACGGCATATTCCTTTTCAAGTCTGTTTTTTACGTTTTCAAGCTTTATCTGCATTCCTGCTGCGTCGGTCAGCCTTACAGCCTCGGAAGAAAGCTTATCGAAAAATCTTCCCGCGCCGTCGCAGAATTCGTTCCAAGAATTTGACATATCGTTATCCCCCAATCATACATTATTATAATTATAACCTATTTTTCGTCTCTTGTAAATACCTTTGAACAAAAAAGGAGTAAAAATGAATATCGGAAAGAAGGAATACTCAAAATTCGCCGATGCCCATGCGCCGAAATCGCATCTTATGGCGGATACCGCACGCGCATTTTTTATCGGAGGGCTTATCTGCGCCGTCGCGCAAGGGCTCACAACACTTTGGAAAAGCCTTGGAATGGTAAAGGATGATGCGGGGCTCCTGACCTCGGTGATCCTCGTCGGAGCATCGGCGTTATTGACCGCGATAGGCATCTTCGACAATATCGCAAAGGTCGCGGGCGCGGGCACGCTCGTACCGATCACGGGCTTTGCAAACTCGATCGTTTCCGCCGCGATAGATTCCAAGAACGAGGGCTTCGTTCTCGGCCTCGGCGCGGGTATATTCACCGTCGCGGGTCCCGTGCTCCTTTATGGCACCGCCGCGGGCACTCTTTACGGCGTTATTTACTGGATCTGCTCGCTCTTTTAAAAAAATACTTGACAATCTCCCTAAAATGTTGTAATATTATTATATATTACAATATTTAAAGGGGGATCTCTTTTATGGAAAATAAAATCAGAATAGGCGTTGTCGGAACCGGCAGAGGAAAGACATTTATGAAACCTGCGGAATGCACGGGACTGAAGCTTGCCGCTGTTTGCGATCGCAGACCCGAGAACCTTGAGGTTATCAAATCTCAGTATGACACCGACGGCACTCTTATGACCTTTACAGATTACGATGAGATGCTTAAGTCGGATATCGACGCCGTCATTCTTGCAAACTATTTCAACGAGCACGCAGAATTTGCAATTAAGGCTCTGCGCGCGGGCAAGCACGTTCTTTCCGAGTGCACTGCTATGTCAACTCTCGCCGAAGGCGTTGCCCTTTGCCGCGCAGTTGAGGAAACCGGCAAAATATATATGATCGCAGAGAATTATCCTTACACCAAGCAGCGCCTTGAGCTGAAGCGCGTCTATGATTCGGGCGAGCTTGGCGAGATGCTTTACGGAGAGGCGGAGTATTGCCACCCGATGTCGAACTCCAAGACATATAAATATGCCCCCGGTGAATACCATTGGCGCAACCAGATCCCGTCTACATATTATTGCACGCATGCCATCGCGCAGATCATGCATATCACAGATACAATGCCTGTGCGCGTAAACGGTTTTGTGCCGCAGATCAAGGATCAGAGCTACCGCGAGTTTGAATACCGTCAGCAGGATTCGGGCGGAATTATCGTTTGCCAGATGGATAACGGCGCCGTTGTCCGCACACTTCAGGGCGCGTTCAGAACTCAGTCGGGTATCGCCCGTCTTTACGGAACAAAGGGCTCGGCAGAGGTTGAAAGACAGACGGGTAATATTGTCGTTTACCATTCCGAAGTCAACGGTAAGGATCTCGAGCCCTACCGTTCCTATGAAGCCGAATGGCCCGAGCATGGCGATCTCGCCTCCGAGGCAGGCCACGGCGGTGGAGATTTCTGGGTACAGTATTATTTCGGTGAAGCTATCCGCAAGAACGAACAGCCTTATCTTAATGTTTATCGCGCTTGCGCAATGTCTTCGATAGGAATTCTTGCATGGAAGTCGGTCCTTGCGGGCGGTCAGCCCTTCGATGTTCCCAAGTGGGATGACGAGGAAGAGCGCAAGAAATACGAAAACGATAACTGGACTCCCTTCCTCAAGGAAGGCGACGATCCCGCCGATCACCCGCCCCGTGCCGTAGCATGGAAGCCGCTCCCCGAAGCTTACGAAAAGGCAAAAGCTGCTTGGGAGGAGAACGATTACCTCGGACTCGGTTGGTCGAAGAAGGATATCGATATGTCCTTTGATAAAGTAGAAATGAATTGAGAATTTCAGTGAAACGCATATTTATTATCTTTTTTGCTATAATTCTGTCTTCTGTCATTTTCACCTCTTGTACCGGTGGAATGCACGAGGAGACTTCGTCTGTTCCCGAAACGACCGCATCTGAGACTCAGCCGTTTGACGATGGAATAGTCCTCTTTGCCCCCGGAGTTTGCGAGTACCGCATAGTTTATCCCTCCGATGACACCGATGAAGAATTCAATGCTGCTCGCAAGCTTCAAACTATGATCGAAGAAAAATGCGGCGTGAAGCCCGAGATTGTAAGATCAAAGACCGTCGGCGGAGAAAAGGCAGATCCCGCGGTAAAAGAGATCCTTCTCAGCTTCGTTGATTTTGATGAATTTGACGTTGCTGTTTCCACAATTCCTTATGGTGCAGGAGTGGCTTGTGCCGTCGGCAATAAGATAGTCGTCACCGGTCACGAGCGCGAAGGCTTTAAGGATGCCTTTGAAAAGTTTGCTGAGTGGATCGAAGAAAAGACCGAAGATGGCAAGCTTGTTCTTTCCGATACTTTTTGGCTTACAAGCGAAAGCAGCAGTAAGAGCTACTACGAATTCAAAGACGTTCCCGGATACCCCGGTGGAATGATCGAGGATTTTTCTTCCCTCGGCGACCGCTATTATCAGGTAACGATCTACGATACAAACGCGGAAATGTACGAGGGCTATGAGAAAGTTCTCACGGGAGAGGGCTATTCGCTTTACAGCGAAAACGAAATAGCCGGCAATTTCTATTCCACTTATACCAAGGAAGACGAAATGCTCTACTATTACTATTGCTCAAATTCGGGAGAGACGCGCGTGATAATCGCCGAGGACGTTCTTCTTCCGTCGCTTGATGCACTCGAGTATAAAAAGGTCTGCGAACCTGCATACATTGTTCTTTCGACTTATAACGACGAGGGCAAGGTATCGGGAGATGCTCAGGGCTGCATAATCCGCTTCGAGGATGGCACTTTTATGGTCTATGACGGCGGAAACAAGAATGCTCATCAGGCAACTCACATCTACGAAACTCTCGTGAAATACGCTCCCGATCCGCAGAACATTACTATCCGCGCGTGGGTCTTCTCCCATTTCCACGGCGACCATACGGGCGCATTCCAGAGTTATGTGGCAAGATACAAGAATTCAAAAACGGTAAAGATCGAATCCTTTATCTATAATTTCTGCAACACTACCAAGCAGACTCAATGCATAAGCCCGGGGCAGATGACGAATACCGAAAATGCAATAAAGAATCTTGGCGGTAATATTCCGATTTATAAATGCTTGACCGGACAGATCTACCGTTTCCCCGGTATGGATCTTGAGATACTTGCTTCAATGTCGGATTTTATTCCCCTTGTTATCGGTTTTGAACGCGCCGATGCAGAAAAGGACGCGGGTGACGGCAACTCGATGAGCACGGTCGTAAGACTAACCACCCCCGAGGGCAATACCTGTATGCTTACGGGCGACTCGACGAATATCGTTCTCGATGATATGGTCGACCGATACGGCGCTGAATATCTCGATTCGGATATCGTTACAACTCCTCACCACGCGCACAACCGCGACAGCTACCGCGCGAGAAATGCGACAATAAAGTTCTATGACGCCGTCAAGCCTAAGATACTTGTTGTTACATCCTCGAATATGAATAAGTTTACTCCAACAAGCAAATATCCTTATGAAGTTAACGTGCACGTCATCAAGAATTACGATCCCGAAATATATCTTATGAATGCCGTGCGACTTATCAGCTTGGCAACGCTTAAAGAGATAAATTAAAATGAAAAACGCACAGACCTGTTCTGTGCGTTTTTCGGGAAGAGAAGATAATGAACACTGTAAATATGTCCTATATCCCGATGATACTAAAATATACCTCGCCCGAGGCGGTGCCGCTTTCCTTTAAGCTCGGCAGACGCAAGATCTGCGGCATTCCCGAGGAATTTTCTCCCAAGGTCAGCCGCGAATTCGTTGATTCTAATATCCAAAAGATCACGGTCGAGGGCAAAAACAGATCGGGTCTGGCTATTCGCGCCGATTACACCGAATACCGCGATTTCCCCGTAACCGAGTGGAGAGTAACTCTGACCAATAACGGCAAGAAAGACACGCCGATAATTTCCGAGCTCCGCATTGGTGGTGAGATCGCCTGCGGAAAGAGTACGCTCAAATACGGAAACGGCGATACCTGCAAGCGCGACGGATATAGCTTCTTTGAAAAGACGGTTGACGAAAAGATAACCCTCACTCCTTTTTCCGGCACGTCTTGCCAAGGCGCGTTCCCTTACATGACTATGCGCGGCGATGGAGTCGAGCTTCGCGCCGCTATCGGATTCCCGTCCAAGTGGATAGCCGAGATAGCACCCACGGAGAAGGGCATATCCTTCCTCTGTGGCCAGGACAGATGTCACACCCGTCTTTCCCCCGGTGAGTCCTTCACATCGCCCAGGCTTACCCTCATGGCTTACGGCGTGGGCAGTGAATACAGAGGTATCAACATCTGGAGAAGATTCTATTTTGCCCACATTCTGCCCAAGGATAACGGCGCAAAGATGCCGCCCAAGCTCTGCTTGCATTATTTCCGCGCAGAGGGTAAGCCCGAGTTTACGGGTGCAACAGAGGAGAATCAGCTTCACGCGCTTTCGGAGTATTTAAGAAAGGGTATGAAGCCCGATGTCTGGTGGGTCGACGCGGGCTGGTATCCCTGCGACTACAACTGGCCTCGCATCGGCACGTGGAAGGTTGATGAAAACCGATTCCCGCGAGGACTTGGTCCTATCGGTGAGGCGTGTAAAGAGAATGATATTGATTTTCTTCTTTGGTTTGAGCCCGAGCGCGTGCGCAAGGGCGAGGAGATCGACCTAGAGCACCCCGAATGGCTTCTTTCGGTTGGTGAGAGTGAAAATAAGCTCTTCGATCTCGGAAACCCCGAGGCAAGAGCGTGGATCACCGACCGCGTAGATTCAATAATCAAGGCATCGGGTGTGAAGATCTACCGTCAGGATTTCAATTTCGATCCGCTCCCGATATGGAAGGAAAACGAGGCACCTGACCGCATCGGATTCCTTGAAAACCGCCACGCGATGGGCTACCTCGCATATTGGGATGAGCTTGTGCTCCGCAATCCCGGACTCATCATCGACTCCTGCGCTTCAGGCGGACGTCGAAATGACCTTGAAACGATGCGCCGCGCGATCACGCTTCACTATACCGACGTCGGCTACGGTGACCACCCGATCAAGCAGAAACAGCACCGCGAGATGTTCGAGTGGATCCCCTATTTCCGCGCACACAATATGAACTGGTTCGACCCCGAAACAGGTAAATATGACGGCAAGGAAAGGGACGCGGATGAATTTGCTTATTATAATGCGTTTGCGCCCTCTATGACTGATATGGTTCGCTATGATATCGATGATGCAACTGCTCTCAGACTGCGCGCTTTGCAGGAGCTCTGGCGTAAGGTCGCAGAGGTTGAGCTTGACGGCGATTATTATCCGATCACGGAATGCCGCGGCTCGACGGAGGATTGGTATGCAATGCAGTTTGACGACGCCGAAAAACGCCGCGGATTCGTGCAGATAGTTCGAAATGCGGATGCGGAGGAAGATTCGTTCCTTTTGAAATTCCCGTATGTCGGCAACGCTCCCACGTATCACGTATACGATGCAGATAGCGGTACTATGACGGATTATTGCCCCGATGACCTCCGAAAGGGTATAGAAATCAAGCTTGATAAACACGAATCGAAGATTCTTTTGTATATGTATTCTTAAACACAAAGCCGACCGCAACGCGGTCGGCTTTGATTTTACATACAATATTCAATTATACTGATATACTGAAGCACACTTCCGATGACAACGAAAATATGGAATACCGAGTGTATATATCTGCGCTTTTTGCCAAGTCCGTATAATACGGCGCCGATTGTATAGGCGATTCCGCCGGCGAGCATAAAGCCGAATCCCGTCGCGCCCATTCCCGCAACAGCGGCGGAGAAGTCGATCACGATGCACCAGCCCATGCCGATATAAAATACCATTGATACCTTGCTGAATTTCTCCATATCCACGGCTGTCAGAATTACAGCAGGGACGAGAAGTGTCCATACAAGCACGAACACCACCCAAGCTGTTTTTTGATCTGCGTTGTAAACGCCTATCAGCGCGGCGGGAGTGTATGTTCCCGCAATGAGAAGGTAGATCGTGCAATGATCGAGTATCTGCATCACGCGCTTGCCGACGCAGGGCGTGAGCGAGTGATAGACACAGGATACGGAGTAGAGAAGTATCAGCGATGCGCCATATATCGCGCATGCGACAGTCTCGCGTGCGCCCTCGGCCTTCATCAGGGTCGTGACAAGCACGAGTATGCCGAACAGAGCTCCGAGCCCGTGGGTGATCGAATTCCAAAGCTCTTCGCCGAGTGTGTAGTTGGGGAGTAGTTTTCTTGCTTCTGCGTTGCTCATGTTATACCTCGCGTGTTTTTGCTGACCATATTATATTCCAAAAGAGCGGTAGAAGCAACCTACCTCTCAAAAATCAAGGTAGAATCAAAAAATACCCCACTCTACTCGCAGTAGAGTGGGGTAAACTCGCGGTGTATCTTGCGCTTAAATGCCTAAAAGATGCATTTAAGCGGATCATTTAGCAAATTTCAATGAGCTCCTTGGGAGAGTGTGTGAAGTTGAGGATTCCGTCCTCGAGAACGGCAACCATATCCTCAATTCTGCATCCGTACTTGCCCTCGATGTAGATTCCGGGCTCGAAGGTGACGATGTGACCGGGGGTGAGCTTGCGGTCGGCGGGCATAACTCTCTGCGAAAGTCCGGGAGCCTCGTGGATATACATTCCGACACCGTGGCCGAGCGAGTGACCGAAGGTTCCCGCGTAACCTGCATTGTCAATAATGTCGCGCGCGATCTTGTCCATCTCGCGGCAGAGCGCACCGGGCTTTGCAGCGGCAAGAGCTGCAAGCTGTGCTTCAAGAACGGTGTTGTAAAGTCGCTTCATCTCGGCGTCAGCCTTGCCGATGACAATGGTACGGGTCATATCCGAGCAGTAGCCGTCGATCTTTGCTCCGTAGTCCATGGTGAGGAAGCCCTTCTCAAGCTGAACGTTTCTCGGCTCACCGTGGGGGAGGGAGGATGCCTTACCGGATACTGCAATGGTATCGAAAGCGGTGGACTCTGCGCCGTGTGCGCGCATGAAGAATTCAAGCTCGAGAGCAACGTCGATCTCTGTCATATCGGGGCGGATGAATTCGATGATGTGCTTGAATGCCGCGTCGGCGATATCCTGCGCCTTCGCAGTGGAAGCGATCTCCTCGGCATCCTTGAATTCGCGAAGACCGTCGATGATGGCAGAAGCGCCACCCTTGACCTCGCAGCCCTCAAGAGCCGCCTTGAACGCCTCGTAACCCGAAAGGGAGATTTTTGCCTCTTCAACTGCGGCAACCTTGCCGCCACAATCCTTGACAATCTCTGCAACGACTGCGGACTGACGCTTGTCGGGAGTGATGATCTCAAATATACCTGCCGCCTTCGAAGCCTTTGCAGCCTCGATGTAGCGGAAGTCGGTGATGAGAACTGCGCGGGTTGCTGTTACAAGAACAAGTCCGTCCTGAAAATTGAAGCCCGTGATATATCTCTGGTTTACCTCGGATGTGATGATAACGGCGTCAAAGCCTTTTTCCGCCATAGCGGCGCGAAGTTTCTGAAGTTTAGACATTTTCTTTTTCCTTCCGTATATAAGTTAAATTAAATTTTTCAGAGTATTCTTCATCGCAAGCGCGTCTTCAGCCTGCGTTCCTGCGGACTCACAGATGATGCGGGGCGAAAGCTCGTCTTTGGCAATAACTTCTGCCAGAGGTGCGAAATCGGGGCCGTAGAGAGTATCCTCGAAGGTCAGGTGGCGTTTCTCGCCTGCGGATGTGTATTCAATCTTCGAAAAATGGCAGTGCAGATTCTTTGCATAAGAATCCCCGAGAGTCTCGCCGATAGAGTAAAAGACCTTGCGGTAAGCATCTGCGTTGGGGAAGAAACCGCCCACGGCACGTGCATTCAGATGACCGAAGTCAACAACAGGGCAGAGGATGGGATCGATCTTACAAAGCGAGATGACTTCCTCGAGCGTGCCCAGCTGATTGATCTTACCCATTGTTTCAAGACCGAGCTTGATCGGTTGATCTCCGATCTCTTCAAGAGTTTTGTAAAGAGTATCCGCGGCAAGCGAGAGCGCTTCCTCGCGCGAGATCTTCGCCGCGCTTCCCGTGTGGATGACGATTATGTCCGCGCCGAGAAGAGAAGCTGCGTGAAGCGAATCTTTGATATAAGTGATACTTTTAAGCCTCTTTTCGGGGTCAACGCCCGAAAGCGAGATGAAATATGGCGTGTGGAGTGACATTGCAATTCCGTGCTCTTTTGCCTGCTTGCCTATGGCAGTCAGCGTCGAGTCCGAAACACGCAGACCGTTTCCGGCTTGAAATTCATAGGCGTCAAGACCAATCTCGCGAAGCCACTCGGGCGCTTGCAGAGTTGCTTTTCTGCCCGAGGCGTAAAAGGCATCGCAGTTGCCCGCGGGACCGAATTTTGCAGTCATCATTTCTTTTCGCCTCCGTGTATTTTATAATATCTGCGAATTATAGGTTTCTCCATCGCGCGCTTGAAGCGGAAAAAGAGGGTCAGCTTGTCCTTGATAGGCGGGACGAGCAGAGCAATTTTTATGCCGAGATTGCGCGCCGAAAGCACGTCCGTGAATATCTGGTCGCCGAGAAATGCGCTGTTGTCGGCGGTAGCACCGATACTTTTCATTATCTCACCAAGACGTTTCTTGCCCGGCTTTTTACAATCGGCGTAGGCGGCAAGACCGAGAGTGCGGTTGAAAAGCTCAATGCGATCGCCGTGGTTGTTGGACACAAGAACGACCGTGATCCCCGCGTCCTTCAGCGAATCAAGCCACGAGCGGATACGCTCATCGGGCTCGGGGACTTCGTATGGCGCAAGAGTATTGTCCACGTCGCTGAACAGAAATCGCACACCGAGGGATGAAAGATATTCTGGCGTTATGTCATCGAATTTATCAAAAATTCTGTAAGGCAGTAGTTTTGAGAGCATTTTAGTCCTCATTAAAGTAATATTTATTATATTTTATCATAAAAATATTATTTTAGCAAGAGAAAATTGACAAAAACTCTTTTATATGTTATAATTAAAGAAAAAAGGAGGCACACGATGCAATATCTGAGATCATTTACCCTGCCGACCGATGCGGATGAGCTTGATTATTTACTTTCCAGCAAATCCGGAAGTCTTACCAAACTCGATATGCAGTGCTATGCCTCGAATCAGTATCCCTTCGGCATTTTTCCGCATAAAAAGCTCTCGAAGATCGAGTTTGAACCGATAACGATATTTTACGGCGGCAATGGATCGGGTAAATCTACCGTTCTTAACGTGATCGCGGAAAAGCTGAAGCTCGCGCGCACCGCGCCGTTCAATAATTCTCCGATAATCGAGGATTATCTCTCCTATTGCGATTACGAAATATACAACGGTACGCGCAAAGTTCCGCGGGAAAGCGCGATCATAACGAGCGACGGAGTTTTTGATTACCTTCTCGACATCCGCGCGATAAACGAGGGCATCGATCGCCGCCGCGAGAGCATTCTTGAGGAATACGAAAATCTTCACGGTGAACTCACACACAGCGGTTGGCAGATGAAGAGCCTTGAAGATTATGAAGAACTTCGAAAGAGAAACGAGATCAGAAAAAGCACGAAATCGCAGTATACTGCCCGTCGCCTCGGAAATGCCGAATACCGAATGCATTCAAACGGCGAAAGTGCATTTGCCTACTTTACGCGCAAGATCGAGTCAAACGCGCTCTATCTTCTCGACGAGCCGGAGAACAGTCTTTCGGCAAAACTCCAGCGCGAGCTAGCAACTTTCCTCGAAGAAGCCGTGCGTTTTTACGGCTGTCAGCTTGTCATTTCAACTCACTCACCCTTCCTGCTCTCCATGCGCGGAGCGAAGATATATGACCTCGATGGCGACCCTGCCGGTGTAAAACATTGGAGCGAGCTTGAAAATATCCGCGCATATTACGATCTTTTTGATAGCAGACGGCGAGAATTTGAGTAAAAACAAAAATATTTTCAAAAATCTTCGTTTTTTTTCAATTTACCTATTGACAAATGCTTCATTTTGTGGTATTATATTAGGGCGGTTTTGAAAGAGACCGAAATACGCGGGTGTAGTTCAATGGTAGAATTCCAGCCTTCCAAGCTGGTCGCGTGGGTTCGATTCCCATCACCCGCTCCATAGGGACAGAATGAATGTCTTCGGACGTTCATTCGTACCCCGATATGATGCGCCTTTAGCTCAGCCGGATAGAGCAACTGCCTTCTAAGCAGTAGGCCGGGGGTTCGAGTCCCTCAAGGCGCGCCATATGGTGGGTGTAGCTCAGTTGGTTAGAGCGTCAGGTTGTGGCCCTGAAGGCCGTGGGTTCGAATCCCATCATTCACCCCATATATGAAAAAGACAAGTCATAGACTTGTCTTTTTTCATTTTTAATAAAAGTTAAGCGTAGCAACGTAGTACTTTATTTACACATTATTTATTGTATTTAAGTATAAAGTATAGTATCATTATAAAAGCTAAGTAAAGGAGTGATACAATTGTTCGGCTATATTAAACCGTACCAGCCGGAGCTTCGCGTGTGCGAGCTGGAAACGTATAAGTCTGTTTATTGTGGACTTTGCCGTTCAATGGGTAAGCATACCGGATGTATTTCGCGCCTTACTCTAAGCTACGATTTTGCCTTTCTTGCAATAGTGAGAATGGTTCTATCAGATATCAGGCCTGAGCATAAAAAGCGTAAGTGTGTTGTTCATCCGCTTCGTAAAAAGATGATGTGTGAGGATAATGAAGCTTTGGCATATTCTTCCGCTGCCGCCGCTGTACTTACCGAATGTAAGATTGACGATGATATTTCGGATGAGCTCGGGATAAAGCGTGCTTGTGCGCGCTTTGCGCATGTATTTGCCGCGAATATGAGAAAAAAGGCCGAGGG